>JAMPXV010000127.1 GCA_023700985.1 Lysobacter sp.
AGCTCTCGGGCACCTGCGCGGGAAAGAACACGACGTCGCCGCGCTCCAGGGCGATCAGCCGGTCGAGCGTCCCGTCGGGGTAGCTGCCGGTGATCGAGAGGGGTGCGTCGGGCCACTGCGGAAGCGCGCGCTCGAGATGGCCGAGCACGCGGAAGTGCAGCGGCAGGTCGCGCGCGAGGGCGTCGCGGACGCAGGCCTCCACCACGGCGAAGCCCTTGATCGCCGCGAGCCCCCCGGGGAGGAGGACGCGGACGGGGGGCCTGGCGGGCCCCGTCTCGCTTTCCGGGTGGGGCCACTGCACGGTGACAAGCCCCGGGAAATGGCGCTGGTGGCGCGAGGCGATGTCCTGCGAGGGGGCGATGACGCGACGCGCCCCAACGAGGAGCGCGCCGAAACGCGCGCGCCAGGCGCGGATGTCCAGCGGCCACGCCGGCGGGCGCAGGGCGATGCAGGCCTCGCAGCCGGCCTCGTCGGGCTCTCCGCAGTAGCGGCCGTCGGCATCGGCCAGGTGGTGCTGCGGGCAGATGGCGAGATAGTCGTGCAGCGTCACGTCGTGGCCCACGCGCAGGCGGCCCGGCAGGTCGAGCACCGCCTGCGGCAGGCCGTGCGTGTGGTGGAAGTGCACGCTCGAGAGCGCGAGCGCGTCCAGGAGCGAGACGAGGAGCTCCCAGTCTGTCCCGCCTGCGAAGAACGCCTCGAATTCCTCGCCCTCGCGCAGCCAGGCGAGGCTCGCGCCGCCGTCCCCGGCGGGGCGCAGCCGCAGCACCTGCGCGTCCTCCTCCAGCGATCGCGCCAGGTCGCGCACGTGCTTGTCGATGCCGCCGCCCCATCCGTGGGTGACGAAGAGCAGGCGCGGCCGCGGATCGCCGCGCAGGCGCTCGAGGTCGACGGCCCGGCGCAGCGGCCGCACCGGCTCGCGGGCGATGAAGTCGGCCAGCCGCGGCTGGAACTCGGGGTGGCGGGCGTCGATGAGGCGCTGCGCCTTCTCGCGGATGGCCGGGGCGCCGGGGCCGAAGGACACCTCGCCCTCGTGGAAGACGAAGACGTCGGCGGCGAGCAGGTGGCGCCATCCCGCCTTCGCGGCGCGCAGGCAGAAGTCGACCTCCTCGCCGTAGCCGCGCCCGAAGGCCTCCTCGTCGAAGGGCCCGGTCGCCTCCAGGCAGGCCCGGGCGATGTACATGCAGAAGCCCACGGCGGTCGGAAGGTTCACGGACCGGCCTGCATTTGCGCGGGCGAACGCAGCGTCCAGCCCGGCCGTCGTGGCGCCGCGGGGCAGGGCGTTGGGCTGCGCGAAGCGCGGGTAGCTCGCGATCGTCGCGTTGTTGGAGAAGGGCGTGACCGTGCCGGCCTGCGGCTCCCGGGCGGCGCAGGCCGCGAGGCGGTCCAGCCAGTCGCCGGCCACCTCGGTGTCGCTGTTGAGGAGCACCACGTCCCGGTCGGCGTGCAGGCGCATCCCCTCGTTCGCCGACGCCACGAAGCCGGCGTTGGCCGCATGGGTGATGAGGGTGATGCGCCCGTCCTGCGCCAGGCCGCGCAGCCAGGCGGAAAGCTCGGGCTCCGGGCTCGCGTCGTCGATCACGACGACCTCGTGGGGGCAGCGCACCGTGGCCGCGAGGACGCTTTCGAGGCAGCGGCGCGTCTGGGCGAGCCCGCGGTAGGCGGGAATGATGACGTCGATCAAGGGGAGCAATCGGGGAGCGGAAAGTGATTTTATCTTGCCCGGGGGCCCCGCGGCCGCACTCCGGTGGTGCGCCGGTTTGACCCCTGTCAACCGGAGGGGCCGGATTCGGACGCAAAGTGTGTGGGCCGAAACCCCCCTATTCCCCGGGGGGTATGGAGGAGCGCATGGATTCCACCCCGAACGTCATCGCCGGCGTCGGACTTGCCGATCGACCGCGCAAGAGCCGCTGGCCCGCCCGCATGGACCTCGCGCAGAGCCTCACCGGCCTCGCGCTGGGCCTCTTCATGTGGGGCCACATGTTCTTCGTCTCCTCGATCCTGCTGGGCAAGGACGCGATGTGGACGATCACCAAGTTCTTCGAGGGCTACTTCATCCTCGGGACGGCCTACCCGGGCATCGTCTCGGTGGTCGTGGCGACGGTCTTCGCGCTCGTGATCGTCCACGCGTTCCTCGCGATGCGGAAGTTCCCGGCCAACTACCAGCAGTACCGGACCTTCATGGGCCACAGGAAGCTCATGGCCCACGAGGACACCACGCTCTGGTGGGTGCAGGCGCTCACCGGCTTCCTCCTCTTCTTCCTCGCCGCCGTGCACCTCTACCAGATGATGATGCACCCCGGCGACATCGGCCCGTACCAGTCCGGCGAGCGCATCTGGTCCGGCGGCTGGGGGCCCCTCTACATCGTCATGCTGCTGGCGGTCGAGTTCCACGGCGGCATCGGCTTGTACCGCCTCGCGGTGAAGTGGGGCTGGTTCGAGGGCAAGGACGCCAACGCCAGCCGCAAGCGGCTGAAGACCCTCAAGTGGGTCCTGACGGCGTTCTTCCTGGCGCTCGGCGTGGCGACGTTCGTCGCCTACGCGAAGATCGGCTACCAGATCCGCGACCAGAAGGGGGCCGTCTACACGCCCTCGTGGGTCGTCCCGAACCCGATGGAGAAGGCCAAATGAAGATCGTCTACACCGACGTGCTGGTCATCGGCGGCGGGCTGGCGGGCCTGAGGCTCGCGATCGGCGCCAAGCGGCGCGGGCACGACGCGCTCATCCTGTCGCTCGTGCCGGCCAAGAGATCGCACTCCAAGGCCGCCCAGGGCGGCATGCAGGCCTCCCTGGGGAACGTGATCAAGGGGCAGGGCGACACCGAGGACGTCCACTTCGAGGACACGGTGCGCGGCTCCGACTGGGGCGCCGACCAGGAAGTGGTGCGCATGTTCGTGAACACGGCGCCCAAGGCGGTTCGCGAGCTTGCGGCGTGGGGCGTGCCGTGGAGCCGCGTGAGGAAGGGCGACCGCGACGTCATCATGAACGGCCAGAAGGTGACCATCACGGAGCGCGACGAGGCGCATGGCCTGATCGCGCAACGCGACTTCGGCGGCACCAAGAAGTGGCGCACCTGCTACGCCGCCGACGGCACGGGCCACTCGATGATCAACACGGTGGCCGACCAGGCGATCGCCGACTCGATCCCGGTGCACGAGCGCAAGGAAGCGCTGGCGCTCATCCACGACGGCAGCCGCTGCTACGGCGCCGTGGTGCGCGACCTCGTCTCCGGCGAGGTTTCCGCCTACGTGGCCACGGCCACGGCCGTCTGCACCGGCGGCGCGGGGCGCATCTACCGCAACACGACCAACGCGGTGATCTGCGAGGGCATCGGCCACGCGCTGGCGCTCGAGACCGGGGTGTCCGCCCTGGGCAACATGGAGGCTGTCCAGTTCCACCCGACGGGCATCTTCCCGGCCGGCATCCTCGTGACCGAGGGCTGCCGCGGCGACGGGGGCCTGCTCAAGGACGTCGACGGCCACCGCTTCATGCCCGACTACGAGCCGGAAAAGAAGGAGCTCGCCTCGCGCGACGTGGTTTCGCGCCGGATGGAGGAGCACATCAAGAAGGGCAAGGGCCACAAGTCGCGCTTCGGCGAGCACATCTGGCTCGACATCACGCAGCTCGGCGAGAAGCACATCCACACCAACCTGCGGGAGGTGTGGGACATCTGCCACTACTTCCTTGGCGTCGACCCGGTGAAGGACATGATCCCGGTGCGCCCGGCCCAGCACTACACGATGGGCGGGGTGCGCACGGACCCCTCGGGCCAGAGCCCGACGCTCAAGGGGCTCTTCTCCGCGGGCGAGGCAGCCTGCTGGGACATGCACGGCTTCAACCGCCTGGGCGGCAACTCGGTGGCCGAGACGGTCGTCGCCGGCATGATCGTGGGCGAGACCGTGGCCGACTACTGCGACAGCCTCTCCAACACGCCGACCGTGCCGATCGGGCTGGTGCGCGAATTCGTCGAGCGCGAGCAGGCGAAGCTCGAGGCGTTCACCAAGGGCGGCGGCACCGAGGACGCCTCCGCCATCAAGGGCGAGATGCAGGACCTCATGACCGCCAAGGTGGGCATCTTCCGCACCGGCAAGGACCTCGAGGAGGCGGTGGACAAGCTGCAGAAGCTGCTGGTGCGCAGCCGCCGCATCGGGCTGCGCTCCCCGCAGCTGGGGGCCAACCCGGAGCTCGTGACCGCCTACCGCGTGCAGCGCATGCTCAGGATCGCGCTCACCGTCGCCTACGGCGCGGCGGTGCGCACGGAGAGCCGCGGCGCCCACTTCCGCGAGGACTTCCCGCGCCGGAACGACGCCGAGTGGCTCAAGCGCACGCTCGCCACCTGGAAGGGCGAGTCGGACACGCTCCCCACGCTCGCCTACGAGCCGCTGGACGTGGCGCGCATGGAGCTGCCGCCGGGCTGGCGCGGCTACGGCGCGAAGGACTACATCGACCATCCGGACACCCCCGAGCGCCAGAAGGCGGTGGAGGCCATCCGGGCGCAGCACGCCAGCGACCGCTTCGCGATGCAGAAGGCCCTCATGCCCTACGAGCACCTGCTCCCCGAGGTCCTCCGCGGGCGCAACGAACGCATCGACGAGCGCTTCTAGAGGAACATGGCCATGGCCGACAACGACAGCCACCGCAAGCTCCGCATCCACGCCCTTCGCTACAACCCCGCGAAGGCCGGCGACACGCCCCGCATCCAGACCTACGAGCTGGAGGAGGCCCCGGGCATGACGCTCTTCATCGCGCTCTCGGAGATCCGCGAGAAGCAGGACCCGTCGCTGCAGTTCGACTTCGTCTGCCGCGCCGGCATATGCGGCAGCTGCGGGATGATGATCAACGGGCGCCCGGGCCTCGCCTGCCGCACCGTCACCAAGGACCTCGAGGCGGACATCTCGCTCGCCCCGCTGCCCGTCTTCGAGCTGATCGGCGACCTGTCGGTCAACTCCGGCAAGTGGATGCGCGGCATGAGCGAGAAGCTGGAGACGTGGGTGCACGCGCAGGAGAAGGCCATCGACCTCAAGCGAATCGAGGAGCCCATGGACCCGGCGCTGGCCGAGGCCGTCTACGAGCTGGACCGCTGCATCGAGTGCGGCTGCTGCGTGGCGAGCTGCGGCACGGCGCGCATGCGCCAGGACTTCGTCGGCGCCGTGGGCCTGAACAAGATCGCCCGCTTCCGGCTCGACCCGCGCGACAAGCGCGCGGACGCGGACTTCTACGAGCTGGTGGGCGACGACAACGGCGTCTTCGGCTGCATGTCGCTCCTCGCGTGCCACGACGTCTGCCCGAAGAACCTGCCGCTGCAGACGCAGATCGCGTTCCTGCGGCGCAAGATGGTGGTGCAGGGAACGCAGGGCTGAACGGAGGCGGCGGGAGAAGGTGAAGGCGAAGCACTAGCGGCTGCCGCGACCCCGCGGCGCGCATCGCGGTTCGATACGGCGGTTCCCTTCCGGGGCCGCCGTATTTCATTTCTCGACACGGATCCGCCATTCATTGGCCCAAGGGCCAACAGCGCGGTTTGGGCATTGTGGTGGGTCAAGTCCGCGGGGTGGGTGGCCCGGAGAATGAGGACATTCCCGAAGACCTCACAGGAGCGCGACCATGGCACGCATCGAGAAGGATTTCCTGGGCGAAAAGCAGCTTCCCGACGACGCCTACTATGGTGTCCAGACCCTGCGCGGCAAGGAAAACTTCCACATCACCGGCATCCCGATGTCCACGGAGCCGTACTTCGTGAAGGCCTTCGGCTACGTGAAGAAGGCCGCGGCGATGGCCAACCGCGACCTTGGCGTCCTCGACAGGAAGGTCGCCGAGGCCATCATCCACGGCTGCGACCGCCTCATCGCCGGCGAATTCCGCGACCAGTTCGTCACCGACTTCATCCAGGGCGGGGCGGGCACGTCGACCAACATGAACGCCAACGAGGTGATCGCGAACCTCGCGCTCGAGAAGCTGGGCCACAAGAAGGGCGAGTACCAGATCGTCAACCCGAACGACCACGTGAACTTCGGGCAGAGCACGAACGACATGTACCCGACCGCGTTTCGCCTGGCGCTGATCCTCAGGCTCGCGAATTACATGGAGGCGCTCACCAAGCTCCAGCAGGCGTTCTTCGCCAAGGCGAAGGAGTTCGACCGGGTGCTGAAGATGGGCCGCACGCACCTGCAGGACGCCGTCCCCATGTCGCTGGGGCAGGAGTTCCACGGCTGGGGCACGACGATCGGCGAGGAGGTCCAGCGGATCGCCGAAGTCCGCCAGTTCCTGCACGAGATCAACCTGGGTGCCACGGCCATCGGCACGACGGTGACGGCGGCCCCGGGCTACCCCGAACTCGCGACGAAGTACCTTTCGGAGGTGACGGGGACCAAGTTCATCCTCGCCGGCGACCTGGTGGAGGCGACCTCCGACACCGGCGCCTACGTGCTGCTCTCCGGGGTGCTCAAGCGCACATCGTCCAAGCTCACCAAGATCTGCAACGACATCCGGCTCCTCGCCTCGGGCCCGCGTTGCGGCTTCAACGAGATCAACCTGCCGCAGATGCAGCCCGGCTCCTCGATCATGCCGGGCAAGGTGAACCCGGTGATCCCGGAGGTCGTGAACCAGACGGGCTTCCTCGTGATCGGCCTCGACCTCACCGTGACGCTCGCCGCCTCCGCCGGGCAGCTGCAGCTGAACGTGATGGAGCCGGTCATCACCTTCGCGCTCTTCACCTCGATCTCGACCATGGAGAACGCCGTGAACAGCCTGCGCGTGAACTGCGTCGACGGCATCACCGCGAACTCCGATCGCACGCGCGACATGGTGCTCAACTCGCTGGGGATCGTGACGGTCCTCAAGCCGTCGCTGGGCTACAAGGTGTGCGCCGATATCGCGCGCGAGGGCTACGAGACGGGCAAGCCGCTGCACGACATCGTGGTGCTGGAGAAGAAGCTCCTCACCCAGGAGAAGTGGGACGAGGTGTTCTCCTTCGAGAACCTGATCGCGCCCAAGTTCGAGCAATAGCGAAAAACCCGGAACGATTCCAAAGGGAAACCAAGCCATGACACTTTCTATACTCCTGCAGTTTGCGATCGTCCTCGCCGCGATCTGGATGGGCGCGCGCTACAGCGGCGTGGGCCTCGGCCTCTGGGGCGCCACGGGCCTCCTGGTCCTGGTGGTCGCCTTCGGGGTGAGCCCCACCTCGCCCCCGATCGACGTGATGCTCATCATCCTGGCGGTGATCATGGCCGCCTCGGTCATGGATGCGGCGGGCGGCATCGACTTCCTGGTGCGGGTGGCCGAGCGCATCATCCGGGCCAACCCGAAGTACGTGACGATCGTGGCACCTCTGACGACCTGGAGCTTCACCTTCGTGGCGGGCACGGGGCACATCGTCTATCCGCTGCTACCCGTGATCTACGAGACGGCGCACCAGAACGGGATCCGGCCCGAGCGCCCGATGGCCATCGCGACCATCGCCTCGCAGCAGGCGATCACCGCGAGCCCCGTGGCCGCGGCGACCGCAGCCATGATCGGGCTCTTCTCCGAGAAGGGCTTCACGGAGTGGGGTCTGCCCGAGATCCTGATGGTGTGCGTGCCGGCCACGCTCACCGGCGTGGTCGCGGGGGCCATCGTCTCGATGTTCCTGGGCAAGGACCTCAAGGACGACCCGGAATACCAGGCGCGCCTCGCGGCCGGCCAGATCCCGGCCCCGAAGGGCGCGGGAGAGCGCCCGCCGCTGAAGCCCGCGGCGAAGGCCGCCGCGTTCATCTTCCTCGCCGGCGTGGCCCTTGTGGTGCTCTTCGGCTTCTTCCCGGAACTGCGCAAGCTTCCCGGCGCCAAGAGCGCGATCGGCATGCCGATCGTGATCGAGATCATCATGCTGTCGGTCGCGGCGGTCATGCTGCTGGTCACGAAGGTGGACGTGGACGAGGTACCCAAGACTGCCACGCTACGTGCCGGCGTGGTGGCCGTGATCGGCATCTTCGGGCTGGCGTGGCTGGGCGACAGTTTCATCGCGGCCCACAAGGACGTGATCGTCCCGGCCATCGGGGAAATGGCGAAGGCGGCGCCCTGGACCTTCGCCTTCGGCCTCTTCTTCGCGTCCGTCCTGCTGTACAGCCAGGCAGCGACGACGCGGGCCCTCATGCCGCTGGGCATCGCGCTGGGCATCCCGCCGCAGTTCCTCATCGCGATGTTCCCGTCGGTCAACGGCTACTTCTTCATCCCGACCTACGGCTCGCTCATCGCGGCGATCAACTTCGACCTGTCCGGGACCACGAGGATCGGCAAGTACGTCCTCAACCACTCGTTCATGATCCCGGGGCTCGTTGCCACCTCCGTCGCGGTGTTCACGGGGCTCATGCTCGCGAAGATGATGTTCTGAGCGCGGCCTCGCGCCGCGGAGGTCGCCAACCGCCGCCAGTCGTTGCATGGATGCCATGAAAGCGCTCTTCTTCGTGCGTCGTGCCGGCCTGCTGGCGGGACCGCTTCTCGCCGCGGCCTGCTTCCTTCTCCTGCCGGAAACCTACGCGACCGGCCCCTCGATGCAGGCGCCGTTCACCGTGGCCGGCCGCGCCACGCTCGCCATGGTGGCGTGGATGGCCACGTGGTGGATGACCGAGGCCGTCGACATCGAGGTGACCGCGCTCCTGCCCATCGCGGTCTTCCCGCTGCTCGGGATCTCGTCGATCGCGAAGGCCACCGCGCCCTACGCCTCGGACGTGATCTACCTCTTCATGGGCGGCTTCATCCTGGGGCTCGCGATCGAGCGCTGGGGGCTGGGCCGGCGGATCGCGTTCTTCACCCTGCGGTTCACGGGCACGCGCCCGGGCGCGATGATCGCGGGCTTCATGGCCGGCTCGGCGTTCCTGAGCATGTGGATCTCGAACACCGCCTGCGCCGCGATGATGGTGCCCATCGCCGTGAGCGTGATCGACCTCGTGGTGCGCTCGCGGACGGGCAAGGGGCTCAGGGAATCCGGCGGCATACCCCAGGAACTCGTGGCCGAGCGCAACTTCTCGGTGAGCCTCCTGCTGGCGGTGGCGTACGCCGCGTCCATCGGCGGCATCGCGACCATCATCGGCACGCCGCCCAACGGCATCGCCTCGCGCTTCATCACGCAGAGCTACGGGGCGGAGGTGACGTTCCTCGACTGGATGGCCTTCGGGCTGCCCTTCACGCTGGTGTTCCTGCCGCTCGCCTGGCTCATCCTCACCCGGTTCCTCTTCCCGGTGTCGTTCGGCGAGGTCGCGGGCGGGCGCGAGATGATCGCCGCCGAGTACGCGAAGCTCGGGCCCTTGGGTCGCGGCGAGAAGGTCACGCTTGCCGTGTTCGCGGGGGCGGCGTTCTTCTGGATCTTCGGCGCGCTGCTGCGCGACCTGAGCGTCGCCGGGCTGCGTCCGCTGAAGGGGCTCACCGACAGCGGCGTGGCGATGCTCGCGGCGCTGGCGCTCTTCCTCCTGCCCGTCGATCGCGAGAAGGGCATCCGCGCGATGGACTGGGAGACCGCCGTGAAGATGCCCTGGGGCGTGCTGATCCTCTTCGGGGGCGGATTGAGCCTCGCCGCGGCGGTGGAGGCGAACGGCGTGTCGGCGTTCATCGGCCAGTCCGCGCGCGGCCTCGCGGTGCTGCCGCCCTTCGTGCTCCTGCTCGCGGTGGTGGCGCTGACGGTGTTCCTGTCGGAGGTCACATCGAACACGGCGCAGGTCGCGACCATGACGCCGGTCCTCGCGGCGATGGCGCCGGCACTCGGGCTCGACCCGCGGATGCTCGTGGTCGTGTGCGCGATCGCCGCCAGCAGCGCCTACATGATGCCGGTGGGCACGCCGCCCAACGCCATCGTGTTCGG
>JAMPXV010000128.1 GCA_023700985.1 Lysobacter sp.
CGCGCGAGTGCCTCCTGGTCCAGCTCGATGGCGCCAAGAGGCGTGGCGAAGGCCGTCGCCTCGGGCACCGCCGCGCCGCGCACGAAGACCCGGTGCGCCGGCCCGGCGAGGACCACGCGGGAGACCTTCCCGCGCAGGCACGACACGCGGGCGTACGCGCTGCCCGCGACGGGGCCCGAGTACATGTAGCCGGCATGGGGGGCGATGATCGCCTTCGGCGCCGTCTCCCCGGCCGCCGGAGGGGCCGCCCGGCGCACGAATTCCTCCACCTCGCGCGCGAGAGTCACCGGGTCGCCGGGATAGAAGGCCCCCGCCACGGCGGCGGGCCGGATGTGCATCATTTCTCACCTCCGCATGAGACGGAGATGAGGCCAGATTAGCACTTCGGCAAGGGGGGCGGGGTCAGGCCAGGGCAAGGGTTGCCACCGCCCGGCCGGCCCGCTCGTGGCGCGCGGTGAGCGTGACCGCCGTCCCGCGCGGCGCGCGCACCGTCCACTCGCACTGGCCGCGGTCGGCGGTGATGAACGGATCGGGGAGGAAGGCCTGCAGGGTCGGCTTGTTGGCCCGCCCCTCGAGCTGCGGCCCCTCGACGCGCGGCTTCCCCGCGACGAGCGCGGCGCCCTCCGGCAGCCCGATCTCGAAGATCACGCCGCGGACGATCCTGCGCTCGAGCGCCCGCTTGGTCGCGTACGTGGGCAGGTAGCCCGAGTTCTGCGCCACCACGCGCACGCGCCAGGTGTCGTCCCCCAGGCTTTCCGCCGTCGCCTCCAGGATCTCGAGCTTCGGCGTGGTGAGCGCCTGCCAGATGAGCCACTCGGGGAAGCGCTTCACCTCGCGCTCGAGGTACTTGGCAGGCGGGTTCCGGAACGTGGCGATCTTGTTCCATCCGCCCAGCTCCACCGGGCCGAGCTGCGGGTGGTCGAACGGATACCAGGTGACGTAGCCCTCGCCGCCGAGTTCCCGGTCGCTCCAGGCGACGAGCTTCAGGTCGTCCTCCGGCGGATGCTCGCGGTACCAGTCGATGAAGTGGTAGCCCTCGATGCCCGCCTCCTTGATGGGCGCCCAGATCTCCACGACCCAGAAGAGCTGGCCGAGGTGCTCGTAGATCCAGTCGAAGCCGCCGCTGATGACCTGCTTCGGGTGGTACTTGAAGTCGTGGAAGATCGAGA
This sequence comes from Lysobacter sp., assembly GCA_023700985.1. Lineage (GTDB taxonomy): Bacteria > Pseudomonadota > Gammaproteobacteria > Burkholderiales > Usitatibacteraceae > FEB-7. The sequence goes on from JAMPXV010000128.1 coordinate 1,170, forward strand.
TGTTGGGGTAGCCCGTGAACTCGGTGGCGCGCTTGCCGAACGACTTGTAGAGCCAGAGGTCCTCCGGCGGCATGTTGTCGTCGGGCTCGCTCGAGAAGGGCCGCAGGATCACGCCGCTGTGCGTGTGGAAGCTCACCGCGATGCACAGGTTCGGGTGCCCGACGATGTAGTCCACGACGGCCCGCGTCTCCGGCTCCGACACCGGGTAGGGGCCGGCGCCCGGCTGCTGGTATTCCTGCCGCCAGCCGGCGGGGAAGTTGCGGTTGAGGTCCAGGCCCTCCTTGTCCCGGTTCACGCGGATCTCGACACCGTCGAAGTTGCGAAGGCGTCCCTCCGGCATCACGCGCCAGTACGTGCCGCCCGCCTCCGCCGGGTCGCGGGGCGTCATGAGGCGCGGGTCTGCCGGGTGCGCCTTGTACGGGCCGTTGGGATCGGGGATGCGCATCATCAGGACGCGCCCGTCGCCGTCCACGTCCTCGACGTCGAGGCCCTCCACCGCCTCCTCGTCGAAGGGCCAGGGGCGCGTCGAGGAGCGGATGTGCCTGGGATTGTCCGCGAGCGCCCATTCGGCCCCGTCGGGATTGATGCGCGGGCAGACGTAGAACGCGCGCGTGTCGAGGAGCCGCGTCACGTCCTCGCGCCGGCCGTACTGTTCCTCGAGCGTCTTCAGCAGGAAGAGGCACGCGGTCGAGGCCGTGAGCTCCCCGGCGTGGATGTTGCCGTCGACCCAGAAGCCCGGCTTGTCCGTGTCCGGCCCGGTGTCGCGGCGGGTCGCGACGACGACGTGGATGTCGCGCCCCTCGTGGCTCGCGCCGATGGTCTCGACGCGGAAGAGGTCGGGGCGGCGCGACGCGAAGGCGCGCAGGACGGCCACGAGTTCCTCGTAGCGGTGGAAGCGGTCGAAGGCGGGTTGCATGGAGGCTCTGCGCGGTCCGGATGAGGCGGCAGCCCTCGAAAGCCGCCGGGGGAATGGCGTGGGGCTCAGCTCCGGCGGCGCGCGGGCCCGAAGCGCCGCCACAGCCACGGCGCGAGGATCACCGTCACCGCCAGCGCGAGGAGCGCGGCCGAGATGGGATGGGTGAAGAAGATCATCGGGCTGCCCTGGCTGATGGCGAGCGCGCGGCGCATCTGCTCCTCGGCGAGCGGGCCCAGGATCATGCCCACGATCACCGGCGCCGCCGGAAAGCCGAAGCGGCGCATGAGGAACCCGGCCAGCCCCACCCCGTAGAGCAGGAACACGTCGAACGGCGACTGGCGCATGCCGTAGACGCCCATGGTGGCGAAGACGAGGATGCCCGCGTAGAGCTGCGGCTTGGGGATCTCCAGGAGCTTCACCCACAGCCCGACCATCGGCAGGTTCAGCACGAGCAGCATCACGTTGCCGACGTAGAAGCTCGCGATGAGGCCCCAAACGAGCGCCGAGTTCGCCTCGAAGAGCATGGGTCCGGGCTGCAGGCCGTATTGCTGGAAGGCCGACAGCAGGATCGCCGCCGTCGCGGAAGTGGGAAGCCCCAGCGTGAGGAGGGGCACCATGGCCCCGGTGGAGGAAGCGTTGTTGGCGGCCTCGGGCCCCGCCACGCCCTCGATCGCCCCCGAGCCGAACTCCTCCGGGTTCCTGGAGAGCTTCTTCTCGATCGCGTAGGAAAGGAAGGTCGGGATCTCCGCGCCGCCCGCCGGGATCGAGCCGAAGGGGAAGCCGATGAGGGTGCCGCGGATCCACGGCTTCCACGAGCGCTTCCAGTCATCCGCCTTCATCCAGATCGAGCCGCTCATCCGCTCGAGCGTCTCCTTGACCTGGCTCATCTTCGAGGCGTTGTAGATCGTCTCGCCCACCGCGAAGAGGCCGACCGCGATGGTGACGACCTCGATGCCGTCGAGGAGCTGCGGCACGCCGTAGGAGAAGCGCGCCTGCCCCGTCTGGTTGTCGATGCCCACCAGCCCGATCGCGAGCCCCAGGGCGAGGCTCGTCATGCCGCGCAGGGTGGAGTTGCCCAGCACCGAGGAGACCGTCGTGAAGGCGACGACCATCAGCGCGAAGTACTCGGGCGGGCCGAACTTGAGGCCCAGCTCGACCACCAGCGGCGACAGGAAGGTGAGGCCGATGGTGGCGATGGTCCCGGCGATGAACGAGCCGATGGCGCTCGTGGCGAGCGCGGGGCCCGCGCGGCCGCGCCGCGCCATCTGGTTGCCCTCCATCGCCGTCACGATCGTCGCGCTCTCGCCCGGCGTGTTGAGCAGGATCGAGGTGGTGGAGCCGCCGTACATCGCGCCGTAGTAGATGCCGGCGAACATGATGAGCGCCCCGCTCGCGTCCACCTTGGTGGTGATGGGCAGCAGCAGCGCCACGGTGACCGCGGGGCCCACGCCGGGCAGCACGCCCACCGCCGTGCCGAGGGTCACGCCCAGCAGCGCCCACATGAGGTTCTGTGCCGTCAGCGCGACCGCGAAGCCGTTGATGAGCTGCGCCCAGATGTCCATCAGGGCAGCAGTCCCTTCAGGATGCCGGCGGGAAGCTGCAGGCCGAGGCCGTAGTTGAAGACCGCGAAGATGAAGGCCGACACCGCGAGCCCGACCAGCGCGTTGGACAGCCAGCGCCGGCTCGTGAACCCGCGGGCGACCGCGACGAAGAGGAGCGTGGAGGCGATCAGGAACCCGGCGCGCTCCACCAGGAGCCCGTACACGATGATGCCGCCGCTCAACCAGCCGAAGGCCTTCCAGTCCATCGGCAGGTGGACCTCGGCCTCCTCGTCGACGCCGTGGAACCCGCCCGTCAACGCCTCGCGCAGCAGCAGGGCGCCCAGCAGCAGGAGCACCCCGCCCACGATGCGCGGCACGACCCCCGGCCCCACCTGCGCGTAGCCGCCGCCGGCGGGCAACTCCCATGCGCCGGCGAGCACGATCGCGCCCAGCGCCAGCACGCCGGCGGAGACAGCGATCTGCCCCTTCGGGCGGGGGTGGGCCATCTTCAGCGAGAAGCGCCCGGTTTCCCGGGCGCCCCTGTCACTTCTTGCCGAGGTTCAGGCCGGCGAGGATATCGCCGATGCGCTTGGTCTCGTCCTTGATGAACGCACCGTACTCGTCGCCCGCGAGCCAGTAGGCCGTCCAGTCCTGCTTCTTGAGCGTCTCGGCCCAGGAGGCATTCTTGGTGGCCGCCTCGACCGCCTTCACGAGCGCGGCCTGCTGGTCCTTGGAGATGCCGGGGGCGCCGAAGATGCCGCGCCAGTTGGCGAGCTCGACGTTGTAGCCCTGCTCCTTCAGCGACGGGATGTTGCCGATCTTCGCGGCCGACGAGACCGCGAGGGCGCGCATCTTGCCGGACTGCACGTGCTGCGCGAACTCCGACAGCCCCGAGACGCCGACGGACACGTGGCCGCCGATGATCGCCGCGACCGCTTCCCCGCCACCCTTGAACGGCACGTAGTTCACCTTGCCGGGCTCGACGCCCACTTCCCTGGCGAGCAGGCCCGCGAGGATGTGGTCGGTGCCGCCGGCGCTGCCGCCGCCCCAGGAGATGCTGCCCGGGTTCGCCTTGAACTTCGCCATCAGGTCCTTCATGTCCTTGATGGGAGAGTTGGCGGGGACGACGATGACCTCGTACTCCGAGGTGAGGCGGGCGACGGGGGTGACCTGGTCGAGCGTCACCGCGGACTTGTTCTGGATCAGCCCGCCCACCATCACCATGCCGCCCATCATCAGCGCGTTGGGGTCGCCCTTGGAGGCGGAAACGAACTGCGCGAGGCCGATGGCGCCGGCCGCGCCGCCCTTGTTGTCGTACTGGATGTTCTTGACCGCGCCGGCGGCGAGCATCGCCTTGCCGAGCTCGCGTCCCGTCGTGTCCCAGCCGCCGCCGGGGTTGGCCGGGATCATCATGCGGATGTTTTCGGTTGCCGCCGCGGAGCCGGCGATCGCCAGGCCGGCGGCGAGCGCCACCGACCGGAACAAGGTGCGTGGGAAATGGCATTTCATCGTCGTTCTCCTCGTCTGGGATTGGCTTGCTCCGTGGGATGGCCCGCCTGGGACCATTGCCCCGGAGTTTGCGGCGAGTGTATCAAATGGCCCCCGGCGCCGCACGGGCGCGACGCGGCGGCTCAGGAGAAGGAAATGGCCGCGACGAGCAGGAAGGCGGTCAGCCAGAGCACGAGCGAGCGCCACAGCAGGCCCTCGAGGCTCGCGAGCGCCTCCTCGCCCGCCGCCTGGCCCGTCCCCAGCACCGGCCGGTCGATGAGCGCCTCGCCGCGCGCGATGGGCTCGCCGAGCCGCACGCCGAGCGCCCCGGCGCCGCTCGCGAGCACGATCCCCTCCTGCGGCAGCAGCCAGAGTGCCGCCTGCGAGCGCCAGCAGAAGAGCGCGTCCTCGAAGTCGCCCACGATCGCGAAGACGAAGGCCGTCACGCGCTGCGGGACCCAGTCGAGGACCTCGAAGGCGCGCCCGGCGAACCAGCCGAACTCGCGCTCGTCGGGGTCGACGGACACGTCCCACAGGCGCGCGGCACGCTGCGTGAGCGGGTACAGCACGACGCCCAGCGGCCCCGGGAGCACCAGGTACCAGAAGAGGATCGCGAAGGTGCCGTGGTGGGCGTCGCGAAGGCCCTGCTCGGCCGCCAGGCGCGCGGTGGCGCCCGGCTCGTCGGACGGGGGTGCCTCGCCCAGCCACTCGGAGAGCCGGCGCGAGGCCGCGCCCGGGTCGCCTTCCCGGAGGCTGCGCTCGATGGCGCCGAGGTGGGACGTGGTCTGCAGGAAGCGCAGCGTCCCGTAGAGGACGACCGCCTCCAGGGCGGCGAGGACGACGCCGTGGATGGAGGCGGCGAGCGCCGAAAGGAGCCCGACCGGCACGAGCACCACGGCCACCAGGGCTGCGTAGGCGAGGATGCCGGAGTTCCGGTCGCCGGCGTTGAGCCGCTTGGCGGTCGACAGGCAAAGGCGCCCGTAGAAGGCCTGCAGGGGCTGGCGCCCCGCCGGGGGGTAGGCGTAAAGGGCGACCAGGGCGGCCAGAAGTGTGACGAGGATCAAAACGGGCTCCGGGGGACGCCCCGATTATAGGGTGCCCCGGCGCTGCCCAAGGCCGAAAAGGGTGATAATCCCGCCACGGGCCGGCCAAGACCGGCCCGGGTGTTGTTGAGCGCTTCATCAATCTGGAGGAGATTCCCGATGTTTCGCAAGCTGATCGCCGCTTTCGCGGCCCTCGTCGCATCAACCGCGGTCCTTGCTCAGGACTATCCCAACCGCACCATCACCGTCGTCGTGCCCTTCGCGGCCGGCGGCCCGACCGACACGGTCACGCGGCTCATCGCGCAGTCGATGACGAAGTCCCTCGGCCAGACGGTGATCGTGGAAAACGTCGCCGGCGCCGGCGGCACCATCGGCCCGAAGAAGGTCGCCGCGGCGAAGCCGGACGGCTACACGCTGGTCCTCATGCACATCGGCATCTCCACGAGCGTGTCGCTGTACCGCAACCTCGGCTACAACCCGATGACCGACCTCGAGCCCATCGGCCTGGTCACCGACGTGCCGATGACCTTCATCGCGCGCAAGGACTTCCCGCCGAAGGACATGAAGGAGCTCATCGCCTACGTGAAGGCGAACAAGGACAAGGTCACCTACGCCAACGCCGGCGTCGGCGCCGCCTCGCACCTGTGCGGCATGCTCCTGATGACCGCGATGCAGACGGACCTCACGACGGTGCCGTACAAGGGCACGGGGCCGGCGATGACCGACCTCATCGGCGGCCAGGTGGACTTCATGTGCGACCAGACGACCAATACCACGCCGCAGATCAGGGGCGGCAAGGTGAAGGCCTACTCGGTCACCACCGCGCAGCGCATCAAGGCCATGCCCGAGCTGCCCACCGTGCAGGAGTCCGGCATCAAGGACTTCCAGGTCGGCATCTGGCACGGCATGTGGGCCCCGAAAGGCACGCCCAAGCCGGTCATCGACAAGCTGTCGGCCGCGCTGCAGGCCGCGCTCAAGGACCCGACCGTGGTCTCCAAGTTCGCCGACCTCGGCACCGAGCCCGTCCCGCAGGACCAGGCCACCCCCGCCGCGCTCGCCAAGCACCTCAAGGCGGAAGTGGACAAGTGGGCGCCCATCATCAAGAAGGCCGGCATCTACGCCGACTGAACCGCGGTTCGCTCTGGTTACAGGAAGCCCGCCTCGCGGCGGGCTTTTTTTCGTCCTGCGTGCGGACGAAAAAAATGGCCCGCCGGGGAAACCGGCGGGCCAAACCGCTCTCGGAGGAGAAACTGCCAGCGCGCGAGAAATGCGCCGACAATGGCAACGCAGCATGGACCGTGCCAATGCCGTGATTTTCCGAGTTTCCGATTGGCATCAGCGGGTTGAGGAGTTCTTCCCGCCTGCCGGCAGCGGCCGGGGCGCCACGGATTGGTGCAACGCAGCACCACGATGGGTCGGGCCGCGGGCACGCGCCCCCGTCCCGGAGGCGCCTACTGGGGGTAGCGGCCCGGGATCCTCGCGAAGTGCGCCTCGACCTTGACGCGCTCGGCCTCGATGTCCTCGCCCACCTCGAGAGCGGGCCCGATGCGGATGGTGCGCGTCGCGTAGTCGAGCGCGATCAGCAGCACGGGCACGCGCGCGCCGCGCGCGATGTGCAGGAAGCCCGTCTTGTAGCGCTCCACCTTCCGGCGCGTGCCCTCCGGCGCGATCACGAGGATGCGCGAGGGCTCGCGGTCGAACGCGGCCACGGCCTCCCCCACCACGCCCCGCGGGGCCGAGCGGTCGATGGGCACGCCGCCCATCCACCGCAGGAAGCCCGCGAAGGGCCAGGCGAAGAGGGTGTGCTTGCCGATGAAGGTCGCGCGCAGGTCGAGCGCGAACATGGCCGCCGCGCCGTGCACGAAGTCCCAGTTGGACGTGTGCTGCGCCACGGCGACCACGAGCCTGGGCGTGTCGGGAAAGTTGCCCTCGATCCCCCAGCCCGTCAGTCGCATCACGGCGCGGCCGATCCGCTGCCACGGCTTCGAGCCGCGCCTCGGGATGGAGGCGGGCAGCACCGGAAGCGGGCGCGTCACGCGAACAGCTTGGCGGCCATGCGCAGGTCGACGTTGCCTCCGGAGAGGATCACGCCCACGCGGGCGCCCCGCGTGTCGAGCCTTCCCGAGAGGACGCCGGCGGTCGCGAGCGCCCCGGTGGGCTCCACGACCAGCTTCATGCGTTCCCACAGGAAGCGCATCGCCTCCACCAGTTCCTCGTCCGTGACGGTGAGGAAGTCGTGCACGTTGGCGAGCACGAGCGGGAAGGTGAGGCGGCCGAGCGACTGGGTGCGCGCGCCGTCGGCGATGGTCTGGGGGTTCTCGACGCGCTGCAGCGTCTTCGTCCGGAAGGACCGGGTCGCGTCGTCGCCGCCGGCGGGCTCCACGCCCACGACCTTGATGCCCGGGGAGAGGTGGCGCGCGGCGACGGCGCAGCCCGACAGCAGCCCCGCCCCGCCGCAGCACACGAACAGCCAGTCGAGCGGCCCGGTTTCCTCCAGCAGTTCCTTCGCGGCCGTCCCCTGCCCCGCGATCACGTGCGGGTGGTCGAACGGCGGGATCAGGGTCGCGCCGCGCTCGGCCGCGATGCCCGCGGCGAAGGCCTCGCGGTCCTGGCCGGCGGCGCGGTCGTACAGGATGACCTCGGCTCCGTAGCCCTTCGTGGCGGCGACCTTCACCTCGGGCGCGTCGGCCGGCATGACGATCGCCGCGGGAATGCCGAGCAGCTGCCCGGCGAGCGCCACCGCCTGGGCGTGGTTGCCCGAGGAAAACGCGACGACACCCTTCCTGCCCTCCTCGGGCGTGAGGCGCGAGAGCGCGTTGTAGGCGCCGCGGAACTTGAAGGCGCCCATGCGCTGGAAGTTCTCGCACTTGAAGAAGGCCTTCGTACCCGTGCGGGCGTCGAAGGTGCGCGAGGTCATCACCGGCGTGCGGTGCGCCACGCCCGCGAGGCTCCGCGCGGCCGAGTCGATGTCGGCCCAGGTCACGGCCTGGGCGCCGCCGAGGTCGTTCATGCGGCGCCCCCTATTCGAGCGAGATGCGGCCGTCGACGGTCACGGAAAGCGCGAGACCGTCGATGGTGAGCGTCATCTTCGCGGGAAGCGTCTCCGCGCCCTTGAGCCGGCCGTCGGCCATCGCCTTCTCCACCGCGCCCTCGATCTCGCGCTGGGACTGCACGCCCACGCTCTTCAGGAACTTGCGGATGCTCATGTTGAAGGTCTCGGGGTTCATGGTCGGTTTCCCTTGGGTGGGCCCTACTTGGGCCGGGTGATGGAGGCGAGCGCGTCGCGAAGCGTGTCCTCGGAGAGCGCGTTCACGCTTTCGGCGAGGAGCTCGGCCTCCGTGGCGACGGACTCGGGAAGCGCGCGGCTCTCCATGAGGGCGACGAACTGGGCGGCGGCGCCCGCGACCTTGAGGAGCCTGCCGCGTTCGGCCATCAGGATGTCCAGTTCCTTGCCCAGCATGTAGGTGCCGGTGTTCTCTCCCACGACAGTCATGGCGCGCTCCGCGAAATCGGTCGAAGCGCCCATTTTACCCGCGGAAGCGCGATCAGCTCGCGCGCGCGAGCGGAAGGTTGACCAGGAGGTTCTGCGGCTTCATGCGCAGCGTGTGGTCCGGGCGGAAGGCGAGGCCGAG
>JAMPXV010000129.1 GCA_023700985.1 Lysobacter sp.
CGACTCCACGGTGCACCAGTTCGAGGAGTGGGGCCTGCCGATCATGAAGGACCCGAAGACCGGGCGCTACCTGCGTGAAGGCCGGTGGCAGATCATGATCCACGGCGAGTCCTACAAGCCCATCGTGGCCGAGGCCGCGAAGAAATCGGCGGACAAGGTCTTCAACCGCATCTGCGTCACCCACCTGCTGATGGACGAAAGCAGGGAGAACCGGATTGCCGGCGCCGTCGGGTTCAACGTCCGCACGGGCAACTACCACGTCTTCAAGTCCAAGACCGTGATCTGCGGCGCGGGCGGCGCCTCCAACATCTTCAAGCCGCGCTCGGTGGGCGAGGGGTCCGGCCGGACCTGGTATGCGCCCTGGTCGTCCGCGTCGGCCTACGGCCTCATGATCGACGCCGGCGCCAAGATGACGCAGATGGAGAACCGCATCGTGCTGGCGCGCTTCAAGGACGGCTACGGCCCGGTCGGCGCCTACTTCCTGCACCTGAAGACCTACACGCAGAACTGCCTGGGCGAGGAGTACGAGTCCAAGTGGTTCCCCGAGCTGCAGAAGATGGTCGGCAAGGAATATCTCGACCCGGAAGCCTCGCACCTCACGCACCGGCCGATCCCGACCTGCCTGCGCAACCACGCGCTGATCAGCGAGGTCAATGCCGGCCGCGGCCCCATTCACATGATCACCATGCGCGCCTTCCAGGATCCCCATCTGGAAGAGGTCGGCTGGGAGAACTTCCTCGGCATGACCGTCGGCCAGGCCGTGCTGTGGGCCGCCACCGACGTGGACCCCAAGAACGAGAATCCCGAGCTGACCACTTCCGAGCCCTACGTCATGGGGTCGCATGCGACCGGTTCGGGCGCCTGGTGCTCCGGCCCCGAGGACCTTTCCCCTCCCGAGTACTTCTGGGGCTACAACCGCATGACGACGATCGAAGGCCTGTTCGGTGCCGGCGACGCGGTCGGCGGCACGCCGCACGCCTTCTCGTCCGGGTCGTTCACCGAAGGGCGGCTGGCCGCGAAGGCCGCCTGCAAGTACATCGACGACGGAAAGGCCGAGGGAATTGTCGTGTCCGATGCGCAGATCAGCCGCCGCAAGGAGGAGATCTACAAGCCCATGGAACACTACCGGATCTACCGCAACGAGATCGTGGCGGGCGACGTCAACCCGCACTACATCAATCCCAAGCAGGGCCTGGACCGCCTGCAGAAGCTGATGGACGAGTATTGCGGCGGAGTGACGGTCAACTACATGACCAACGAGAAGCTCCTGAGCATCGGCCTCAAGAAGCTCAGGATCCTGGAGGAAGACCTCGAGAGCCTGGCCGCGAAGGACATCCACGAGCTGCTGCGCGCGTGGGAGCTGAAGCACCGCCACCGCGCCGCCGAGTGCGTCACGCACCACACGCTGTTCCGCAAGGAGACCCGCTGGCCGGGCTACTACTACCGGGGCGACGCCATGAAGGTGGATGACGCGAACTGGCACGTGCTGACGGTCTCGCGCCGCGATCCGAAGACCGGCGAATACACCATGGAGAAGGCGCCTTGCTATCACCTGGTGTCGGAAGAGAAGTAGCCGCCTCCCCGGGCCCCGCGGGGCCCGCCCCTGCCGCACGGGGGGAGCCGCCCATGAACATCATCGAGAAGACCGACGAGGAGATCCTCGCCATCGCGAAGCCCCTGTGGCGCGACCTCGTCAAGTCCTCGAACGAAGGCAAGTACGGCGACTTCGCGAGGAACTTTTCCGCTTCCCTGGCGCTCGCGATGGACCAGGTCGTCGCGGGCCACCAGTTCGCCAACAGCGAACTGGCGAGGAACCTGGCCGATGATGCCGACGCGCTCGGCATCATCCGCCGGGGCGAGCACGTGACGGTCCTCTACCGGCAGCGCAGCACGAAGAAGCCGGGCGAGTGGCTCGGCAGGCTCGTCCTCGGCTACGAGGACGGGAAGGTGAGGATCTTCGGTGCGTCCATCTTCTGAACAACGAGACTCCCTCTCCCTTGGGAGAGGGCCGGGGTGAGGGTCGATTTCGACATGACTGAAACCATCCGGGACGGCAAGTTCGTCGAGCTGACCTACAAGGTGACCGACCGGCGGACGGGGCATGTCCTCACCCGGGTCGAGTTCCCGCTGGGCTACGTCCACGGGCACAACGAGATCCTGGCCCCTTCGGTCCACGCGCAGCTCGAGGGCAGGTCGGCAGGCGACGTCATCGAAGTCCCGATCGACGGCAGCCAGATCTTCGGCCCCAGGGACGAGTCGCTGGTATTCTCCGATGACATCGGGAACGTCCCCGAGGAATACCGGCAGGTCGGCACCTCGATCCTCATGGAGAACGACACGGGCCAGACCCGCAGCTTCCTCGTGACGCACGTGGACGACGAGAGGCTGACGGTCGACGGCAACAATCCGCTCTCCGGCCGGGAGGTCGTCTTCGTCCTCGAGATACTGACCGTGCGCGACGCGACGGACGAGGAAACGCGGGCGGGCGGGGCGATCCCCGCGGGCGTCGACGTCGACCCGGCGCGCTTGAGACCTGTTGGCTGACCTGCACCTGCATTCCCCACTTCACCGCGAGAAAGGTGACTCATGAGCGATCACAAACCGCCCCCGGCCAAGGTTCCCGACGGCCATTCGCGCTTCCTCACCACGCGCCAGCTGCCCCCGAACGAAAAGGGGTTCGTCGGCTACGAGACCATCTGGGAACCGTTCCAGAAGGAAGCCGAGTACAAGACGCCGAAGAAGCCGTAGGCCCCATGCCATAGCCCGGATCAGCCGGATCGCGGGGCCGCCCCTCTCGGCGGCCCCTTTTTTATGATTGAATAAGCCCCTTGAATAGGGGGCAGCGCAATGGCGGATCGGCGGCTTCAGGTGTTTCACGCGGTCGCGAAGCACCTCTCGTTCACCAAGGCGGGGGAAGCGCTCTGCATGACGCAGCCGGCGGTGACCTTCCAGGTCCGCCAGCTGGAAGAGCACTTCAACACGCGGCTCTTCGACCGCACCCATGGCCGCATCGCCCTCACGCCCGCGGGGGCCGTCGCATTCGCGCATGCCGAGAGGATCCTCGCGCTGACGGCGGAGCTCGATTCGCGCATGAGGAACCTGGGCGGCCAGATCGCCGGCCCGCTGCTGATCGGCGCGAGCACCACGATCGCCGACTTCCTGCTGCCGCAGGTCATCGGGGAGTTCAAGGCGACCCACCCGGGCGTGGCGCCGAGCCTGTTCGTCGGCAACTCCGAGGCCGTCCAGGAGCGCCTGGGCGAGCGCGCCCTGGACATCGGGTTCATCGAGGCCGATTCGTACATCCCCTCGCTCGCGGGCGAGCGGCTGTGCAGCGACGAGCTGCAGGTCGTCTGCGCGCCGGGGCACCCGCTGGCGGGGCGCAGGTCGGTGGCGGCCGCCGCCCTCGTGGAGCACGCCTATCTCTCGCGCGAACAGGGCTCCGGCACGCGCGAGGTGATCGACCACTACCTGGGGAGGGCCGGGGTCGAGCCCGGCGCGCTTCACGTGATCATGGAGGCGAGCAGCCCGGAGGCCCTCAAGGGGCTGGTGGCCGCCGGCATGGGCTTCGCGATCATGTCGCGCGTTTCCGTCGTGAAGGAAGTGCGGCTGGGCCAGCTCGTGGGCATCCCGCTCTTCCCCCCGCTCACGCGGCAGCTGACGGCGGTCTATCCCCGGGAGCGCATCCAGTCGGGGCTCGTGGGGGCGTTCCTGCAGTTCGCCAAGCGGCGGCTGGACGCCCCGCCGGCGGAGGAGGCCGCGGAAAGGGAACCCGCGCTCAGCGCGCGGAGTGCCCCGTGAGCTTCACTTCCACCTTTTCCGTGAGCCCCGCGTAGTACTCGCGCAGGATCTCCAGCACCTCCGGGCGGCTGAACTCCGCCGGCACCTCCGCCCCCTCGGAGAGCCACTTGCGCAGCTTCGTGCCGGAGACGTTCAGGCGATCGGCGTCGCCGTGCGGGCAGGTGCGCGCCGATGCCATGCCGCCGCAGCGATAGCACCAGAACGTCCAGTCGATCTTGAGCGGAAGCGTCTCCAGGGCGCCGGGCGGGATCTGGTCGAAGATGTGGTGCGCGTCGAACGGCCCGTAGTAGCTTCCCACGCCCGCGTGGTCGCGGCCGACGATCTGGTGCGAGCACCCGTAGTTCTGCCGGAAGAGCGCGTGCAGCAGCGCCTCGCGCGGGCCGGCGTAGCGCATGTCGAGCGGGTAGCCCGCCTGGACCACGGTCTTGCCGAGGAAGTAGTTCTCCGACAGGACGGCGATCGCGCGCGTGCGCACGTCGGCGGGGATGTCGCCCGGCTTGAGGTTGCCGAGGAGCGAATGGATGAGCACCCCGTCGCACACCTCGATCGCGACCTTGGCGAGGTATTCGTGGGAACGGTGCATCGGGTTGCGCGTCTGGAAGGCGGCCACCTTCGACCAGCCCAGGCGCTCGAACTCCGCGCGGGTCTCCGCCGGGGTCATGAAGAGGCTGCCGTAGCGCGCCTTGAACCCGCCGTCGGAGAGCACCTTGACGGGGCCCGCGAGGTTCAGCTCGCCCTGCGCCATGACCATCTGCACGCCGGGGTGCTCGGCATCGGTCGTGCGGAACACGCTCGCGCACTCGTGCGCCTTGTCGATCGCGTACTTCTCCGTCACCAGCATCGTCGCCAGAACCGAGCCGTCGTCGGGGTCCACGAGCGCGATGTCGCCGCCGACGGGGAAGGCCGCCGCCTGCTCCGCGCCGGCCGAGAGCGTGATCGGGATCGGCCAGAAGAGCCCCGAGGTCGTGCGCATGCCGTCGCACACGCCCTCCCAGTCGGCGTGGGTCATGAAGCCGTCGAGCGGCGTGAAGCCCCCGATGCCGAGCATGATGAGGTCGCCCTTCTCGCGCGAGCTCACCGTGAGCCGCGGCAGCTTCCCCGCCCTGGCGATCTCGGCCGCGAGGGCCTCGCCCGACAACGCGAGGGGCTTGAGCGCCCCGCCCCCGTGCGGTTTCACCAGCGCCATGTGCTTTTCTCCTGTCGTCTTGCGTTTGCCATCGCCGCCGCCGCTAGGCCACGGACTGGTAATAGAGGTTCTGCGGGTGGTTCGCCTCGGCGAAGAAGAACCACCGCTCCACCATGAGGCCCGCCATCTGCACCAGGATCGCCGCGGCCAGCGCCTGCGCCGACCCGCTCGCCAGTCCCGCGGCGAGGAGGATGGCGGGGACCGCGAACGCGAGGAGCAGGAACACCCACTTCAGGGAGCGCACCAGCGACTGCGCCTGCCCGTGGAAGAACTCGCGCGTGTTGAACGAGCCGGCCGTGAACCCCTGCGAGATCTGGCGGATCACCGGGTGGCGCACGCCGATGGCGGTCTGCAGCGTGCTGACCGGGCGAAGCCGCGCGTTGCGCACCAGCGAGGCCGCGCGCGAGGCGGCCCCGAGCACCGTGAAGGCGAGCGCCCATCCCGCGAAGAAGGGCGCCTCGGAAGGCGCGAGGCTCGTCGCGAGGGCCGCGGCGGCGGTGAACCCCGACGCCGCGCCGAGCAGGGTGTAGTTGGCCACGGTGAGGGGGCTGTGCCACTCGCGCAGGAACTTCAGGCACGCGTAGATCATGGCCGTGCAGACGTAGAGCGCCACGGAGAGGACCGAGCCGGCGAGCCCCACGGCCAGGGCCGCGTCCACCGCGCCCCCGCCGGGCAGGCGCGCGAGGACCGGGTTGACGCCGGTGAGGTGCGCGGCGCCGTACAGGAAGACCGTCCCCATGAGGGCCGGCAGGACGATCACCTCGCGCGACAGCCAGGACGTGCGCCACATGGCCGCCGACCGCCAGGCGCGCTCCGGGCGCCCGAGGTGGAAGAAGGAGGCCACGAGCCCGCCGACGAGGAGCGCCAGCGCCACGCCGGCGCCCGGGCCGTACATGCCCCTGCCGCCGTCCGGGGACAGCACGCCCAGCAGGGCGAGGGTCTGGTGGGCGACGATCGCGAGGAAGAGCCCCTGCCCCGCGCCGAGGAGCGTGGTGAGGAAGATGACGGAGAAGGCCGGGCGCATGGAGGGTTCTACCAGGTGACCGCGTCGTCGAGCGTCGGCTCGCCCTTCGCGGGACGGGGCTGCTGGCGGTCCACCTTGAGGGGGTTGTCGGCCCGCTCGAGCTCGTCGTCGTGGATGAGCACGCGGGTCTTGCGCCGCGGCAGGTAATGGTTGGCCGGGTGCGTCCCCCATTCCGGCATCAGCGGGTAGCCGCCCTCCTCGCGGATGGCGCGCGAGACCTCGCTCTCCGGGTCGTGGATGTCGCCGAAGAGCCGCGCCGAGGTGGGGCAGGCCATCACGCAGGCGGGCTTGCGGTCCTGCGGGGGAAGCGAGGCGTCGTAGATCCGGTCGACGCAGAGGGTGCACTTCTTCATGATCCGGTTGTGGTCGTCCAGCTCGCGCGCCCCGTACGGGCAGGCCCACGAGCAGTACTTGCAGCCGATGCACTTGTCGTAGTCCACCAGGACGATGCCGTCCTCCTTGCGCTTGTGGGAGGCGCCGGTCGGGCACACGGGCACGCAGGGCGGGTCCTCGCAGTGCAGGCACGACTTCGGGAAGTGCACCGTCTCGGTGTCGGGGTAGCAGCCGACCTCGTAGGTCTGGACCCGGTTGAAGAAGGTGCCGGCATACTGCTCGCCGTAGGCCTTCGTGTCGGGAAGCGGGCCCGCGGAACCGGAGGTGTTCCACTCCTTGCAGCTGGTGACGCAGGCGTGGCAGCCCACGCACACGTTGAGGTCGATGACCAACGCGAGCTGTGTCATGGCATCCGGCTCGCGCTCGCATGCATAACTGGAACCTTCCGGGAAACCCCTTGAATGGACTCGCCTATTACCGCAGTTGAGGGCTCGGGCTGTCTACTACCGAAAGGGGGGGGGCTCCCTACCCGTTTGGGGGAGTCCCGGCAGAACAGGAGACGCGATTTCTCGTAGAATTGTCGCCGGGACTACTAATGACGGGCGGCCCCACGCAAGGGCGCCCGCAGGGAACCTGCTCCGAGGAGAAGGCTTGAGTGGCGTGAACAGGAAGAGCACACCGATCCATCCGGACAAGGGCTGCCTCAAGGCCGCCCCGGCCCCGGATGCGCCCGGCGGCGCCTGCGGCATCGTCGCGAGCGAGGCCCTGCACGCCCTCCTGGAGCGCGGCCTCAAGGCGATCGTCGCCCTGGCCGGCGCCCGCGGCGGGGTGATCCGGCTGGTTCCGCCCTCCGGCGGGACCATGCGCCTCGTCTGCGCCGTGGGGCTGCCCCCCGACATCCTCGCCAGCGAGGACCTGGTGGACAGCGACTGCGGCATGTGCGGCGCCGCCCTGCGCACGGACGACGTCCAGGTGCAGAGCGGGTCCTACGCCTGCGCCCGCCGCATGGGCGTCTTCGCCACCGGGCCCGGGACGGGCCCGATGCTGGCCGTTCCCCTGCACTGCCGGGGAAGCACCATCGGCGTCTTCAACCTCTTCTTCGGCGACTCGGCGCGCCTGCCTTCCGACATCATGGGGCTCCTGGGCCCGGTCACCGAGATGCTGGACCTGGTGCTCGACAACGCGCTCCTCGAGCAGGAGCGGCTCCTTTCCTCCCTGTCGGCCGAGCGCCAGATGTTCGCCGGCGAGATCCACGACTCGCTCGCCCAGGGGCTCGCCTTCATGCGCATGCGCATGAGCCTGCTCCAGGACGCGATCCGCGCCGGCAATGGCGCCCAGTCCCTCAAGTACTTCCGCGACATCCAGGAATCGCTGGGCGAGGCGCACGCGGGGCTGCGCCAGCTGATCACCCACTTCCGCCAGCCCATGGACCGCCAGGGCCTGGTGCACGCGCTGGAGAACACCGCGCGCACCTTCCGCGACCGCACCGGCGTGGCGCTGCGCATCGAGAACCGCGCGCGCGACCTGAGGCTGCCCGCCGAGCAGGAGGCGCAGGTCTACCAGATCGTGCGCGAGGCGCTGGCCAACGTGATCAAGCACGCGGGCGCGAGCAACGCCCGCGTCCTCCTCGACCGGACCGCGAAGTCGCTGCGCGTCAGCGTGGAGGACGACGGCTCCGGCGCCCGCATCGCCCGTCGCCGCGCCAGTGCCGGCAACGGCACCGACGAGCACTACGGCCTCGAGATCATGCGCGAGCGCGCCCGGCGCATCGGGGGGCGGCTGCGCATCGTGAGCGCACCGGGCAAGGGCACGCAGGTCTGCCTCTCCATCCCGCAGTCCCCGGAACCACGGACAGAACCATGAGCGACACCCCCATCCGCGTCGTGCTGATCGATGACCACGGGCTTTGCCGCCGCGGGCTCGCGGAGCTCCTCGAGCACCGGGCGGGCATCCGCGTGGTGGGCGCGACGGGCGAGCCCGACGCGGCGCTGAAGCTGCTCAAGGAGCTCAAGCCCGACCTCATGATCATGGACCTGCGCATGCCCGCGATGCACGGCTTCTCGCTCCTGAAGCGCATCCGCGAGGAGGGCATGGAGACCCCCGCCGTGATCCTCACCATGTGCGACTCCCACGAAGACCTCGCCAACGCCATGCGGGCCGGGGTGCGGGGCTACCTCCTGAAGGACATGGACCCGGACGACGTCGTCGACTCCATCAAGCGCGCGGTGAAGGGCGAGCTCGTCGTCGCCCCCGCCATGGCGACGAAGCTCACCCACCTGCTGGGCGCCCATTCCGGGCGCGAGGAAGGCCGCGCCCTGACCGAGCGCGAGCTGGAGATCCTGGGCTACATCGCCCAGGGCCTGAGCAACAAGGGCATCGCCAAGGCGCTCGACATCAGCCACGACACCGTGAAGCTGCACGTGCGCCACATCCTGTCGAAGCTGAACCTGACCTCGCGCGTCGAGGCCGCCGTCTACGCGGTCGGCCGGAAGTTCTCCGGACACGCGCACTGAAGCCCCGCGGGGCTTCTCAGCCCTGCGTGCCGGCCCGGTTCGCCTCGAACCACTCCAGGCGCTCGCGCAGCTTCACCACCTCGCCCACGATGATGAGCGTGGGGGGCTTGAGCCCCGCCTCGTGCGCGCGGTCGGCCAGCGTGGCGAGGTCCGCGCTCACCACCCGCTGCGCGCTCGTCGTCGCCTGCTGGACCATGGCGGCCGGGGTCGTGGGGGCCAGGCCGTGCGCGACGAGCTCGCGGCAGAGCTCGTCGAGGTTCTGGAACCCCATGTAGATGACGACCGTCTGGCGCGGCCGCACGATCGCCGCCCAGTCGACGTTCAGGGCGCCGTCCTGCGTGTTGCCGGTGACGAAGACGCACGACTGCGCGTAGTCGCGGTGCGTGAGGGGGATGCCGGCGTAGGACGCCGCCCCCAGCGCCGCGGTGATCCCGGGCACGACCTCGAAGCGCACGCCGGAGGCGCCCAGGGTCTCGATCTCCTCGCCGCCGCGGCCGAAGACGAAGGGGTCTCCCGCCTTCAGGCGCAGGACGCGCCGGCCCTCGCGCGCGAGCTTCACGAGCAGCTCGTTGATCGCCTCCTGGCGCATCGCGTGGTCGCTGCGCTTCTTGCCGACGTAGATGCGCTCCGCCGCCGGCGGCACGAGCGCCATGATCTCCTCGGAGACGAGGTTGTCGTAGAGGACGACGTCGGCCTCGAGGATGAGCCGGTGCGCCTTGACGGTGAGGAGCTCCGGGTCGCCCGGCCCCGTCCCCACCAGGAAGACCTCGCCGCGCACGCTCATTGGGCTACCTTCCTGTTTCCGTGCCCCTTGGGTGACTGCCAAGTGCGCTGGCCTTGCGAGGGCCCGCATGAGACCCGCAGCCCCGAGGGCGCCGGAAGACCACGACGGGCTACAGGATGTAGCGCCAGGTTTTGCCGACGAG
>JAMPXV010000130.1 GCA_023700985.1 Lysobacter sp.
ATCCGTAGTGGTCCAGGCGGCGATCCCGGGCTAGTGCCCGTCCAATGGCGCGGTCCCTGAGGACCGTGAGCGCGCCATTCCGGCCCTGCCCGTTCTCCGGCAAAAAAAATCGGGCACGAGGCCCGATTCCTGAAACGTGGCGCTGAAACGAGTCAGCGCACGAAGCGTGCTTACTTCTTGGCGTCCGTCTTCTTCCCGCCTTCCATCAGCTTCTTGCACTCGGCCTTCATCTTGTCGTCGGCCTTCTTCTCGTCCATCTTCTTGCAGGCTTCCATTTTCTTGGCCTTGTCCGCATCGCTCATCGCGCCGCCGTGGGCCGCGGCAAAAGCGCCGGCGGAAGCGGTTGCGAAGGTCGCGGCAATCAACATCGTCACGAGCTTTTTCATGTATAGACTCTCAAGTTTGTGGTGGAGAAGTAACGTTCTTTTTTTGAACGTGGGCAATAGTGTAAAGCAAGAATGACCGCAGATCACCGTATCAACCCCCTGTTTCCACAGGTATTTGCGGTATTTCTGCCGGCCCTGGCGGTTTTCGCCCTGGCGGGAGCCTGCCTGGCGCCCCAACGCCTGCTGGCCGCCCCGCGTCTGCCGACCGATCCTGCCGAGGTGCTGGAGCGCCTTCCGATGCGGCCCGGAGACGCCACGACGCGCGAACTGGCCGGCCTTCGGGCGGCGGTCGCCCGGGCGGCCAGGGAGGCTCCGGCCGATCCGCTGCCGGCCGCCCATCTGGCCGGGCGCTACTACGAACTGGCCGTTGCCCGTGGCGACCCGCGCTATATCGGCTATGCCGACGCCGCCCTGGCGCCGTTCGCCCGGAGCCGGGTCCCGGCGGTGCTCGCGGTTCGCGGGCAGTTGCGGCAATACCGGCACGACTTCGATGGGGCGCTGGAGGACTTCGCCGGCGCGCTCGAGGCCGACCCGCAATTCGCCTCGGCCCACGCCTGGCGCGGCGCCATCTACCTGGTCCAGGCCAACTATGCGGCGGCCAGGACCGAGTGCGACGCCCTTCTGGCCCTGGACCGCGCCGTGCTTTACGGAGGCTGCATTGGCCTGGTGCACGCCTATGGAGGGCGGATGGAAGCCGGTTACGCCACCTTGCAGCGTGCCCTGGAGGAGACCCGCGACCCAGGCAACCGGCTGTGGCTGCTCACCCGCCTGGGCGAGGTGGCGGCCTGGCGCGGGCAGCCGGCACTGGCCGAAAGGCACTACCGCGCCGCGCTGGCGCTGGGCATCGAGGATGGCTACCTGCTGGCCGCGTGGAGCGATTTCCTGCTGGACCGGCAACGCCCCGCCGAAGTGGTGAAGTGGCTGGCCGGATGGGAAGCCTCCGATGGACTGCTCCTGCGGCTCGCGCTGGCCGGGACCGCGCTCAAACAGCCTGCGGCCAAGGCGCACGTGCAGGCGCTGGCGGACCGGTTCGCCGCGGCGAAGGTGCGCGGCGACACCACCCATCGGGCCGAAGAGGCGCGCTACCTCATGCACCTGGCCGGCGATCCGGCCACCGCGCTCGCCGTGGCCGCCGCCAACTACCGGGTGCAGCGCGAACCCCGCGACGCCCGGGTGCTGCTGGAAGCGGCCATCGCGGCGAAGGATGCCGGCGCCGCGCAACCCGTGCGCGACTGGCTGCGGTCCAGCGGATTCGAGGACGCCTACTTGCGGCAGCTGGGACTGGCGTCCGCGCCATGAGGCGACTGAGGGGTTTCCTGTATCTGCTGCTCTCGCTCTGCGCATGGGTTGCCGTGCCGGCGATGGCGCACAAGGCGAGCGACAGCTACCTGGCGCTGCAGGTGAAGGGCCGGGAAGTGGCCGGCCAATGGGACATCGCCTTGCGCGACATCGACTTCGCCATCGGCCTCGACGCGAACGGCGACGGCGACATCACCTGGGGCGAAGTGCAGGCGCGGCACGCCGACATCGCCGCGTGGGCGCTGGCGCGGCTGAAGCTGGAACGCGGGGGCGACTGCGCGCTGAAGGCGGCGGAGCACCTGGTGGACAACCACACCGACGGCGCCTATGCGGTGCTGCGGCTCGCCGGCACGTGCCCGTCCGACTCGCAGGCGCTGGCGTTGGGCTACCGGCTCCTGTTCGACGTCGACCAGCTGCACCGCGGGCTGCTGCGGCTGGAGGTGGATGGGGTCTCGCACGCCTCGGTGCTGGGTCCGGACAGCGGCGTGCTGAACGTGAAGGCCGGCGAGACTTCGCGGCTGGCGCAGTTCGGCCAGTACCTGGCGGAGGGCGCCTTCCACATCTGGATCGGCTTCGACCACGTCCTGTTCCTGTTGTCGCTGCTGCTGCCCGCCGTGCTGGTGCATGAATCGCGGCGCTGGACGGGCGTGGGCTCGTTGCGCCCCGCGCTCGTGGAAGTGCTGTGGGTGGTCACCGCCTTCACCGTCGCGCATTCGATCACGCTGTCGATCGCGGCGCTGCGGATCGTCGAGTTGCCGTCGCGCCTGGTGGAATCCGCCATTGCCGCCTCGGTGGTGCTGGCGGCGGCCAACAACCTGTGGCCCGTGGTGGAGCGGCGGCGCTGGCTGGTGGCTTTCGGCTTCGGCCTGATCCACGGCTTCGGCTTCGCCAGCGTGCTGACCGAGCTCGGCTTGCCCAGGGATGCGCTGGTGCTGTCGCTGCTGGGGTTCAATGTCGGCGTCGAGATCGGCCAACTGGCCATCGTGGCGTGCTTCCTGCCGGTGGCCTACCTCCTGCGAAATACGCCGCTGTACCGCAAGGGCGTGTTCGTGGGTGGCTCCATTCTCACCCTGCTGGTGGCGCTCGTGTGGCTCGCGGAGCGGGTGTTCAACCTGAAGCTGACCGGCGCCTAGGGATGCCGCGCGAACAGCCTGCCGCGTCAACCTGGAACTGTCGTTCCGTGCTTCATGACCTTCTGCTGAAAGGATGCCGCCTCGTTCGTGAGGGCGGGCAGGACTATGGAATCCACCGGATCGCCAGCGGAATCAGCACCGCTCCCAGCACGCCATGCAAACCCATGCCGAGGCTCGCGTAAGTGCCGGCCTCGGGATGCACGCTGAAGGCGCGCGAGGTGCCGATGCCGTGCGCCGCGACGCCGACGGCGAAGCCGCGCTGCCACCAGGCCTTCGAGCCCACCGCGTCGAGGACGAAGCGCACGAGGATGGCGCCGAGGATGCCGGTGGTCACGGCGAAGACGGCCGTGAGCGTGGGCGAGACGTTGATGCGCTCGGCCACGCCCATGGCGATGGGCGCGGTGACCGACTTCGCATAGAAGCCGCCGATGATGGCCGCGTCCGCCCCGAGCAGCTTGGCGATCCCCACCGCCGAGACGATCGACGTGGCGCCGCCCGCCAGCAGCGCCGCCAGCAGCGGGAAGATGCGCCCGCGCAATGCCTCGAGCCCCTTGTAGATCGGCACTGCCAGCGCGACCGTCGCCGTCCCCAGCAGGAAGTGCACGAACTGCGCGCCCTCGAAGTACTTCGCGTACGGCATGTCGATCAGCGTGATGACGGTCGCGACGATGGCGATCGCGATGGCCACGGGGTTGGCGAGCGGGTTGCGGTCGAATCGCTCGTAGACCATCACGCCCGCCTGCCAGGCCGACAGCGTGAGGATGAGCGCGAGCAGCGGGCTGCCGGATAGGTAGACCCAGATCTCGTGGATGGCCGGAAGCTGCGGGTTCACGGCTCGCCGTCCTTCGCGATCGCGCGCAGCACCAGCGCCGTCACGGCCATGGTGGCGACCACGCTCACCACGAGCGCGGCGACGACCGCCAGCGCATGCGACCGTATCTGCGGCCAGAACATCACCACGCCCACCGCCGCCGGGACGAAGAGGAGCCCCAGGTTCTGGCTGAAGGCGGTGGCGACGAGGTCGACCGCGGGCGGGACGCTCCCGCGCACGCGCAGCCATGCGAGCATCAGCACGAGCCCGATGACGGGGCCGGGGATGAGCGGCAGGAAGAACCGCGCGACGATTTCCCCGAGGCCCTGGAAGAGGAGGATCTGGACGAGACCCGCGATCATGCGGCCAGTCTAGCCCGCGGGCCGCCGGTCGTCATCGGCGAGGCCCGAAGAAAAAACCCCACCGGCGCCGGAAAGGCGCTCGCAGTGGGGCGCAATGGGGCGCTGCTTCGGGCCGCTTGCGCCGGGCAAGCCGGGCACGCGGCCGCGAATGGCTCAGTTGCTGGTGATCTTCGCTTCCTGGATGACCTTCGCCCACTGCGCGATTTCCTTGCGGATGCGCTCGCCGGACTGCTCGGGGGTCATGCGGATCGCGTAGGCGCCCTGAAGCAGCATCTGCTCCTGGGCCTCCGGGGTCGCGAGGATCTTCTGGATCTCCGCGTTCAGCTTCGCGATGATCGGCGCGGGCGTGCCGGCCGGGGCCATGACGCCGAAGAGCGAGGCCACCTCGATCCCGGAGACTCCCGCCTCGGCGGCGGTCGGCACGTCCGGCAGCATCGAGATGCGCTCGGGCATGGTGACCGCCAGCGCGCGCAGCTTCCCCGACTTGATGAGTTGCAGCGAGGCCGGAACCGTCTCGCACATCGTGACGACCTGGCCGCCGACGAGGTCGCTCATCGCCGGGCCGCTGCCCTTGTAGGGCACGTGGATCATGTCGGCGCCGATCTTCAGGCGGAAGAGCTCCGCGCACATGCGCTGCGGGGCGCCCGCGCCGGACGAGGCGTAGGTGAGCTTGCCGGGGTTCGCCTTGGCGTAGTCCACCAGTTCCTTCAGCGTCTTCACCGGCAGCGACGGCGTCACCACCCAGACGAGCGGCACCGAACCCACGACCGCGACCGGCACGAGGTCCTTGCTCAGGTCGTAGCGGAGATTGCCCTTCTCCAGCGTGGCCATGATCGAGTGCGACGTGAGCGCGCCCATGAGCAGCGTGTAGCCGTCCGGGTCCGCCTTCGCCACGGCTTCCGCGCCGATGTTGCCGCCGGCGCCGCCGCGGTTGTCGATGACCACCTGCTGGCCGAGCGCGGTGCCGAGGCGCTGCGCGATCACCCGCCCGATCACGTCCGTGGCACCGCCCGGGGGATAGGGGACGACCAGCTTGATCGTCTTGGTGGGGTACTGCGCGAAGGCATTGCCGGCCGCGAACAGCGCGACGGCGGCGACGGTGGCGAGGGCGCGTGAAGCGCCTCGGCCCAGTTTCAGCAGGTTCATGGATCTTCTCCTCGGGTGAGCGTGAACAGCGTGGTGTCAGACACCGTGTCTGACACCGTAAGGACGTCAGGACTTGCCGGCCTTCGAGGCCTCGAAGCGCGCCTTGTTCTCGGCGTTGGGGGGGTACAGGCCGGGCAGCGAGGCGCCCTTCTCCACCTCGCCCATGATCCAGCTCTCCAGGCGCTCCTGCTCCGGCGCGGCCGCGACGATCTCGTCGACGAGCGCCTGGGGGATGAGCACCGCGCCGTCGTCGTCCACGACGACCACGTCGTCGGGGAACACCGCCACGCCGCCGCAGCCGATGGGTTCACCCCAGTTCACGAAGGTGAGGCCCGCGACCGACGGTGGCGCGGCCGCCCCCTGGCACCAGACGGGCAGGCCCGTGGCCTTCACGCCCGCGGCGTCGCGCAGCACGCCGTCGGTGATGAGTGCCGCCACGCCCCTCTTCTTCATGCGGGCGCACAGGATGTCGCCGAAGATTCCGGCATCGGTCACGCCCATGGCGTCGGCCACGGTGATGCAGCCTTCGGGCATCGCCTCGATCGCGGCGCGGGTCGAGATGGGCTTCGACCACGACTCGGGCGTGGCGAGGTCCTCGCGCGCCGGCACGAAGCGCAGCGTGAATGCCTGCCCCACGAGGCGCGGCTGCCCGGGGTTGAGCGGCCGCGTGCCGCGCATCCAGACGTTGCGCAGCCCCTTCTTGAGGAGCAGCGTGGTGATCGTCGCGGTGGTCACCTGCGACAGCGTGGAGATGATCCTGGGGTCGAGTGCCATCAGCCGATTTCCTCCAGTCGTTTTTCCTGGCGTGCGATGAGACGGTCGATGTCGGCCACGTCGGCGGCCGACAGCTTGGGACCGGGCTTGCGGATGGCGGCGGAGGCGATCGCGCCGCGCTTGAGAAGCAGGTACTTGCGCACCGCGAGGCCCAGCGCCGACTGCTGCTCGTAGCGGGCGAGCGGCAGGTAGGCGTCGAAGAGGTCGTGGGCGCGCTCGACCTTGCCGGCGTCATGCGCGGCCACCACGTCCACCATCATCTCGGGGTAGCTGAAGCCGGTCATGGCGCCGTCGGCGCCGCGCGAGAGCTCCTCCGGCAGGAAGAGCCCGCCGCCGTTGCCGGCGAGGATCGAGATGCGGCGGATGTCGCCGCGGTCGCTCGCCGCGCGGATCGCCGCGAGCTTGGCGAGCCCCGGGCCGGGCCAGTCCTCGTGCTTGAGCATCACCGCCGTCGGGATCGACTTGAAGATGCGGGTGAGGACCGGGAGCGGCAGCTGCACGCCGTTGTAGGCGAGCGGATGGTCCTGCACGCAGAACGGCGTGGCGGGCCCCAGCGTCTCGGCGGCCATCTCGTAGTAGGCCACCGCCTGGTCGTCGGTCCGCACGGCCGCGCCGGGGCCGACCATCACCCCCGAGGCGCCGAGATCCATGACGCTCTTCGCGATTTCGCCCATGGCCGCGAAGCCCGGCGAGGACACGCCCACGATCACCGGCACCCGTCCGTTCACGCGGGCCAGCACGCGCTTCACGTAGGCGCGCGACTCGTCGGCGGTGAGCTTGGGTGCCTCGCCCATCACGCCAAGGACGGTGAAGCCGGTCACGCCGCAGCCGAGGTAGAAGTCGGTCAGGCGGTCGGTGCTCTCCAGGTCCAGCGCGCCATCGTCCCGGAATGGCGTCACGGTGATGAGGTAGACGCCTTTTGCGGATTCGTCGAGTCGGGGCATGGCGCGGATCGGGTCGGGGAAACCGTAAGCGTACCGCGTGTCGGGCCCGAGAGCGAACTTGTCGGCCGTCCTTACTTGACCTCGGTCCACCACGCCGGCCCGAACCGGCCGCGAAGCCAGTCCACGAAGCGGCTCACCTTCGCCGGGACGAGGCGCGGCGAGGGGTACACCGCGTGGATGTCCTGCGAGGGCATGCTCCACTTCGCGAGGACGGGCTTCAGGGCCCCGCTGCTCACCGAGGCGTGCGCCACGTACCACGGCAGAGCCGCGATGCCCATGCCGCCGCGCGCGGCCGCGAGCAGCGCCGAGAGGTTGTTCGAGCGCATGGGGCCCTGCACGAGGACCGTGGCCTCGCGCCCGCCGGGCCCGGTGAACTGCCACCGCGCGTCGCCCTGCACGGTGCTGTAGACCAGCGCGTCGTGCGCGCGCAGGTCGTCGGGCTGGCGCGGCGCGCGGCGCCGCTGCAGGTACGCGGGCGCGGCCACCACCACCCAGGGATTGGTCGCGAGGAAGCGCGCGCCGAGCGAGGAGTCGCCCAGCCGGCCCATGCGGATCGCGACGTCGATGCCCTGCTCGACGAGGTTCACGTAGCGGTCCTCGAACACGAGGTCGACCCGCAGCCTGGGGTGCAGCTTCATGAACTGCATCACGTGCGGCACCAGCACGCGCCGGCCGAAGGCGACCGAGGTCGTGATGCGAAGGGTGCCCTGCAGCTCGGACTGCAGCAGCGCGGCAACGTTCTGCGCCTCCTCCACGTGGTGCGCGATCACCTTGCACTTCTCGTAGTAGAGCGAGCCGATCTCGGTGGGCGTCACGCCGTGCGTGGAGCGGTGCAGCAGGCGCGCGCCGAGCCCCTTCTCGAGCTGGGCCACGAGCTTCGTGGCCGAGGGCTGGCCGATGCCGACGTCGGCGGCCGCCTTGCTGAACGAGCCGAGGTCGACGACGCGCAGGAACACGCGGATGGCTTGCAGTCGGTCCATGGGGCGTGGCGGCGATGAAAGCGACAGTGTATTCCATATCGGAATAACCATAATGCCCTCCCCGCGGATTCCGGAAACCGGTCCCGGCGCCCAGAATCCGCAGCCTCGAAGGACAACGGACGGGGGAGACGGCTATGGCCAGGATGAAGGCGGTGATGGCGGCGGTGCGGGTGATGGAGAAGGAGGGCATCACGCAGGCGTTCGGGGTGCCGGGCGCGGCGATCAACCCGATGTACGCGGCGCTGCGGGAGCGGCAGTCGATCACGCACATCCTCGCGCGCCACGTCGAGGCCGCCTCGCACATGGCCGAAGGCTACACGCGCGCCAGGGCCGGCAACATCGGCGTCTGCATCGGCACCTCGGGCCCCGCGGGCACGGACATGATCACGGGGCTCTACTCGGCGATCGCGGACTCGATCCCGATCCTGTGCATCACGGGCCAGGCGCCGCGCGCGCGCCTGTACAAGGAGGACTTCCAGGCGGTCGACATCGAGAGCATCGCCAAGCCCGTGACCAAGTGGGCGGTCACGGTGCGCGAGCCGGCGCTGGTGCCGCGCGTCTTCCAGCAGGCCTTCCACCTGATGCGCTCCGGCCGCCCCGGCCCGGTGCTCATCGACCTGCCCTTCGACGTCCAGATGGCCGAGATCGAGTTCGACATCGACACCTACGAGCCGCTGCCGGTGTACAAGCCCGCCGCCACGCGCCGGCAGGTGGAGAAGGCGCTCGACATGCTCTCCGAGGCGAAGAAGCCGCTGATCGTCGCCGGCGGCGGGATCATCAATGCCGACGCGTCCGGCCTGCTGGTCGAGTTCGCCGAGATCACCGGCGTTCCCGTGATCCCCACCCTCATGGGCTGGGGCGCGATCCCCGACGATCACGAGCTCATGGCGGGCCTGGTGGGGCTGCAGACCAGCCACCGCTACGGCAACGCGACCCTCCTCGCCTCCGACTTCGTGCTCGGGATCGGCAACCGCTGGGCCAACCGGCACACCGGCTCCGTGGACGTCTACACCAAGGGGCGCAAGTTCGTGCACGTGGACATCGAGCCCACCCAGATCGGTCGCGTCTTCAATCCCGACTACGGCATCGTGAGCGACGCCAGGGCGGCGCTGGAGCTCTTCGTGCAGGTGGCCCGGGAACGCAAGGCGGCCGGGATGCTTCCCGACCGGCGCGAGTGGGCGGGGCGCTGCGCGGAGAGGAAGAGCCTGATGCTGCGCAAGAGCGACTACAAGGAGCGGCCGATCAAGCCGATGCGCGTCTACCAGGAGATGAACAAGGCCTTCCCGCGCGACACGATCTACGTGTCGACGATCGGACTCTCGCAGATCGCGGCCGCCCAGTTCCTGCACGTCTACGGCCCGCGCCAGTGGATCAACTGCGGGCAGGCGGGCCCCCTGGGCTGGACCATCCCGGCGGCGCTGGGCGTGGTCGCCGCCGACCCGATGCGCACGGTCGTGGGGCTTTCCGGCGACTACGACTTCCAGTTCCTGGTGGAGGAGCTCGCCGTGGGCGCGCAGTTCCGCCTGCCCTACGTGCAGGTGCTGGTGAACAACAGCTACCTGGGCCTCATCCGCCAGGCGCAGCGCAACTTCGACATGGACTACTGCGTGCAGCTCGCCTTCGAGAACCAGAACGTCCCGGTGAAGGAGGGCGACGTGCGCAGCTACGGCGTGGACCACCTCACCGTGGCGAAGGGGCTGGGCTGCAAGGCGATGCGCGTGACCGACCCCGAGGAGATCGGGCCGGCGCTCGCCGAGGCGCAGAAGATGGCGCGGGAGTACCGCGTGCCGGTGGTGGTGGAGGTGATCCTCGAAAGGGTGACCAACATCGCCATGGGCGTCGAGATCGACGCCGTGAACGAGTTCGAGGCGATAGACTGTCGGCATCCCGAGGGAATCAAGGGCCTTGAGATGGCCGGCCTGCTGGACTGACC
>JAMPXV010000131.1 GCA_023700985.1 Lysobacter sp.
GACCGACTTGTGCGCGGGGCTGCCCATCTGGTGGCGGCCGTCGGTGAAGTAGCTCACCACGTCGTGGCCGAAGAGGATCAGGTGCTTGTCGTCGCCGTCGGAGACGGCGTTCACGGGGCTGAGTCCCTGGCCGGGGCTCTGGGTGACCAGGGGCGCGCAGCCCGCGATGGCGAACGCGGCCGCGGCAAGCAGGGCGGAGATGGCATGGCGAATCATGGCTTTCCTTTGCTGTTCCGCCGCCCGGGCGGAAAGCCCGCCGCGGCTGATGGAAAGTGTACGTGAACGCCGCCGGGCGAGTGGCGCGCCGCGGCATCCCCCGTTCCTTCGGGCGCTCCGCCGAGGCATGCGTCAGAAGTCGATCACCCGGTCCGCCCGCAGCAGCAGTTCCGGCCTCACGGCGATGCCGAGCATTTCCGCCGTTCGCCGATTGAGGACGAAGCGGAAGCGCTCGGGATACTGGAACGGAAGCTCCGCGGGGTTCGCACCCCTGAATACCTGCTCGATGACGGTCGCGGTTCGGGGCCCGTAATCGAGCTCGGAGTGACCCAGCGAAGCCAGCATTCCGGCTTCCACGAAGCTTTCCACCGATGTCACGAGCGGCACGCGCGCGCGAACGGCATCATGGGCTATCTTTCCGGGGTGGCCCGGCGCCAGCCCCCAGAATGCCGCCTCGATCTTCCTGGCGCGAAGGTCCCGCAGCACAGCCGTCATTTCCTCCGGACTGTTCGACGCCACCATGACCGGCTCGAGCCCCACCTCCCTCGCGGCCTTCTCGCGATAGCTGGCGATGAGCCTCGCCTGCGGTTCCTCGCGATCGAGGAGGGCGATGCGCCGCAGTCCCGGGATGATCAGCTTCAGCAGCTCCATCGCCTTCGCCGAAGTCTCGGCGATGCCCTGCGACAGGCCCGTGATGTTTCCGCCGGGCCTGCGAATCGACTCCGCGAAGCCGGCGCCCACGGGATCGGCGACGGTCGTGACGATCGGGATGGTTCTCGTCGCCCGCCGCGCGGCGGCGGTGGCGATGGTCCCCTGGGTGAGGATCGCGTCAGGGCGCCAGGCCACGATGTCGCGCGCGCGATCGTCCGTCGTACGGCCATCTTCCGCCTCGAAGCGGACGAGGAGTTCGAGCCGCTTGCCCTCTTCGAAGCCGCGAGCCACGAGGGCCTTCAGGACGTCGGCGTAGGACTCCTTCGTCGCCGGGCCGTCCTCGACGGACAGGATGCCGAGGCGCTTGCGCGCCGGCGCCGCGATCGCCAGGAGGGGCGCGCAGGCGAGCGCCAGGACCATTGCCCGCCGGGCCGCGGCCGGTGCGGTCATCGGAAGGCGTACTTCAAGGTCATGTAGAACATCCGGCCGCGCGGATCCGCGTACGACGCGTCGTAGCCTCGCTGGAAGGTGGTGGGACCATAGGCCGCCGGGGGATCGCGGCCGAAGAGGTTGCGCACGCCGGCGCTCACGGCCAGGTCCTTCACGCCCGTGTAGCGCGCCTGGAGGTCCCACACGGAAAGCGAGCCCACGCGGCGCGTGCCGGTGCAGCGACCCGTGAAGGGGTCGCAGGTGCGCGGGTCGGCCTCCTCGTGCCCGAGCTGGAAGGTCTGCGCGAGGGTCGCACCCCACTCTCCGCGCGACCAGTCGATCGTCGCGTAGTGCCGCCAGCGCGAGATCGCCCCCACGCCCGTGACGAGGTCGGCCGTGCCGGGGCCCGCGGCCTCGAACTCGCTCGCCTCGTACTCGAGGACGTAGGTGCCCGAGAACGAGACGCCGATGCGGCCCCAGTCGGCCGCCGGGAAGCGCAGGCGCACGTCGAGGTCGAAGCCGGTGGTCGTCCGGCTTCCCGCGTTGACGGGCGTGCCGAGGACGTAGTCGATCATGCCGGGCAGCCCCGGGTTGGCCGCATCGGGCGGCCGGCGGAAGACGTGCGTCGGCGCCCACCGGTCGTAGTCGGTGAAGATCGCGTTCTCGGGCACGACCGTGATGAGGTCGTCGATGCGCACCCCGTAGTAGTCGACGGCGAGCGACAGGCCCGCCGTCGGCTCGGCGACGAATCCGACGTTGAATTGCCGGGAGGTCTCCGGCTGAAGGTCGGGATTGCCGCCCGACCGGACGCGGAAGAACGTGTCGCAGTCGAGTTCCGATCCCGTGACCGGACAGCGCAGCGGATCGCTGCGCGGGCTGGTGAAGCCCCCGGCGTTCGGCACGAACAGGTCGTAGAGGGTCGGCGCCCGGAACCCGGTTCCCGCCGAGCCGCGCAGCACCAGGGCCCCTGCCGGCTGCCAGCGCACGGTGAGCTTCGGGTTCGTCGTGCCGCCGAAATCGCTGTAGCGGTCGTGGCGCACGGCGACATTGGCCTCCAGCGACCGCGCGAGGGGAACGCTGGCCTCGCCGAACAGCGACCACACCTTCCGCGTCGTGGATTCGAGGGAGGGTGCCGCGCCACCCCCGCCCAGGATGTCCCCGGAATAGAGCACGTCCGAGTTGACCTGCTCGAGCTGCTCGCGCCGCCCCTCGAGCCCGAAGGCGACCGCGACCCCTCCGGCGGCCACCTCCCACGGCGTGGACGAGAACTTCAGTTCCGCGCCCGTGTGGCTCGCCCGGTTGTCGGAAACCGGCCCGATGATCTGCGTAGAGCGCAACTGCTCCACCACCGCCAGCGTGTTCGGCGCGAAGGGGTTGACCACGCCCGAGTCGAAGAGCTCGCGGAACCGCGCCTCGCTCACGATGCCCGACGAGTACCCGTCCACCTGCCGGTTGGCCGTGTGTCCCGCGGAGAACTGGTAGTCCCAGCCGCGGACCGCGCCCTGCGCGCCGGCGACGAGGCGCGCCTGCTCCGTCTCCGGCACGTTCATCCGGGGTCCCAGCTCGGCGAGGCGGTAGGCGACCTGCACGGGCAGGTTCGTGTTGCCGCGCGGCAGGCTCGCTACGAAGGCGGTGGGGTAGAAGGGCGAGCCCGGCAGGAGCTGGAAGGGATTGCCGAAGAAATCGAGCGGGATCGCCGGGGTCGGCGAGATCTTGTAGGTGAAATCGCCGCGGTAGTAGGACCCCTCCGCGAAGAGAAGGTGGTCCGCATGCGCCTGCCACGCGAGGCGCCCGACGACGTTCGTCTTGCGCGACTCGGCGATGTTGTCCACCAGGGGCACGTAGTCGAACATGCAGGCGCGCGGAAACGTCGCCGTCGGGAAGGACAGCGGCGGCGCGCACGAAGAGCCTGTCGCGCCGGCGACCGGGATCGTCGGATTGCGCGCCTGGTTGCCGAAGCCGCCGCGCTGCCGGATGTTGGCGGGGAACGAGCTGCTCGATGTCCCGTCGAGTCCCGCCTCGGGGATGTAGGAGGTGCGCGAGAACTCCCGGTCCTTCGCGGGCAGGGGCTCCTGGCGGACGTGGTCCACCGTCAGGAAGGCATTGAAGCGGTCCTTCGCGAGGTCGCCCCAGCCGCCCGTGAGCGACACCCGGAGGTTCTCGCCGCCCCCCTGCTGCACCCCGAGGTACGTGGCGCTCGCCTCGACGCCCCGGTAGTCCTTGCGCAGGATGAAGTTGATGACGCCCCCGATCGCGTCCGTGCCGTAGACGGCCGAGGCGCCGTCCTTGAGCACCTCCACGCGCTCGATGGCGGAGACCGGGATGCCGGAAAGATCCACGCTCTGCCCGCCCGAGAGCGCATAGGGGGCGAGGCGGCGGCCGTTGAGCAGCACCAGGGTCCGCTCCGCGCCGAGCCCGCGCAGCGAGGCGCCGGTGTAGCCGGCGAGCGAGCTGCCCACCCCGAGGTTGTCGTTCCAGCCGCCGTACGACTGGTTGGCGCTCACGCGATCGAGGATGTCCTGCGCCGTGACCATGCCGCCCCGGTCGATGTCCTCGCGGGTGATCACCTGCACGGGCAGCGCGGTCTCGGCGTCCGTGCGCCGGATGTTGGTGCCGGTGACCTCGACCTTCTCGAGCCTCACCTCGGGAGTCGCGGACTGCGCGAGGGCCTCGAGCGACAAGGCCGCGATCGCAGCGGTTGCGGCGATGCCGGCGTGAACGGTTGCGCGCGGCTTCATCGATTCATCTCCTGCGAGGCGGGCCGGCCATCGGGCCAGTCGTCGAACACCGTGTCCGCGCGGACGAGCAGGTCGGCAGGGATCACGATGCCCAGCGCGCCTGCGGTCCGGCGGTTGATCGCGAACCGGAACTGCTGCGGAAGCTGGAACGGGATGTCGCCCGGGTTCGCGCCGCGCAGGATCTGCGCGACCGCGCGGGCAAGCTTGGGAACGGGGTCGGGCTCGTACCCGGCATACGAGGCAAGGCACCCGAATCGCGTCCCCTCGTGGTCCTGCCCGATCACGGGCACGCGCGCCGCCAGCGCCGCTTCCGCCACCTTGCGCGGGTGCACGAAAGCCATCCAGATCGCCGAATCGATGCGCCGGGCTGGCAGGCCGCGCAGGGCGGCCAGCAGCTCGTCCTGCTCCGTCGACGCGATCATCACCGGCTCGAGGCCGACATCGCGCGCCGCCTTCTCGTAGTAGGCCGCGACCTTCTTCGATACCGGGCGCGGCTCGTGGAAGACGGCCACCCGCTTCGCCCTCGGAACGAGTCGCCTCAGGATTTCGACCGACTTGGGCGCGGTTTCATCGAGGCCGTCCGCGAGACCCGTGAAGTTGCCTCCCGGCCTCGCCACCGACTTCGCGAAGCCGGCGGCCACGGGGTCGGGCGCGTGCGCGACGACCGGGACCGTCCGGGTGGCGAGCGACATCACGTAGCTCATGATGGCCCCGGTGGTCACGATGACGTCGGGTTCGAGGGGCAGGACCTGCTCCCGGATCTGCCGCGCCACGGACTCCGGGCCGGGCTTCGCGCCCGTGACGACGATACCCTCCGCGCGGATCCCGATTTCACGGCCATCCGCGAAGCCGAGCTGGGCGAGGCTGCGGCGCAGGTCGTCCATGAAGCTTCCCCAGCCCTTCGGATCGTCGAAATGCACCACGACGACGCGCCTGCGCTTCTGCGCGAAAGCCGGCAGCGGCGCGAGGAAGGCGGCGCCCAGGGCGCGCAGCGCGAGACGACGGCCCTCCCTCATTCGATCACCCGGTCCGCGCGAAGGAGGAGGTCCGGCGGCAGTCTCACCCCGACGGCGTCCGCCGTGCGCCTGTTGAGCACCAGCCGGAAATGCCGCGGCAGGACGAAGGGTATGTCGCCCGGCTTCGCTCCGCGCAGGATCTGCGCCGCGGCAGCGGCCAGCCCCGCCTCCGGGGCCGGCTCGTGGGCCGAGTAGGCGCCGAGGAAGCCGAAGCGCACCCAGTCGTGATCGGGCGCGAAGAGCGGAACGCGGGCGGCGATGGCCTCCTCGGCCGTCCGGCGCGGGTGGCCCTGGGTCCAGGCGAGCAGCCCGGCCGCTACCTTGCGCGCCGGCAGTTCGCGGAGCGCTGCCACGTAGTCCTCATCCCGCTTCGAGAGGATCATCACCGGCTCGATGCCTGCGCTGCGGGCGGCGCGCTCGAAGTTCGCGGCGAAGCGCGACGCCGCGGGCCGGGGATCGGAAAATATCGCCAGGCGCGTGGCGCGCGGGATGAGCTGCTTCACCAGTTCCATCGTCTTCGCCGACGTCTCCTCGACGCCGTCCGCCACGCCCGTGATGTTGCCGCCAGGCCTCGCGATCGACTGCGCGAAGCCCGCGCCCACGGGATCGGACGTATGCGCGACGATCGGCACGCTGCGCGTGGCGAGCTGCGCGACGATCGTGACGATCGGCCCCTGCGTCACGATAACGTCCGGGCCGATCTCCGGGATCCGCCTTGCAAGCTGGGCCGCGACGACCTCGGGACCGTTGCCTCGCCCGGTGGCCACCAGCGCCTCGCGAACGATCTCGATGTCGCGTCCCTCGACGAACCCGCGCCGGGCCAGCTCGGCCGCGAAGGGGTCCCTCCACGCTTTCCATCCGTCGTCCACCGGACCGAAGTCGACGAACAGGACGCGCTTCCTCCGCGCGGCCCGCGAGAGCGACGGCACGAGCGCGGCCGCCGCGAGGGCGAGAAGGGCCGCGCGGCGCCCGGTCCTCACCCGATCACCCGGTCGGCGCGAACCAGCAGGTCCGGCGGCACCGTGAGCTTGAGCGCATTCGCGGTGCGTCGGTTGATGACAAGGCGGAATTCTTGCGGATACTGGAACGGGATCGTGCCCGGATCCGCCCCCCGGAGGATCTGCTCGACGGCGGCCGCAAGCCTCGGGGGAACGGGTTGCTGCACGACCGAATAGGAGGCGAGCAGGCCCGCCTCGGCGAACGACTCGTCCGCGCAGATCATCGGCACGCGTGCGGCCAGCGCCTCGCGGGCGACCTCGGGCGCCTCGCCCGCCGCCCAGGTCCAGAGCCCCGCCTGGACCCGCCTCGCCGGCAACGCGCGTATCTCGCGAAGCATTTCCGCCGGATCGATCGAGGCCACCATCACCGGCTCGAGCCCCATGGAACGGGCCGCGCGCTCGTAGTGGCCGGCGAACCGGGCCGCCATCTGCCGGCCCTCGTGGAACACGGCCACGCGCGTGGCCCGGGGCACGAGCGACTTCGTGAACTCGACCGTCTTGATCGCCACCTCCACCGCCCCGTTGGCCACGCCGGTGACGTTCATGCCGGGACGGGCCAGGGACCTGGCGACGCCGACGTCGACCGGGTCGGCCACGCTGCCCACGATGGGGATCTCCCTCGTCGCGAGGCTCGCCCCCTTCGTCATGATGGTGCCCACCGTGACGATGATGTCGGGCTTCCGGGGAAGCACCAGCTCCTCGATCTTCGGCACGAGGTACGCGAACCCGCGGCCGCGCTCCTCCTCGGCTACGGCCGGAATGGCCACGCGCACGTATTCCACCTGCCGGCCGTCGGCGATGCCCCGCTCCGCGAGGGCCTTCACGACGCCCTCGAGCCCGGCCGGGCCCTCGAACATCGCCGCGAAACCCATGAGGACGATGCGCTTGCGGCCGGCCGGCCGGGCCATCGGCAGCAGGGGCGCCAGCGCGGCCACGGCCGCGGCGCCGAGCAGGCCGCGGCGCAGGGTGAACGCTCTCTCGCGGCTCATGGCAGCCTCACCACTTCGACGGCGGCCTGCGGTGGATCACGATGCGCTCCTTCTCCAGCGAGATGTAGCCCCCCTGCACGAGGTCCTTGAAGATGCGGCTCACCATCTCGCGCGAGCATCCCACGCGGCTCGCGATGTCCGTCTGCGTGAGCCGCTCCGGGATCGCCAGATGGCCGTCCTCCTCCTGCGCGGAGTCGAGCAGCAGCCGCGCGACGCGGCCGTAGACGTCCAGCAGCGAGAGGTTCCCCACCGTCCGGGTGAGGTCGCGGATGCGCCGGATCAGCTTGCGGACGAAGTGGAACGCGAACTCGGGGTTCCCCGCGAGGAAGGCCTGGAACTCGCCCTGCGGCACGACCAGCAGGCGCGAGGGCTCCAGCGTCATGACGGAGGCCGACCGCGGCCCGTCGTCCAGCGTGATCTCCCCGAAGTACTCGCCGGGCCCCATCACCGACAGCACCGCCTCGCGGCCGTCCTCGCCGCTCACGTAGGCCTTGCACCGCCCCTCGAGGATCACGAAGAGCGTGCCGGCGCGGTCACCCTCGGTCACGATCACCGTGCGCGCCGGGTAGTGACGGGTCGGCGCGCCGGGCGCGATCGAGGCGAGCTCCGCGTCGGTCAGCACGCCGGGAGGCGGATCCGGCTGATGATCGTCCCTCATGGCTCCTCCCTGAGTCCGGTGATGGAGTAGGCGGCCACCCCGCCGTGGAAACCCTTGAGCGCCAGGTCGCCGGCGGGCTCCGCGCGCACGCGATCCTCGAGGCGCCCGAAGACCTTCTGCGAGACGAGGACCTGGCCCGCCTTCGCTTCTCCGCAGAGGCGCGCCGCCAGGTTCGTCACCGTGCCGATCGTGCCGTAGTCGTAGCGCCCCTCGAAGCCGATCGTGCCGATGGTCGCGAAGCCCTGGGCCACGCCCACGCCGCAACCGAGCGAGTAGCCGCTCTTCCTCCAGCCCTCGGCGAGTGCCGCGACCGCCTGCCGTACGTCGATCGCGAAGCACACGGCCGCCAGCGCCGGGTCGGGAAGCGCGACCGGGTCGTTGAAGATGATCATCACCCCGTCGCCGGCGAAGTGCTCGATGGTGCCCTCGTGCGCCGCGATGAGGCGGCCGATCTCGGCGTGGTACGCGCGCAGGACGCCGAACACCTCCTCGGGCTCCGCCGCCTCCGTGAACGCCGTGAATCCCCGCAGGTCGACGAAGACGATCACGACCTCGCGCCGGTGGGTGGCGAGCGGGTCGTCGAGCTGGCCGGCGACGATGAGGTCGGCCACCTTGGGCGACAGGAACCGGCGCAGCCGCGACAGCCGGCCGAGCTGGGCCACCTGCTCCTCCACGCGCGCCTCCAGCGTCGCGTTCCAGCTCGCGAGCTCCTTCTTCTGCCGCTCGACCTCCTGGAAGAGCGACTGCACGCGCAGCAGCGACTTCACGCGCGCGAGGAGCTCCTGCACGTTGATCGGCTTGGTGAGGAAGTCGTCCGCCCCCGCCTCGATGCCCTTGATCCGCTCGCCGGCCGGGTCGAGGGCCGTGACCATCACGACGGGCAGGATGCCGGTGGCCGGGTCGGCCCGGATGGCGCGGCACGTGTCGTAACCGTTCATCCTGGGCATCATCACGTCGAGGAGCACGAGGTCCGGCTTCGAGTCCTTCACCCGTTCGAGCGCCTCGTCGCCGTCGGACGCCGTCACCACCTCGTAGCCGCGGACGGCGAGCAGGTCGGCCAGCAGCTTCACGTTGTTGGCGACGTCGTCGACGACGAGGATGCGCGGCGCAGCGCTCACGCGCCCCCCTTTTCGCCGCGCTTCGCGAGCGCGGCCGCGATCGTGTCGCCGAGCTCCTTGATGGCGATGGGCTTGCTCAGGAACCCGTCGAAGCCGGCGCCGGTGATCGTGTGCCGGTCCAGCAGCATCACCGAGGCGGTGAACGCGAGCACGGGGATGTCGCGCGTGGACTCCCGGCCGCGCAGCTGGCCGAGCGCCTCGATGCCGCTCATGCCCGGCAGCTGGATGTCCATTAGGACCAGGTCGGGGGGGGATTTCCACGCCAGCTCCAGCCCCGCTTCCGCGCTTTCGGCCTCGATGACCTTGTAGCCCCGGAAGGCGAGGACGTCGCGCGCGAGCTTGCGGTTCTTCTCGTTGTCTTCGACGATGAGGATCGTTTCGTTAGCCATGGCGCACCGGTAGGTTGACGGTGAAGGTGGAGCCCGCGCCGGGAACGCTCTCGACGCGGATCGTGCCGCCGTGCAGCTCCACGAACCGGCGGGTGAGGGCGAGGCCCAGGCCCGTGCCCTCGGCCTTGCGCGTGTAGTCGCTGCCCACCTGGCGGAACTCCTCGAAGATCGCCTCCTGGTCGCTCGGGGCGATGCCGACGCCCGTGTCGGACACCGCGATTTCCAGCATGCCGTCCGGACGGGCGGCACGGACCGAGACCGTGCCGCCCTCGGGCGTGAACTTCACCGCGTTGGAAAGCAGGTTGAGGAGGATCTGCTTGAGCTTGCGCTCGTCGGCCACGAACATCCCGACGCCCGGCTGCACGTCGAGCGCCAGGTGGATGCGGTGGCGCTGCGCGCGCTCCTTCACCAGCGTCATGGCGGTGTCGAGCGCCGTGGGCACGTCGAACTCCGCGAGGTCGAGCTCCATGCGCCCGGCCTCCACCTTGGAGAGGTCGAGGATGTCGTTGATGAGCGCGAGGAGGTGCTTGCCGGAGGTGTGGATGTCCTCGACGTACTCGCCC
>JAMPXV010000132.1 GCA_023700985.1 Lysobacter sp.
CCCTCGGAGAAGGAGCGGCTGGAGGCCGGCGAGATCGCCTTCCGCGACCGGCCCGGGGGCGGGCAGGTGTACCTGAGGAAGCTTCCCGGCGGAAACGAGGTGCTGCGCATCGAGTGGGTGGGGCTCTACGAGTACCTCGCGCTCTACTACACGATCATCGTGGCGCTGGTGACGCTGGGCCTCGCGCTCATCCTGCTGCGCTGGGTGAAGCCCCTCTACCGCGACCTGGAGGACCTCACCGCGGCGGCGCAGCGCGTGGGCGACGGCGACCTGGAGGCGCGCGCGACGGTGCGCAAGGCCTCCCTCGTCGAGCCGATCGCGGGGGCGTTCAACGCCATGACCGAGCGAGTCGGGCGCCTGCTGGAATCGCACCGCGACCTGGAGCAGAGCGTGGCGCACGAGCTGCGCACGCCGCTCGCGCAGCTCAAGTTCGACCTGGAGCTCGCGCGCGAGTCCGAGGACGCGGCCGAGCGCGAGACACGCTTCGAGGCGATGGGGCGCGACGTCGCGGACCTCGAGGAGCTGGTGAACGAGCTGCTGCTGCTCGCCAACCTGCGCCAGGCGCCGCCCTACGCGCCGAAGGAGGTGCCGGCGCGCGTGCTGGTGGAGGACGTGATCCGGCGCGCGAGGGAAGAGATGCGCGCCTCCGGGCACGAGGTCGCGATCGAACCGCCCGCGCAGCTGCCCGAGACCTTCACCTGCGACGGCAAGTACCTCGCGCGGGCCCTGGTGAACGTGGTGCGCAACGCCGTGCGCCACGCGAGCGCGCGGGTCATGATGAGCGTGGAGCGCGTGGAGGGGCGCACGGTCGTGCACGTGGACGACGACGGCCCCGGCATCCAGCCCGAGGACCGCGAGCGGGTATTCGAGCCCTTCATCCGCGCCGAGCCGGGGCGGGAGCGCGGGACGGGCGGCGTGGGCCTGGGGCTCGCCATCGTGAGGAGCGTGGCCGAGTGGCACGGCGGGGCCGCGAGCATCGGCACGTCGCCCCTTGGCGGCGCGCGCGTTTCTATTTCCTGGTAACGCCGGGCTTCCTCGCCACGGGCTTCTTCACGGCGGCCTTGCGCACGGGCTTGCGCTTCGGCGCGGGCGAACCGGGCGCCTGCTCCGCGAGCCAGCGCTCGAACTCGGCGACCGGCAGCGGCCGGCAGGCGAGGTAGCCCTGGAAGGACCCGCAGCCCATCTCGCGCAGGAAGTCGAGTTGGGCGGGGCGCTCCACGCCCTCGGCCACGACCTCCAGCCCCAGCCCGCGCGCCAGCCCCGTGATCGCGGCGACGATGGCCGCCCCGCCGCTCTCGGCCGCGCGCCGGTCGTCGACGTTGATGTCGGCCACGAACGACCTGTCGATCTTGAGGGTGTCCACCGGCAGGTGGCGCAGGTGCGACAGGCTCGAGAACCCGGTGCCGAAGTCGTCGATGGCGATGCGGAAGCCCAGGCGGCGGAGCTTGCGCAGCGTGAGGCTCACGCCTTCCACGTCCTTCGCCATGCTGGTCTCGGTGATCTCCAGCGTGAGCCAGGTGGGCGCGCAGCCCGCCGCGGCCAGGATGGCCTCGAGTTCCGGGACGATGGTGGAGTCGCGAAGCTGGCTCGCCGAGAGGTTCACGCCGATGGTGAAAGGCCCGCGCCCCCCGCCGTTCCAGGTGGCGGCCTGGCGCGCGGCGGTCTCGAAGACCCAGTGCCCGACGTCGCGCATCAGCCCGGCCTCCTCGGCGAGCGGGATGAAGGTGGGCGGCAACACCAGGCCGCGCACGGGGTCGTGCCAGCGGATCAGCGCCTCGACGTGGGAGACGTGGCCCGTCACGACGTCGAGGATCGGCTGGTAGTGCAACTCGAACT
This sequence comes from Lysobacter sp., assembly GCA_023700985.1. Lineage (GTDB taxonomy): Bacteria > Pseudomonadota > Gammaproteobacteria > Burkholderiales > Usitatibacteraceae > FEB-7. Next base: position 1,837 of record JAMPXV010000132.1, read on the forward strand.
CGCGGTCGCGGATGGCGCGGCGCAGCGCCGACTCCAGGCCCAGGCGCTCGTCGCGGCGCTGGGCCAGCGCGCGCGAGAAGGCGCGGTAGCTGTTCCGGCCCAGGTCCTTCGCGTGGTACATCGCGGCGTCGGCGTTCTTGAGGAGCGTTTCCGCGTCGGAGCCGTCCTCCGGGTAGATGGCGTAGCCCAGGCTCGCGCTCACCTTCACCTCGTGGCCCTCGATGGCAAAAGGCCGCAGCACCTCGTCGAGCACCTTCTGCGCCACGCGGTCCGGACCGCCCTCGCTCTCGAGGTCCTCGAGGACGATCACGAACTCGTCGCCCGAGATGCGCACCAGCAGGTCGCTCTGCCGCAGCGCGCCGCGCAGGCGGCGGGCGAGGTCCTTCAGCAGCTCGTCGCCGACCCTGTGGCCCAGCGTGTCGTTCACGTCCTTGAAGTGGTCGAGGTCGAGGAAGACCACGCCCACGCCGTGCCCGGAGCGCTGCGCGCGCGCGAGCGCGGCCGACAGGCGGTCGTTCAGCACCAGCCGGTTGGGCAGGCCCGTGAGGCCGTCGTGCGTTGCCATGAACTGCAGGCGCTCCTCGGCCTGGATGCGGGTCGAGACGTCCTGCGCGAAGGAGAGGATCGACACGAGGCAGCCGTCGGCGTCGCGCAAGGCCGAGTTGTGCCACTCGACCCAGATGACGGAACCGTCCTTGCGGTAATTGCGGTTCAGATGCGTGGCCTGCGAATCGGGGCCGTGAATCAGTCGCTGGAACATCGCCCTGACGGCGGAAGCGTCGTCCTCGAAGACCAGCCGCCAGTCCCAGAGCTGGCGGCCAAGGGCCTCGTCCGCACTCCACCCGAAGAAGGACGCTGCGTTGCCCGACCAGCGCACGACCCGCAGCGACGGGTCGAACTCGATCACGGCGAGCGGCGTGCCCTCGACGTGCGTGGAGAGGATCGAGTGGGTGCGGCGCAGTTCCTCCTCGGCGGCCTTCTGCTCGTGGATGTCGCTCGTGGTGGCGTAGTACCCGACCACCCGCCCGGCGGAATCCTTGCGCGGCGTGTAGCGCAGGGTCATCCAGCGCGTGCGCCCGTCGGCGAAGGTGATCGGCCTGTCGAGGCTCACCGTCTCGCCCTCGAAGACCCGGCGCAGGGTCGGCACGAGCCGTTCGTGGCGTTCCGGGCCCAGGAGCTCGAGGACGGTATGGCCGATGACCTCCTCGGTGCGCTTGCCGACGTAGGCGAGGAAGGCGTCGTTCGCGTACCGGTAGCGCTGGTTCGCGTCCACGTAGACCATCGGCGTGGGGATGGAATCGATCACCTCGCGCAGGTCTCGCTCCTTCTCCTCGAGCGACGCCTTCGCCGTGATGAGGTCGTGGATGTCGTTGGACACCACGTAGTAGCCCAGCACGCGGCCGGAGGGATCCTTGCGCGGGGTGAGCTTGACGCGGATCCAGCGCCCCTCGCCGGTGCCTCCCAGCGCCATGCGCCGCTCGTAGACCGCGGATTCGCCGCGCATCACCCGGTCAAGGTAGGGACGCAGCTCCGCGATGACTTCCGGGGAATAGACCTCCTCCGGAAACTTCCCCAGGGCGTACTCGCGGGTCAGCCCTCTCGTCGCGAGGAAGATGTTGTTCACGAAGGTGCAGCCGCGCTCGAGGTCGATGTAGACGATGGCCTCGGGGATGTTCTCGGCGAAGAAGCGCAGCTCCTCCTCGCGGGCGCGGAGTTGCTCCTGCGCGCTCTTGAGCTCCTGCACGTCGTGGCCGACCACGTACATGCCGCGCACGCTGCCGTCGGCCCCGACGTCCGGCACCGAGCGCACGAGGATCCAGCGCCGCTCGCCGGAGGGCAGGACGACCTCGCGCTCGTAGGTGGTCGCCTCGCCGGCGAGCACGCGCTCCACGGTCGGGGTGAGGGAGTCGGCGACTTCCTTGCCGAGGACCTCGGCCGAGGTGCGGCCGATGATGTCCTCGCGCCGCATGCCGCGGGTCTCCGCGAAGGTGCGGTTCACGAACACGTACCGGCGCCGGGTGTCGAGATAGGCGATGGACACCGGCACGTTGTCGGTGAAGAGGCGCAGCTTCGCCTCCTGCTCGGCCAGGCTCTCGCGCGCGAGCTTCAGCTCGTGGATGTCGGTGCCGACGATGTAGCAGCCGCGGTAGTCGCCTGCGTCGTCCATCCAGGGCTCGAGGCGGATGAGGAGCCAGCGGCGCTCGCCGCCCTCGGGGCCCGCGAGGCGCTCGTAGGTGACGACCTCGCCGCGGCGCAGGCGCGCGAGGTACGGATCGAAGGCCTCGGCGGCCGCCTCCGGGCCCAGCACCTCGCGGATGGTGCGCCCCAGGATCTCGCCGGCCGCCTGGCCGCGGACGTTCTGGTAGGTCTTGTTGGCGAACTGGTAGCGCGAGTCGGCGTCGACGAAGGCGATCGCCTCGGGGATGTTCTCGGCGTAGAAGCGCAGCTGGCGCTCCTGCTTCTCCAGCGCCTCGCGAAGGCGCCTGTCGTCGTCGATGTCGATCACGACGGAGAACGCGCCGAGGACCTTCCCGGCCACGACGTCGGGGATGAGGCTCACGCGGATCCAGCGCAGCGACCCGTCGGCCGCCATGCCCTGGCGCTCGTAGACGACCTTCTCGCCCGCCAGCGCCCGGGCCAGGTGGGCTTCGACGGCGGTCACGATGTCCGGCCCGTACACCTCGTCGACATGCTTGCCGACGATGTTCCCGACCGTGACCCCGGGCCGCCAGTCGACGCCCGGCGTGTTGGAGAAGCGGTACCGCCGGTCCGCCCCGATGTAGGCCATGGGGACGCCGACGTTGTCCATGACGAGCTGCAGCTCCCGCGTGCGCTCGAGGAGGGACTCGCGCAGCCGGTGGTCCTCCTCGATGTCCATCACGAGGATGAGGACGCCGCGCACCGTGCCCGAGCCGTCGCGGTCCGGGATCATGTGGCCGCGGATGTGGCGCTTCTCCCGCCCGGGCCAGAGCGCCTCGCGCTCGTAGGTGACCGCCTCGCCCGCCAGCGCGCGCTCCAGCAGGGGCAGGGTCTTCGCGAGGATCTCGGGCGGCGTCTGCTCCCGGAGCGAGCGGCCGACCATCGTGCCGGGCTCGAGGCCGGCCCACGCCGCGCTCTGGGCGTTGGCGAAGCGCACGATCCCTTCGCGGTCGACGTAGGTGACGGGGAAGCCGATCGTGTCCGTGATGAGGGAGAGCTGCCTTTCGCGCGAGGCGATGGCCTCCTGGGCGTCCTTCAGGTGCTGGATGTCCATCAGGACGACGGTGGCCGCGACGACGTCGCCCGCCACGCGCACGGGGATGTAGTGCAGCCGGATCCACCGCCCCTTCCTCGGCCCGTGCCGCGCCTCCCGGTCGAAGGTGAGCGTCTCCCCGGCAAGCGCGCGGTTGAGCGCCGTGCGCCGGTCGTCGGGCGGGGGTGGGCCGAAGACCTCTTCCACCGTGCGGCCGACCATGTCGGCCGACCGCCTGCCGAAGTAGTTCTCGTAGGCCGCGTTCAGGAAGCGGTAACGGCGCTGCGCGTCCACCACGTAGGCCGGGAAGCCCAGGAGTGCCAGGCCGGGACGGATTTCCTCCAGGACGGGGGCGAGGGGGTTGGCGTGGGGTGCCGGGGGCGAAGCCATGGGCGCTGTTGTCGGTTTTGGAACGAGTCTAGGGCAACTCCCGCATTCTCCCAAGGCGCGGCGTTAAACTGTTGGCGATTTGTCGTAGCGCCTGACGCAAGCGGCCGACGAGCGGCGCAATACCCCGCACGAACGGCAATTCGGGCCGGCGACACTTCACCTGTAACACCACCTGTAACGCCGCATACCCCCTCCACGCCGACCTCCCATGAACCTCCATCGACTCCTGCAAGAACGCGAGGCCGCCTCGCGCCCCGTCCGCGTCGTGCTCATCGGCGCCGGCAAGTTCGGCTCCATGTATCTCTCCCAGGCGCGGCGCACCCCGGGCATCCACCTGCTGGCGGTGGCCGACCTCGCGCCGGCGCGCGCCAAGGCGTCGCTGCTGCGGGTGGGCTGGGACGCGGCGCGACTGGAGGCGAAGTCGTTCGAAGAAGCCGTACGCGAGGGCAGCACTTTCCTCACCGACGACGCGGCGGCGGCCATCGCGCACCCCGCCACGGAGGTGGTGATCGACGCCACCGGCAGCCCCGCGGCGGGCATCCGCCACGTGCTGGCCTGCTGCGAGGCGCGCAAGCACATCGTGATGGTGAACGTGGAGGCCGACGCGCTGGCCGGGCCGGCGCTCGCGCGCAAGGCGCGGCAGGCGGGGATCGTCTACTCGCTCGCCTACGGCGACCAGCCGGCGCTCATCTGCGAGCAGGTGGACTGGGCGCGGGCGGCGGGCTTCGAGGTGGTGGCCGCGGGCAAGGGCACGAAGTACCTGCCGGCCTACCACGCTTCCACGCCGGAGACGGTGTGGGGCCACTACGGCTTCACGCCGGAGATGGTGGCCAAGGGCGACTTCAATGCGCAGATGTTCAACTCCTTCCTCGACGGCACGAAGAGCGCGATCGAGATGGCGGCGGTGGCCAACGCCACCGGGCTGCGCGCGGCACCCGGCGGGCTCGAGTTCCCGCCTTGCGGCGTGGACGACCTGGCGCGCGTGCTGCGCCCGAAGGCCGACGGCGGGCACCTGCACCACCGCGGCCAGGTGGAGGTGATCTCCAGCGTCGAGCGCGACGGCCGGCCGGTGTTCCGCGACCTGCGCTGGGGCGTGTACGTGACCTTCGCCGCGGGCCACGAGTACGTGCGCCGCTGCTTCCAGGAATACGGCATCGTCACCGACCCATCGGGCGAGTACGCCTCGATGTACAAGCCATGCCACCTGATCGGGCTGGAGCTGGGCATCAGCGTGGCGAGCGTGGCCGTGCGCCGCGAGGCGACGGGGGCGGCCACGGGCTTCCGCGGCGACTGCGTGGCCACGGCCAAGCGCGACCTGAAGGCGGGCGAGATGCTCGACGGCGAGGGCGGCTACACGGTGTACGGCAAGCTCATGCCGGCCTCCGACTCGCTCAAGGCGGGGGGGCTCCCCATCGGGCTCGCGCACAAGGTGAAGCTGGTGAAGGACGTGCCCGCGGGCAGGCCCGTGTCGTGGGCAGACGTCGCGATCGACGAGGCAAGCGAGGCCGTCCGCATCCGCAGGGAAATGGAACGCGAAGGCGCCGACGCATGAAGAAGGCCACCAAGCTCGTGCACGGTGGGCGCAGGGCCGCGCACCCGCCGGCGACCGTGAACCTCCCGGTGGCGCGCGCCTCGACCGTGCTCTTCGAGAGCCTCGCCGCGCTCGCCGAGACGCAGAAGCTCTTCGAGGCGGGAGAGCGGATCGCGACCTACGGCATCGTCAACATGCCGCAGCGCAACGCCTTCGAGGAACTCGCCTGCGAGCTGGAAGGCGGGCACCGCGCGGTGACCGTGCCCTCCGGCCTCGCCGCGGTTGCCGTGGCGATCATGGCGGTGGTGAAGACGGGCGACCACGTGCTGATGGTCGACTCCGTCTACGGCCCGTCGCGGCACTTCTGCGACCACACGCTCGCGAAGTTCGGCGTGGAGACCACGTACTACGACCCGCTCGCGAGCGGCGAGGAGGTGGGCCGGCTGATGCGGGCCAACACCACCGTGGTTTACGCGGAGAGCCCCGGCTCGCTCACCTTCGAGATCCAGGACATCCGGGCGATCTGCAAGGCCGCGCACGAAAAGGGCGCGTTCGTCATCGCCGACAACGCCTGGGGCACGGGCCTCTACTACCCCGTGATGGACTACGGCGTGGACCTCGTCGTGCAGCCGGCCACGAAGTACCTGGGCGGGCACTCCGACGTGATCCTGGGCGCGGTGGTGGCCAACGAGCGCGCCTGGCCGATGCTGCACGCCACCTCGCGCGACCTCGGCCAGACGGCGAGCCCCGACGACATCTACCTGATGGTGCGCGGCATGCGCACGCTGGCGCTGCGGCTGGAGAGGCAGGGCGCGGCCGCCCTGGAGATCGCGCGCTGGCTCGAGGGGCGCCCGGAGGTGAAGCGCGTGCTGCACCCGGCGCTGGAAAGCGACCCGGGGCACGCGCTGTGGAAGCGCGACTTCAAGGGATCCTCGGGGCTGTTCGGCGTGGAGCTGCATCCGTGCACGCGCGAGCAGGTGGCCGCCCTCATGGACCACTGCGAGCACTTCGGCATCGGCTACAGTTGGGGCGGCTTCGAGAGCCTCATCATCCCGGCGAACCTGCGCCACGGCCGGCAGGTGCGCCCGTGGGACGGCGGCCCGCTCATCCGCCTGCACATCGGGCTGGAGGACCCCGCCGACCTCATGGCCGATCTCGACGTCGCCTTCGCGCGCTGGCGGGCCGCGGCCTGATGCGCGTGACGCCGGAGCTGCGCGAGCGGCTCGAGCGCGCGGTGATGGACGCGACGCGCGCGGACTGGTCGCTACTTTCGACCGAGCCCGTCTCCGGCGGCTGCATCCATACGGCGCTGTGCCTCGAGGGGGAGGATGCCGGGGGGAAAGCGAAGCTCTTCGCGAAGCTGGCGGAGAGGGAGCGCGCGCCGATGCTCGCCGCCGAGGCCGAGGGGCTGGCGGCGCTGCGCGCGGCGGGGGCGGTGCACGTGCCTGCCGTCGTGACTCACGGCGACGACGGCGAGACGGCGTGGCTCATCCTGGAGTGGCTGGAACTCGAACCCCTTTCGACGGCCTCCGGCGCGAGGCTCGGCACGGCGCTGGCCGCGCAGCACCGCCTGCCGCAGGAGAGGTTCGGGTGGGAGAAGGACAACTTCATCGGTGCCTCGCCGCAGGCCAACGGCTGGAGCGATGACTGGCTGGCGTTCTGGCGCGAGAAGCGCGTCCACGCCCAGCTGCGCATGGCGATGGCGAGGCGCTATCCGTCGAAGATGATCGACCGCGGCGAGCGGCTGCTGGCCGACTGCGGCGCCTTCTTCCGCACGCACACGCCGACGCCATCGCTCCTGCACGGCGACCTCTGGGGCGGCAATGCCTCGGCGCTAGCCGACGGCACGCCGGTGGTGTTCGACCCCGCGGTGTACTGCGGCGACCGCGAGGCCGACCTCGCGATGACGGAGCTCTTCGGCGGTTTCCCGAAGGATTTCCACGCGGCCTACCGCGCCGCCTGGGCGCTCGACGACGGCTACGCCGTGCGCCGCGACTTCTACAACCTCTACCACGTGCTGAACCACGCGAACCTCTTCTCCGGCAGCTACGTCGAGCAGAGCGCGCGGCTCATCGAGCGGCTCATCGCCGAGATCCGCTAGGCATGCGGCTCGCGATCGCGAAGTGGACGCTGGGCCCGCTTCTTCTCGCGCAGGGCAAGCGCGTGCGGCGCGTGACACCCGTGCTGCCGGAGCCCGCGGGCCCCCGCGACGGGGTGGCCGGCACCGGCGCGACCCTTCGCCTGCTGGTGGTGGGCGATTCCGCGGGCGCAGGCGTCGGCGCGGCGACGCAGGACGAGGCGCTCTCGGGGCGGCTTGTCGCGCGGCTCGCGAAGCGCTTTCGCGTCGAATGGCGCGTCGTGGCGCGCACAGGGGCCACGACCGCCTCCACGATCCGGCAGCTGGAGCGGGTCGAGCCCTTCGGGACGGACGTCGTCGTGGTCTCCCTCGGCGTGAACGACGTCACCGGCGACGTGGGCGTGACGCGGTTCCTGAAACGCCAGGCGAGGCTTCACGCGCTGCTCCGCAAGCGCTTCGGGGCGCGGCTCATCCTCGCCTCGGGGCTTCCGCCGATGCACCACTTTCCGGCGCTGCCGCAGCCGCTTCGCTGGTACCTGGGGGCGCGGGCACGCGAGCTGGACCGAGCGCTGGCAGAATCGTTGCCCGACGGCCACGGCACCGAGCACCTGCCCTTCGAGGGCGACGTCGACGCGACCCACATGGCGGCCGACGGATTCCACCCGGGACCAGCGGTCTACGACGCGTGGGGTGC
>JAMPXV010000133.1 GCA_023700985.1 Lysobacter sp.
CAGCTGCCCGATCTCCAGCCTCACTTCCTTCACGCGCGAGAAGCCCTCCCGGCGCGCCGTTTCCTCGACGATCCCCAGCACGCTCTCGGCGATCGACATCTCATGCATGGCCCGCCTCGTAGCGCACCGCGACGCAGGGGTCGAGGGAGGCCACCAGCCAGCGCAGGTCGCCCTCGAGCCGCGCCGCGTCGTCCGCCGGCAGCCCGACCGCCCCGCGGGTGAAGGCCCCGTCGGGATGGAAGTTCCATTCCGTGGGCGCGACGATGCGGTAGGTGGCGATGCGGTCGCCGTCGAGCGCCACGCGGTGCACGAGCAGCCCGCGTGCCGTTTCCACCCAGGCGATGGCCGAATCGTCGCCGAGCGCGACGGCGCCGTGGCGGCCGCCGAAGCCCACGAGTGCCGCGGCCATGTCCACGAGCCGCGCCACGACCCGCGCCCCCACGCCGCGTCCCCAGCGGGCAATGGCGTCGGCAACGAGCGGATGGCCGCCGGTGCGCGCCAACGCCCCCGTCTCGCGGGCACCGCCGCGCCAGTTCGGCACGTCGTCGAAGCCCGGATCCCCGTCGATGGCCGGCGCGAGCGCAGCCGACACCCAGCGGTCGTCGCCGTAGGGCAGCAGGTCGATGTCGCTCGCACCCAGCGCCGGGTTGCGCGCGAGGAGCGTCGCGGCGAGCGCGGCCACGGGCGTGGACTTGCCGGCCAGCCAGGGCCCGAGCGCCGCAAGGGAATCGATGGCGAGGAACGCGGCGGGCGGGCAACCGAATACGCACTCCGACGCCCAGGCCAGCGCCTCTTCCCGCGCGTGCCCGTCGGGCGTGTCCTCGCCGGCGTCGAGCAGTGGCGCGAGCGCCTTGCGTCCGCGCGCGAGAAGCTCCGGCGATGGCGGCAGGCCCGCAAGCCGCGGCCAATCGAGGAGGAGGCGCCAGGCGTGCTCCTGGAGCGTCTCGGCGGCGATCCGCGTGTCGCGGGCCGCCCGCAGGTCGTTCGGGGCGGCTCTCCCGCGCGCCGCTTCGATGGCCGCGCCGGAGGCCACCGCCTGCGACCGGCCGCAGATCGCGAAGAGCGCGCCGGCCAGCAGCGGCGCCTCGCTCGCCGGGCGCCCGCCGAAGAGCCGCCCGGCCACACGCGGCCGCTCGGCACGCGCGCTGGCGTGGCTCACCCTTCCCGAGGCGGTGGCGATGCGCACCACGAGTTCACCTTCGATCGACATCGGGCGCGCCCGGGAACTTTCCGCGCAGGAAGTCGCGCTTGGAAACCGGCGCGGGAGGATCCGCCTCGAGGGCCCGGCCCTTCTCGTCGTTGCCGGCGTCGAAGAGCGCCTCCAGCGAGGCTGCCGCGACGGCGCGCGCCGTTTCGTGGTCCGTGAAAGCCTGCGCGGGCGAGAAGAGCGAGCAGGCGTGGTACTCGCCCAGTTCATCGTCGTGCCCGGCCACGAAGCGGAAGCGCCCCGCGGGCATCGCCAGGATGCGCTCGCCGCCGGCGCGCAGCGCGGTCCACTCGCCCTCCCCCGGCATGAGCACGAGGTTCACGAACCAAGGCGTCACCAGCGCGCCCAGCCACTCGCCCTGCCAGGGGCGGAAGCCCACGGCCTCCACGCGAAGGCGCTCGTTCAGGAACGGCAGCCCCTCCATGCGCGTCTTCCAGATGCGCGTGAACGCGGCCTCGAGCCGCGCGCTGGGATCGTCGCGCCGCGGCTCAGTCATCTTCCGCCGCCAGGAACTGGGATTGCTCGGCGGAGCAGTTGGGGCAGCTCCAGTGCGGCGGCAGCGCCTCGAAGGGCGTGCCCGGCTCCACCTGCCACACGGGGTCGCCGGCGGCCGGGTCGTACACGTACCAGCAGATGCGGCACTCGCGCCGGCCGGCCACGCGGGGCTCGCCAGCCGCGCCCATCGCCACTAGCCCTCGCGCAGCCACTTGAGGAGGTCGTGCAGGCGCTCGATGCTGTCGTCGTAGTCCTCCGCGCAGGCGCGCGCGGACTCCGGGAAGTCCACCACCTCGAGCGTGTCGAGAATGACGGTGTTCATCGAGTTGAAGTAGCTCACGCGCCAGATGCCGCGCGCCCCGGTGGCGGTGATGCGGCAGTTGCCGAAGCCGCGCGAGAGGATCGCGACCGGCCCCTCGCCGAGCAGCGCTGCAAGCCCCTCGTGGTCGGCGGGAACGAGCGGCAGCAGGGAAAGGTTGACGACGTGCGTGCCGTTGCCCGGCCTGATGTGCTGCGCGTGGTGGCGCAGCTCGCTCACGATGGCCGGGGCGTTCATCACGCCCGCGGGCAGCAGGGAGGCGTCCAGGCGCGCGCCGCCGACCTTCTCGGCTGCGTCGCGCACCACGGCCGGCACGTCGCCCGCCTCGAGGATGTCGTCGAGAACGGTGCCGCGCGCATCGTCGCGGCGCACGCGCCAGACGCCCGCGAAGGCCGTCTCCTGGACGCGCCAGACCGGCGTGCCGTTGGCGCCGTTGACCACCGCGCTCACCTCGCCCTGGCCCAGGGAATCGTTGAGGGTCGCGAGCGCGCTCGGCGCCATCGCCTTCAGCGAGAAGCGCGGCGACTGCGGGTCGCCCGGGCGGTGGCGCTTCATCGACTCGAGGAGCTGTTCCACCACGGCCGCGGCGGCCGCGAGGTCCGTGGGGGCCGCGTTCTCGGGCGGGATGGGCGTGCGCAGGGGCTCGGCGCCGGGCATCGGCATGTAGCGGAATTCCTCGTCCTCCACGGGCTGCGAGCCGGCACCGAAGGGAACGACGGGGATGGGGAAGTCTCTCATGGCGGCTCCTGGGATCGCGTTCGGCGGGTCAGTGGCAGGAAGGGGCGCCCGCGGCGGCGAGCGGGATCACGCGTGCCGGCAGCGGGTGCGTCTCGCCCTCGAGGAGGGCGTTGACGGCGGCGAGGTAGTCGCTCCAGTCGCGCAGGCCCTCGACGTTGCCCAGCCACCCGCCCCCGCGCACGAAGACGAGCGCCGGCCAGCGGCGAACGCCGTAGGTGGCGGCCCGCGCGTTGGCGAGCGGCGGCGGCAGCACGCCGATGCGGAAGGCTCGCGAGGCCGCGGCGACGAGCTCCGGCAGGATCACCGCCACGTCCGTCACTTCGCGGAAGCGGACCGGGTCCTCGGTGAAGAAGAGCGCGGCCTCGCCCGGTGCGGCCACGAAGGCCTCGAACGACGCATCGTCCAGGCGCGCGGCGCCGTGCTGCTCGACGAGGCGCGTGACGAGCGGCGGCTCGGCGGGGGCCGGCTTCGCCAGTGCGGTCATGTCATTTCTCCCTGATTCCGAAAAAAGGGGTCAGATCCCTTTTCTTCCGCGGAAAAGGGATCTGACCCCTTTTCTCCGGAAGGCCGAAGGTGTTCGGGAAGGGTCGGTTCGCGCGAGACGAGGTCGGCGAACGCGGCGTCGATGGAGGCGGTGTCGCCCTCCAGCACGGCGTTGAGGGCGTCGAGGGCCGCGTCGACGCGCGCCGCCGCTTCCTCGGCCATCACCTCGCGCGCCGAGCCCACGAAGGTGAGGAGCCAGGTGCCCGGCACCTGCGGGCCCACGAGCGTCATGTCGACGAGGCTTCGCCCGTTGCGGCCCGTGCACCACGCGGCGCTGGTGCCCGCGACCTCGACCACCTGCATCGGGATGCCCAGGCACATGGTCAGCGCTCCAGCGAGGCGCGCAGGGCGAGCAGGCGCTCGTCGCCAACCCGGCAGGCCGCGTCCTCGCTCGGCCGCCCGTCCTCGTACTTCTCGATCGCGAGGCTCGCGTCGAAGAGCGGCGCGGCATCGCCCGGCCCGCGCGGCGTGCCGGCCACGCCCCACTCGGCGAGCACCTGCAGCCCGGCCGCGAGCGCGTCGGGAAGCCGCGCGCGGACCACGTCCGTGAGGCTCCCGCCGAAGTCCTTGAGGAGCTTCGGCTGCACTCCCACCAGCACGGCCTTCTCCGGCGTGTGTCCCGACAGCTGGGCCAGGGACAGCACCTCCTGGAAGCTCGACTGGTGCAGGCTCATCTTGCCCACGCCCATGTAGGACGGGATGTCGCCGTCCTTCACGATCTGGAGCGTGCCGGGCTCGAGCCCGTAGTCGATGGCGTCGAAGACGAGGATGCGCCGGGCTTCCTGCACGTACGGCAGCAGGTAGAGCCCCTGCGTGCCGCCGTCCATGAGCGTCACCGATTCCGGGAAGCGCCAACCCTCGTTCAGCGCCGCCACCGCCCGCACCCCGAAGCCCTCGTCGGCCCAGAGCACGTTCCCGATGCCCATCACCAGCGTGTCCATCCTTGAACGACCCCCGTCTGTAACGCGCGCGGTTACAACGGAGTCATCTTCGGGCCTGCGCAGAACGCCCTTTTGATACGGGTCAAGTAACCCTACCCGTGGCAAACGAAAAAGGGGGCCAGGCAGAAAAAGGGGTCAGATCCCTTTTATTGGGACGGTTCTGTAGAACCGTCCCAATAAAAGGGATCTGACCCCTTTTTCTGCCTGGCCCCCTTTTCGGGATTACCCGATCAAAGCGCTCAGGTACGCGCGGCCTTGAGGTCCTTCATGGCCTGGTGGACGTCCCAGGCGATCTGCAGCTGCATCCAGAACTCGGGCTCGGTGCGGAAGTAGGCCGCGAGGCGCACCGCCGTGTCCGGCGTCAGGCCCCGCTTGCCGCGGATGAGCTCGTTGACCCGCCGCCTGGAGATGCCCAGGGCGTCGGCAAGCGCGAGCTGGGTGAGCTTCAGCGGCTTCAGGTAGCGCGTGTGCAGGAAATACCCCGGGTGTACGGGTTCCCGTCGCGCCCGCGGCCGCCCGGCCCCGACTGCGCGGGGTTTCCCGGGGCGCGCCGCAATGCCTCCCTTTCCCATGACCGGCGTGAGCATCGGCGGCGCTAGTTCTTGATGTCGCGCCAGCCGCTGATCATGCTCGAGACCACCGTGAGGCCGGAGGTGATGTCCTCGCGGATCACGAAGTACAGGTGCACGATCGTGAACCAGACCAGGTACCACATCCCGAGGTGGTGATACGTGTGCACGTCCTGGCTCTGCCCGAAGAGCGGGATCACCCACGAGGAGAACAGGTTGTACTGCCACGATCCCATCCCCGTGCCCTCGCCGTACATCGCGAAGCCGGTGACGATCATGAAGACGCTGCCCAGCAGGTACATGCCGAACATCGCCGCCATGGCGAGCTGGTTGTGGCCGTAGTGCCAGTCGTTCTCGCGCCGGATGAAGAGGTAGTGACCCAGGACCCGGAAGAAGCTGCGCCACCAGGAAGGCTGCAGCATGTACAGCGGCACCAGGAACATCTCGCGCGCGTGCTTGTTGCCCACGACCGCCCAGTAGGCGCGCATGAGCAGCATCACCGTGAAGACGTACGCCGCCGCGAAGTGCGTGAAGCGGATGTAGCCCATGAGGTAGCTGTCGATGGCCTCGCCCGGCACCGAGGGCAGCGGGGAACCGATGAAGTACCCCGTCACGCACAGCACCACCATGGCGAGCGCCATCACCCAGTGCCAGATGCGCACCGGCGCTTCCCACACGTACTTGGGAAACTTGAGGTCCCTTCCGTCAATGGACATGTTCTTCTCCGGTTAGCGGACCTGCACCTTGGCGAGCTCCTGCCCATCCGGCGAGATCACGTGGCTCGCGCAGGCGAGGCACGGGTCGAAGCTGTGGATGGTGCGCAGGATCTCGAGCGGATGCTCGGGCTTGGCCATCGGCGTGCCCATGAGGCTCGCCTCGTAGGCGCCGATCTGGTTCTTGGCGTCGCGGGGGCCCGCGTTCCACGTGGTCGGCACGATGCACTGGTAGTTGTCGATCCTGGTGTCCTTGATCCTGATCCAGTGCCCGAGCGCGCCGCGCGGCGCCTCGCAGAAGCCGGCGCCCTTGGCCTCCTTCGGCCAGGTGGAGGGCTCCCACTTCTCGACGTTGGCGGTATCGAGCTTGCCGGCCTTGATGTTGGCCATGAGCTTGCCGTAGAAGTACTTCATCTTGTGGGCGGCCCACGAGGCCTCCAGCCCGCGCGCGGCGGTGCGGCCGAGCGTGGAGAAGAGCGCCGTGAGGGGCACGTCCAGCTTCTTGAGCACCATGTCCACCGGCTCCTTGAACTCGGGGTTCCCCGAGGCGTAGCCGATCACGTAGCGCGCAAGCGGGCCCACTTCCACCGGCTGGCCCTTGTAGCGCGGGCTCTTCACCCACGAGTACTTGGCGCTCTCGTCGATCTCCTGGATGTCGGTCTTGGAGCCCTTGGTGCCCTTGCCCAGCACGAAGTTGGGCTCGGTGACGCCGTCCCACGGGTGCAGGCCCTTGGACTCGTCCGCGTACTTGTACCAGGAGTGGGTGACGAACTCCTGGATCTGCGCCGGGTCCTTGAGGTCCACGCCGAGGATGTTCTTCAGGTCGCCGCCCAGGATCGCCCCGCGCGGCATCAGGAGCGACTTGTTGGACTGGTCGTTCGCGATGTCGGGGAACTCGCCGTAGGAGAGCAGGTTGGTGCTGGCGAGCCCGTTGCCGATGGCGCCCCAGTGCTTGTAGAAGGAGGCGATCGCCAGCAGGTCGGGGATGTAGACGTTGTCGATGAAGGCGATGGTGTCGTCGATGATCTTGCCCACCATGTTCAGGCGTTCCATGTTGATCGCGCCCACCGCGCCCGCGCGGTCGACGTTGATCGAGCACGGAACCCCGCCCACCAGCCAGTTCGGGTGCGGGTTCTTGCCGCCGAAGATGGTCTGGATCTTCACGATCTCCTTCTGGAAGTCCAGCGCCTCGAGGTAGTGGCCCACCGCCATGAGGTTGGCCTCCGGCGGCAGCTTGTAGTCCGGGTGGCCCCAGTAGCCGTTGCGGAAGGGGCCGAGCTGCCCGCTTTCGACGAACTTCGTGAGGCGCGTCGCGAGGTCGCGGTAGTAGCCCGGCGAGGAGTTCGGCCAGCTGGAGATCGACTGCGCGAGCTCCGAGGTCTTCTTGGGGTCGGCCTTGAGGGCGGACACCACGTCCACCCAGTCGAGCGCGTGCAGGTGGTAGAAGTGCACCAGGTGGTCCTGCGCGTAGAGCGTGGAATGCATCAGGTTCCGGATGATGTTGGCGGTATCCGGGATCGGGATGTTCAGCGCGTCCTCGACGCAGCGCACCGAGGCGAGCGCGTGCACGCCGGTGCAGACGCCGCAGATGCGCTCGACGAACGCCCACGCGTCGCGGGGGTCGCGCCCCTTGAGGATCACCTCGAGGCCGCGCCACATCGTGCCCGTGGAGACGGCGTTCTGGATGGTGCCCTTCGCGTCGACGTTGCACTCGATGCGCAGGTGGCCCTCGATGCGGCAGATCGGATCGACGACGATCCGCTTGCCGCTGTTGTCCAGCTTGAAACCTTGGGTCTCGAGAACGGCCATGGCTATTTCCCCTCAGCTTTCGTGGATCCGGACTTCTCGGAGGCTTTCTTGATGGCGGTGACCGCGGCGTGCGCCACGACCGCCGCACCCACCACGCCCGCCGCCACGGCGCCGACCTTGTCGGCGTTGGCCTCGACCCCGAACGCCGGGATGTTCGTCAGCCGGTCGTAGAAGGAACCCTTGTCCCAGAAGCCGTCCTCGGAGCAGCCGATGCAGCCGTGGCCCGACTGGATCGGGAAGGACACGCCCTCGTTCCAGCGCGTGGTCGAGCAGGCGTTGTAGGTGGTCGGGCCCTTGCAGCCCATCTTGTAGAGGCAGTAGCCGGCGCGGGCGGCCTCGTCGTCCCACTTCTCGACGAACTGGCCGGCGTCGAAGTGCGGGCGGCGGTAGCACTTGTCGTGGATGCGCTGGCTGTAGAACATCTTCGGCCGGCCCTGGCGGTCGAGCTCGGGGATGCGGCCGAAAGTGAGCACGTAGGTCACGATCGCCGTCATCACCTCGGCGATGGGCGGGCATCCCGGCACCTTGATGATCGGCTTGTCGGTGATCACCTTGTCGATCGGCACGGCGTTCGTGGGGTTGGGCTTGGCGGCCTGCACGCAGCCCCAGGAGGCGCAGGAGCCCCAGGCGACGACGGCCATGGCGTCCTTGGCGTACTTCTTGAGGGTCTCGACGAAGGGCTTGCCGTAGTAGATGCAGTACATCCCGTCCTCGTTGAGGGGCGGGTTGCCCTCGACGGCGAGGATGTACTTGCCCTTGTACTTCTCGATGGTGTCGTGGGCGTTGGCGCGCAGCTGCTCGCCGGCGGCCGCCGAGAGGGTCATGTGGTAGTCGAGCGACAGGAGCGAGAGCACCGCGTCCTTGGCCAGCGGGTGCGCCGAGCGGATGAAGGACTCGCTGCAGCAGGTGCACTCCAGGCCCTCGATCCAGATGACCGGGGTGCGCGGCTTGTTCTCGAGCGCGTGCGCGATCTGGGGCGCGACCGTCGGGGAAAGCCCCAGGGAGGCCGTGGTCAGGCTGCAGAACTTGAGGAAGCTGCGCCGCGAGATGCCCTGCCGGCGGAGCACGTCATAGAAGGTCTCAGTCATGGTCCTTGTCCCCTTTCCGGCGGCCCGTCATGACGAGCGCGAAGACGACCGCGATCCCGCCGAGGGCGAGCAGGTCGACGAAATGGTGGGCCTCGCCCGCGGCGCCGTGGCCGGGGTGGGCCCAGGCGGCGGTGGCGGCGGCAAGGACGAGGGTGCTGGCTGCGGCGGTGAATCTCATGAGGCCTCCTCAGGAAGGGGGGTACCGGACATGAGAGGCACTTTCCGCTCCCTCCGGGCGGCCGCTTTTGACCTGAATCAACGGGACGTGCGCGGGCAGCGGGCGCGTAACGATGCCCGTTACACCGTGGCACCCGGCGTGACGCTGCGAGCGGGGGGGGTATCGCGGTACGGGACCGCGCACCCCGCGGCGGTCATCGACGCCGGTGCCGGGATGTGTCTAGACTATGGCCAACCCGGTGGTCCGAGCGCCTGCCGGCCCATAAAACCGATATCCGAGGAGATGCTCATGAAAACCCGCACCCTGCTGGGCGCAATCTGCGCCTGCCTGCTGGCCACCCCCACCCTCGCCCAGACCGAGATCAAGTTCGGCCACGTGGGCGAGCCCGGCTCCCTCTTCGCCCAGTCGGCGGATGAGTTCGCCAAGCGCGCCAACGCCAAGCTCGGCAACAAGGCCAAGGTCGTCGTCTACGGCTCCAGCCAGCTGGGCGGCGACAAGGAGCTGGTCCAGAAGCTCAAGCTCGGCACGGTGGACATCGCCCTGCCCTCGACCGTCATGTCCTCGGAGGCCGACCTCTTCGGCGTCTTCGAGATGCCCTACCTGGTCAAGGACCGCAAGCACATGGCCCGCATCGAGAAGGAGGTCTTCTGGCCCATGATCGCCCCGGCCGCCGAGAAGAAGGGCCTCAAGGTCATCGCCGTGTGGGAGAACGGCTACCGCCACATCACCAACAACAAGCGCCCGATCAACACGCCCGAGGACCTCAAGGGGATCAAGCTGCGCGTTCCCGAGGGCAAGTGGCGCGTGAAGATGTTCCAGACCTACGGCGCCAACCCCAGCCCGATGAAGTTCTCCGAGGTGTTCACGGCGCTGCAGACGGGCGTCATGGACGGCCAGGAGAACCCGTTCACGCAGATCACCAGCGCCAAGTTCCAGGAAGTGCAGAAGTTCATCTCGCTGACCGGCCACGTCTACACCCCCGCCTACGCCACCGTCGGCGCGAAGAAGTGGGCGACCCTGCCCCCGGACGTGCGCAAGATCCTCGAGGACAC
>JAMPXV010000134.1 GCA_023700985.1 Lysobacter sp.
CCGTGCGCTCGCGCGACCCGGCCGTGCGCAACCTCCACGAGGACGTCGTCGCCGGCGACCGCGGCCTGCGCGAGGTGGTGGAGCGCGTGCGCCCCCTGCTCCTGTCGCAGGGCTTCACGCACCTGCTGCTTCTCACGCGGCACCGCGGCGAGGGGCGCATCCGCACCGCGGATAGCACCATCGGCATCGGGCGCCTCGAGGGTCTGGGTTTCTACGTGGACCGCGAGACGAGGATGCCCGCGGCGCAGCCGGGAGAGGCCGGCGCGCCCGGCTTTGTCGCGCCCTTCGCGTGCCTGCGCGCGAACCTGGTGGAACTGGGCACGCTTGCCGTGCTGGGCGAGGAAGCCACCCTCGAGGCGGAGGCGGTGACGACGGCCGGCGCCGCGGAGAGCGCGCACCCGTGGGACGCGCTGTCCGCCGACGAAAAGACGGCCGCGCTCGGGCGCTTCACCGCGCGCGGTCTCGAGGCCGTCGTGCCTCGTGTCCTCGCGAGGCTTCCCGCCGCCCGCTAGTCTTCCTCGCGCTCCAGCTTGAACTGCGAGGTGAGCGCCGCCTGGGTCGGCGGCGGCACCATCGCGTAGTGGCTGAACTCGATCTGGTAGGAGCCCTGCCCGCCGGTCACCGAGCGCAGCCGCGACTGGTACTCGGCCACTTCCGAAAGCGGCACCTGCCCGGAGATCGACATGAGGTCGCCGCCCGAGGACTCCGTGCCGGTGATCTGGCCGCGGCGCGACGAGATGTCGCTCGTCATGTCGCCCACGAAGCGGTCGGGCGCCGTGATGGTGATGTTGACGATCGGCTCCAGGATGATGGCGCCGGCCTTGAGGATGGCGTCGATCACCGCCTTCTTGCCGGCGGTCACGAACGCGATCTCCTTCGAGTCCACGGGGTGGCTCTTGCCGTCGTAGACGATGACGCGGATGTCCTCGACCGGGTAGCCGGCGATCACGCCCATGTCGAGCGCCTGCTTCACGCCCTTCTCCACGGCGGGGATGAACACCGTCGGGATCACGCCGCCCTTCACCTGGTCGACGAACTCGAAGCCGCTGCCGCGGGAGAGCGGCTCCACCTTGAGGAAGACCTCGCCGAACTGGCCGGCGCCGCCGGTCTGCTTCTTGTGCCGGCAGTGGCCCTCGGCCTTCTTCGTGATCGACTCGCGGTACGGGATCTTCGGCGGCTTGGTCGCGAGGTCCAGCTTGTACTGCGCGGCCATCTTCTCGAGCTTCACGCGCATGTGCAGCTCGCCCAGCCCGCGCACCACCGTCTCGTGCGTGGTGGGGTGGCGCTCGATCCACAGGCACGGGTCCTCGATCTCGAGCTTGTGCAGCACGTCGAAGAGGCGCTGCTCGTCGCCCTTCTTCTTGGTCTCCACGGCGATGGAGTGCATCGGCGTCGGGAAGTCCAGCGAGCGCAGGCGGATGTTGTCCTCGTCGTGGGAATCGTGCAGCACGGCGTTGAACTCGATTTCGTCGACCTTGGCGATGGCGCCCAGGTCGCCGGGGAAGAGCTCGTTCACCTCGATGTACTCCTTGCCCTGCACGGTGTAGAGGTGGCCCACCTTGAAGGCGCGCTTGCCCTCGCCGATGTAGAGCTGGGAATCCTTCGTGATGGTGCCCTGGTGCACGCGGAAGAAGGCGACCTTGCCCACGTACGGGTCCACGACGATCTTGAAGACGTGGGCCAGGACGTGCTTCGTGCGGTCCGGCACCGCGTGGAATTCCTCGCCCTCGGTGGTTTCGCTCTTCACGAAGGGCGGCGGGTTGCCCTCGGTCGCGTTGGGCGCCAGGCGCGAGAGGATCTCGAGGAACTGCGGGATGCCCGCGCCCGTCTTCGCCGAGGTGAAGCAGACGGGGACCAGGTGCCCCTCGCGCAGCGCCTTCTCGAACGGCGCGTGCAGCTGCTCGGGCTTCAGGTCCTCTCCCTGCTCGAGGTAGAGGGTCATGAGGTCCTCGTCGACCTCGACCACCTGCTCGATGATCGCCGTGTGCGCCGCCTTCACGCCCACGAAGTCGGCGTCGCCGTCGGGGGTGAAGAAGCAGTCGACCACGTCCTTGCGGTCGTGGGCCGGCAGGTTGATGGGCAGGCACTCCTTGCCGAAGTGGTCCTGGATCTTGCGCAGCAGGCCCGGCAGGTCCACGTTGTCCGCGTCGATCTTGTTCACCACGATCATGCGGCAGAGCCCGCGGTTCTTCGCCCACTTCATCATGCGCGACGTGTTCAGCTCGATGCCGTTCTGCGCGTTGATGACCACCACCGCCGTCTCCACGGCCGCGAGTGCCGCGATCGACTGGCCGGCGAAGTCGGGCATGCCGGGCGTGTCGATGAGGTGGATGCGCATTTCCTCCCAGCCGAAGTTCACGAGCGAGGAGGCAAGCGAGTGCCCGTATTCCTTCTCCATGGGGTCGAAGTCGCAGACGGTCGTGCCCTTCTCGACGCTGCCCGGCGCCGCGATGGCGCCGGACTTGAAGAGCAGGGCCTCGGCGAGCGTGGTCTTGCCGGCGCCGCCGTGGCCGACGAGCGCGAGGGTATGGATGGATTCGGTGTACTTCGGCACGATGCTGTTCCTCTTCGTGTGAGCGGGTGGTTCGCTTCGGTCTTCGGGGGTTGCGGGTTCTTCGACCTCCGGACCCCCCGAATTTACCCTTTTCCGGGCCGTTCCGGTTTGAGCGGGATCGGGTCGCGGGCCGGGCCGGCGAGGAAGAGGCCCAGCAGGTCGTTCAGGAACCGCCGGCCGCGCAGGGTGGGGCGGATCGCGAAGGCGTCTCGCTCGACGAGCCCCAGGGCCTCGGCGCGGGCGAGCGGGCCCTCGATGGCGGAAATCGCAAGCCCGGTGCGCTCGGCGAAGAGCGATGGCGCGAAGCCCTCGGCGAGGCGCAGCGCGTTCATCGCGAACTCGAAGGGCAGGTCCTGCGGCCCGACCTCGTGCATCTCCTGGACGGCGTCGCCGGCGAGCGCGCGGTCCTGGTAGGCCTTCGGCTGCCGGTGGCGCGCCTCGCGCACCACGCGGTCGGGATACGACAGCTTGGAGTGCGCGCCGGCGCCCACGCCGAGGTAGTCGCCGAAGCGCCAGTAGTTGAGGTTGTGGCGCGAGCGCCGGCCCGGCCTCGCGAACGCGGAGGTCTCGTAGTTCTCGTACCCCGCGGCCCCCAGCGCCTCCTCGAGCGCCTCCTGCATCGCCGCCGACTCGTCGTCGTCGGGCAGCGTCGGGGGGTAGCGGTGGAAGACCGTGTTGGGCTCCAGCGTGAGGTGGTAGGCCGACAGGTGCGCCGGCGCGAACGCGATGGCGGCGCGGATGTCGGCGAGTGCCTCGTCGCGCGACTGCCCGGGCAGCGCGTACATGAGGTCGAGGTTCACGTTGTCGAAGGTCGCCATCGCGATCTCGGCCGCGCGCCGGGCCTCCTCCGCGCCGTGCACGCGGCCGATGGCCGCCAGGAGGCGCGCGTCGAAGCTCTGGATGCCCACGGACAGGCGGTTCACGCCCGCGCCGCGGAAGTCGCGGAACTTCTCCTGCTCGAAGGTGCCCGGGTTGGCCTCCAGCGTGATCTCGGCGTCGGGCTCCACGGGCAGCAGCGTGCGCGCGGCCGTGACGAGGCGGTCGATGGCCGCCGCGGAGAAGAGGCTGGGCGTGCCGCCCCCGAAGAAGACGGCGTGCACGCGCCGGCCCCAGACCCGCGGCACGCTCGCCTCGAGGTCGGCCACGACCGCGTCGACGTAGCGCGACTCCGGCACCTCGCCGCGCGCCTCGTGGGAGTTGAAGTCGCAGTACGGGCACTTGCGCAGGCACCACGGCACGTGGACGTACAGCGTGAGCGGCGGCAGCGCCGCGAGGCGGATGCGCCCGGGCAGGGCCGCGGTCGCGGGCATCACGGCGGGCTCACGGCCCCTCGCGAAGCCGCGCGGCCAGCAGCGACACCGCGATGGCGCGGTGGCTCAGGCGGTTCTTCTCCGCGGGGGAGAGCTCCGCGGCGGTGCGCCCGAGGGCGGGCAGCAGGAAGCAGGGGTCGTAGCCGAAGCCGCCTGCGCCCCGCCCGGTATCGGCGATCTCGCCGTGCCAGCGGCCCTCGACGATCACCGGCTCGGGGTCGTCGGCGCCGCGCACGAAGACGATCACGCACGCGTAGTGGGCGCGGCGGTCGGCCACGCCCTCGAGCCGCTCCAGGAGCAGCGCGTTGTTGGCGCGGTCGCGCTCCGCGCGCGTGCCGTGCCTGCCGGCGAAATAGGCCGAGTGCACGCCGGGTGCGCCGCCGAGCGCCTCGACGCACAGGCCGGAATCGTCGGCGAGCGCCGCGTGCCCCGTGTGGCGCGCGCAGTTGCGCGCCTTGGCCAGCGCGTTCTCGACGAAGGTGTGGTGGGGTTCGTCGGCCTCGGGGACGCCGAGCGCGGACTGCGGCACGGCCTCGAAGCCCAGGGGAGCCAGGATCGCGGAGAGCTCGGCGAGCTTCCCCTCGTTGTTGCTGGCGATGACGATGCGCGTGGACATACCCTCATCCCCTACCCTTCTCCCAAGGGAGAAGGGAGATTCTGCTCCCCTCTCCCTTGGGAGCGGGGCCGGGGGTGAGGGTGCTTCTGCTCCCCTCTCCCTTGGGAGAGGGGCCGGGGGTGAGGGGAGTCATGCGAGCGACGCCTTCTGCATCGCCACGATGTCCGCGATGCCCTTCGTCGCGAGCGCGAGCAGCGCGTCCATCTCGGCCCGCGAGAACGGCGCGCCCTCGGCGGTGCCCTGCACCTCGACGAAGCCTCCCGAGCCGGTCATGACGACGTTCATGTCGGTGTCGCAGGAGGAATCCTCGGCGTAGTCGAGGTCGAGGCAAGGCACGCCCCCCACGATCCCGACGGATACCGCCGCCACGAAGTCGCGCAGCGGCTCGCCCGCGACGAGGCCGCGGGCCTTGAGCCAGGCGACCGCGTCGGCCAGGGCCACCATCGCCCCGGTGATCGAGGCGCAGCGCGTGCCGCCGTCGGCCTGCAGCACGTCGCAGTCGATCGTGACCTGGCGCTCGCCGAGGGCGGGCAGGTCCACCACCGAGCGCAAGGCGCGACCGACCAGGCGCTGGATCTCCTGCGTGCGCCCGGACTGCTTGCCGGAGGCGGCCTCGCGCGCGCCGCGCGTGTGGGTGGCGCGCGGCAGCATCCCGTACTCGGCCGTCACCCAGCCCGAGCCCTTCCCCTTGAGGAAGCCGGGCACCTTCTCCTCGACGCTCGCGGTGCAAAGGACCCGCGTCTCGCCGAACTCGACGAGCACCGATCCCTCGGCGTGGCGGGTGAAGCCGCGCGTGATGCGCACGGGGCGGAGCTGGTCCGCGGGGCGGTCCTGGAGTCGGGGCATGGCGGGGGCTTTCGTGCGGGGGCTAGCGGGGAACCTTGCGGATCGCGTCCTGGATCTCGGCGATGGCCTTCTCGATCTCCTCGTCGGTCACGTCCTCCGAGGCGACGGGGCGATCCAGCTCCGCGGTGTTCGACGACGTGGTGAACCGCTCGGTGGGCATCTCCTCGGTGTCGGCGTGGCGCGGGTCGTCCTGGGATTCCCAGGTCATCGCGACCACCGACAGGTTGTCGCTCTCGCCGCCGGCGCGCTTGTGCGCCTCCGTGAGGAGCCCGGGCAGGAGGCCCACGACGTCCTGCTTGCGCAGCAGCGTGGCGATGAGGGCGGCCGGGATCTGGCTCCAGAAGCCGTCCGTGGAAAGGAGGATCGTGTCGCCCGTCTGCAGCGGGAACTCGCCGCCCACGGCGATCACCGGGGGCACGACGCCGCCCAGGCAGCTGTAGATCTTGTTGCGCTCGGGGTGCACGGCCGCCGCCTCGGGCGAGATGACCCCCGAGTCCACCATCTGCTGCACGCGCGAGTGGTCCATGGTGGCCGCCGCGAGCCGGCCGCCGCGCAGCACGTACAGGCGCGAGTCGCCGGCGTGCGCCCACCACGCCTTGCCGTCCTGCACGATGCACACCACGCAGGTCGTGCGCGGCGACTCGAGCAGGTTCTCGGCCACGGCGTGCGAGACGATGGCCCGGTGCGCCGCGTTGATCACCGAGACGAGGAAGTCGGAGGGGCGGCGCAGCTTGTTCCTCGCCTCCTGCTGGAAGAGGCGCGTGACCTCCGTCACCGCGATCTCGGCGGCGACCTCGCCCTTCTCGTGCCCGCCCATGCCGTCGGCGGCCACCATGAGCAGCACATCCCGGCTGTAGGAGTAGCCGATCCGGTCCTCGTTGCCGGACCGGTCGCCCTGCCGGCTGTCCTGGAATATGGTGAAGCGCATCGCGTCCCCGGATACCGGCTACTTCGTGAAGAGCTTCGAGAAGGGCTTGTTGATCGTCTCGAAGAAGCCCTTGCGGCCGGTTTCCGGCGGGTCGGTCATCAGCATCTTCTGCAGCTCGAAGGCCGTCTGCGGGCGCCGGAGGTGGTCGAGCTCCAGGCACGTCTCGACGATCGCGTACAGCTCCTCGGAGTACTGCTGCCGCGCGATGGAGCGCAGCGGGATCAGGCGGTCCTTCTCGAGCCGCGCGTCGGCCGCCTGCGGCGGCGTGCCCGCGATGCAGGTGTAGAGCGTGGCGCCCACCGAGTAGATGTCGCTCCAGGGCCCGACGCTCCCGGGCTCGAACCTGTACTGCTCGGGCGCGGCGAAGCCCGCGGTGTACATCGGCTTCAGCTTCATCGGCTCGTCGGAGAGCGTGATGCGCGCCGCGCCGAAGTCCAGGAGCACGGGGCGGCCGTCCATCGCGATGTAGACGTTGGCCGGCTTGATGTCCAGGTGCAGGAGCTTGTTGGCGTGCACCTCGCGCAGCCCGTTCATCAGGTGGATGAAGATGCGGCGCATGAAGGCCTCGGTGAACTCCGCGCGGTGGCGCTGGATGTGGAACTGGAGCGTCCGGCCGCGCACGTACTGCATCACCATGTAGCACGTCTCGTTGGCGCGGAAGAAGTTCTCCACGCGCACCACGTTGGGGTGCGAGATGAGCGCGAGCGCGCGCCCCTCCTCGAAGAAGCACTTGAGCCCGTGCCGGAACGCCGAGAGGTCCACCGGGTCGTCGATGCGCACCTCCGTGCCTTCGGCGCGCAGCGTCAGCGAGGCGGGGAGGTACTCCTTGATCGCGAACGGCGTCTGGTGCTCGTCGTAGGCGAGATAGACGATGCTGAACCCGCCGGAGGAGAGGGGCTTGTCGATGCGATAGCCGTTGAGCACGTAGCCACCGGGCAACGGCTGGTTCACCTGCGAGGGCATGGGATGCGGGGGTTCCGCTATAATTCGCTGCATTGTCGGCAATCGAATTCGGGTTGTAAAGCCGCGAACGCAAAGGAATTTTTTCCTTGACCGGCCTTTCGCCCGCCCCCGCCATTCCCGAGGACATCGAGCGCGCCATGATCGCCAGCATGACAGGCTTTGCCGCCGCCACCCGCGAAGTTTCCGGCGGCCAGTTGGCGGTCGAACTCAAGAGCGTCAACCACCGCTACCTGGAATTCCAGTGCCGGATGGCCGAGGACCTGCGGATCCTCGAGCCGGTGCTGCGCGAGGCCGTGGCCGCGGGGCTCACGCGCGGCAAGGTCGATTGCCGGCTCACCTTCACGCCGGCCGGCGCGGGCGAGCGCTCGCTCTCGCCGGACGGCAAGGCCATGGCGGCGCTCGCGGAGGCGAGTGCGGCGGTGGCGGCGGTGTTCCCGCAGGCGCGCGCGCTTTCCGTGAACGAGGTGCTGCACTGGCCGGGGGTCCTCGCCAACGCCGAGATCGCGGCCGACCAGATCCGCGAGGACGTCGCGAAGCTCGCCGCGCAGGCCGTGGCCGAGCTCACGCAGACGCGCCGGCGCGAGGGCGGCAAGCTCGGCCAGGTGCTTCGCGAGCGGCTGGAGTCGATGGCCGCCCTCGTGGCGCAGGCGCAGCCGCTGATGCCCGAGGTGATGAAGACCTACCGGGAGAAGCTCGCCGCGCGCCTGGCGGAGGCGGCCGCGGCCCCCTCCGACGAGCGCATCCAGCAGGAGGTCGTGCTCTACGCGGCGCGCATCGACGTGGACGAGGAGCTCGAGCGCCTCGGCGCCCACGTGGCCGAGTTCCGGCGCGTGCTCGACAAGGGCGGGGCCTGCGGCAAGCGCCTGGACTTCCTCTGCCAGGAGCTCAACCGCGAGGCCAACACGCTCGGCTCGAAATCGGTGTCCTCGGACATGACGCGCATCTCGGTGGAGCTGAAGGTGCTCATCGAGCAGATGCGCGAGCAGGTCCAGAATATCGAATAGCTGAAACACATGTCCGGCGATCTCTTCGTCGTCGTGGCGCCCTCCGGCGCCGGCAAGACCAGCCTCGTGGGCGCGCTGCTGGGCGCCGAGCGCGACCTGCGCCTGTCGGTCTCGTACACCACGCGCGCGCCGCGAGAGGGCGAGGTGGACGGCCGCGAGTACCACTTCGTGCCGCGCGAGGCCTTCGAGTCGATGATCGCCGCGGGCGACTTCATCGAGCACGCCAACGTCTACGGCAACTACTACGGCACCTCGCGCCGGTGGATCGAGGCGGAGCTCGCCGGCGACCACGACGTGCTCCTGGAGATCGACTGGCAGGGGGCGAGGCAGGTGCGCGCCCTCTTCCCCAACATGGTCGGGATCTTCATCCTGCCCCCCTCCCTCGCGGAGCTGCGCCGCCGGCTGACGGCCCGCGGCAAGGACTCCGCCGAGACGATCGAGAGGCGCATGGCGAGCGCCCGCGAGGAAATCTCGCATGTTCTTGAATTTGAATATATAATTGTCAATGAACAGTTCGACGTGGCGGTGGCGGACCTGCAGGCGGTGGTCCGGGCGGCCCGTCTTTCGCGCGAACGGCGTGCCGATCGCCTCGCGCGGCTCCTCGGCGAATTCAGGTAACGAAGGGACTTCCCATGGCCCGCATCACGGTTGACGATTGCATCAAGTACTTCCCCAACCGCTTCGAGCTCACGCTCGCGGCGACCAACCGCGCGCGCCAGATCGCGCTCGGCGCCTCCCCGCTGGTGGAGGCCAACCGCGACAAGCCTACGGTCGTGGCGCTGCGCGAGATCGCCAGCGGCAAGGTGGGCCACGAGCTCCTGAATCCCCCGGCGCCCACGCCGCCCGTCCTCTGACCTGATCCATGCCCCTCCCCGGCGTCCAGGCGGTCGCGGGAGGCCTCAAGGGCTCCGGCACGACGCCGCCCGGGCCCGACGCATCCGAGCTCTCCGCGAGCCTCGGCTACCTCAAGCCCGAGGACGTCGCGCAGATCGAGCGGGCCTACGAGACGGCGCGGGCGGCGCACGCCGGCCAGTTCCGCAAGAGCGGCGAGCCCTACATCACCCACCCGCTCGCGGTGGCGAAGATCCTCGCCGAGTGGCACCTCGACCCGCAGGCGCTCATGGCGGCGCTGCTGCACGACGTGGTCGAGGACACGCACACCACGAAGTCCGAGATCGCGCGCCACTACGGCAAGGCCGTGGCCGAGCTGGTCGACGGCGTCTCGAAGATCGACCGCATCGAGTTCGCCACCCTGCAGCACGCGCAGGCCGAGAACTTCCGGAAGATGCTGCTCGCGATGGCCCGCGACGTGCGCGTCATCCTCATCAAGCTCGCCGACCGCCTGCACAACATGCGCACCCTCGACGCGGTGCACGCGGAGAAGCAGGAGAGGATCGCGCGCGAGACGC
>JAMPXV010000135.1 GCA_023700985.1 Lysobacter sp.
GCTTCCTCCCACGCCTCCTTGCGGATGGTCTCGTCCACCGTGTAGCCGCTGGCGATGCGCCCGCCCACGAGGTTGTCGAGCCGGTCGGGGTCCACGCTCTTCGAGGCCGCGCGCCGCGCGATCCACAGGAAGGGCTCGCCGCCGCGGCGAGTGAAGCCGTTGAGGTGCGCGCCGTAGGCCATCATCCCGAAGTGGCGCGTGGCCGAGCGCTCGACGCGCAGCAGTTCCGGCGCCGCGTAGTGGTGCGAGATGCTCACCTGCTCGTCCCTCCAGCCGCGGATGACGCCGTCCTTCGCGAGCGCGGCCGTCACCTCGGCCATCGCGGCGGTGCGGCCGTGGACGGTGTCGGGGCTTGCGCGGAGCGTCGCGTAGGAGGCCGTGACCTCGAAGTGGTGCGGCCAGCGGCGCAGCAGGTCCGCGAAGGACGGCCGCAGCCAGCCGACCGCGTGCTCGCGCACGTAGAAGGGCACGAGCGGCACCTCGCGGTCGAGGTTCGACGCGTGCGTGCACGCGGCCCGCGCGAACGCGGCGAGATCGGTGAAGAGTCGCGTCTTCATTCGTTGACAAGTCTAGGGCATTTCCCTATATTCCGCGCCAACTCCGGGAGGAGAGGCGGGCAAGGGGAGAAGCGCGGGAACGTGGGCGCCTCTCCCCTTGTCCGTTCCGGGACTCCAGAAACGAACATGAAAGTCATCGTGCTGGGTGCGGGCGTCGTCGGCACCGCGACGGCCTGGTACCTGGCGCAGGCGGGCCACGAGGTCGAGGTCGTCGAGCGCCGCGAGGGCCCCGGCCTGGAGACCTCCTTCGCCAACGGCGGCCAGGTCTCGGTCTGCCACGCCGAGCCGTGGGCCGGCCCGGGCGCACCCCTGAAGATCCTGCGCTGGCTCTCCCGCGAGGACGCGCCGCTGCTCTTCCGCCTGCGCATGGACCCCGCGCAGTGGGCGTGGGGCCTGCGCTTCCTCCTCGAGTGCACCGCGTGGCGCGCGCGCGACAACATCAGGCAGATCCTCGCCATGGCCTTCTACTCGCGCGCGATGCTGCGCGAGCTGCGCGCGCAGACGGGGCTCTCCTACGACGAGTCGGCGCGCGGCATCCTGCACTACTACACCGACCGCGCGGACTTCGAGGCCGCACGCGAGGCCACCGCCCTGATGCAGCGCCTCGGCCTCGACCGGATGGAGAGGACGGTGGAGGAGGCCGTCGCCATCGAGCCCGCGCTGGCCCACGCGGCCCCGCGCCTCGTGGGCGCGACCTGGACGCCGTCGGACGAGTCCGGCGACGCCTATCTCTTCACGACGCGCCTGGCCGGGCTCGCCGAGGCGAAGGGCGTGCGCTTCCTCGCGGGCCGGGAGATCCGCGGGCTGCGCGCGACGCCGGAGAAGGTCTCGGGCGTGGTGGTCGCTGGTCCCCGGGGCGAGGAGACGCTCGCGGCCGACGCCTTCGTCGTGGCGCTGGGCAGCTACTCCGGGCTCCTCACGCGGCCCCTGGGCATCGACCTGCCGATCTATCCGGCCAAGGGCTACTCGGCCACCGTCGCCGTGGCGCGTGCCGACCGGGCGCCGAGGGTGAGCCTTACCGACGACGAGGCGAAGATCGTGATCACGCGCCTGGGCGAGCGGCTGCGCATTGCGGGGACGGCCGAGCTCTCCGGCTGGTCCACCGACCTGAACCCGGTTCGCTGCGCGGCGCTGGTGAAGCGGGCGAGCGCGTTCTTCCCCGAGGCGGGCGAATGGAGCGCGCCGACGTACTGGGCCGGCCTTCGCCCCGCCACGCCGTCCAACGTGCCGCTCGTCGGTGCCACGCGCATCCCCAACCTCTGGCTCAACACCGGCCACGGCACGCTCGGCTGGACGATGGCCTGCGGCTCGGGGGCGGCACTGGCCGACCTCGTCTCCGGCCGGCCGCCCCAGGTCGACTTCCGTTTCACCCGCCCCTGATTCGTAATCAGATTAGAAAACCTAATCTGATTACGGGACAATGGCGGCATGACGGTCACGATCGACGATATCCGCGCTGCGGCAGAGGCCATCCGGGGGCAGGTGGTGGACACTCCCTGCCTGCACTCGCGCACGCTCTCGGAGATCACGGGCGCGCAGGTCTACCTCAAGTTCGAGAACCACCAGTTCACCGCGTCGTTCAAGGAGCGCGGCGCGCTGAACAAGCTCGCCTCGCTCGACGCGGCGGCCGCGGCCAAGGGCGTCATCGCGTGCTCGGCCGGCAACCACGCGCAGGGCGTGGCCTACCACGCGGCGCGCCTCGGCATCCCCGCGGTGATCGTGATGCCGCGCCACACGCCGTTCGTGAAGGTGGAGCACACGCGCAAGCACGGCGTGGAGGTGATTTTGCACGGCGAGAACTTCGACGAGGCGAAGGAGCACGCGCTCGCGCTCGAGCGCAGCCGCGGCCTCACGCTCGTGCACCCCTACGACGACGAGAAGGTGATTGCCGGGCAGGGCACGATCGCCCTCGAGATGCTGGCCGAGCACCCGCAGCTCGACCTGCTGCTCGTCGCGGTGGGCGGCGGCGGGCTCATCTCGGGCATGGCCACGGCCGCGAAGGCGCTCAAGCCGGCCATCGAGGTGATCGGCGTCGAGACGATGCGCTTCCCTTCCATGTACCACGCGCTGCGCGGCACGGAGCCCGTCTTCGGCGCCTCCACCATCGCCGAGGGCATCGCCGTGCGCGAGCCCGGCCGGATCACGCGGGAGATCGTCGCGCGCCTGGTGGCCGACATGGTCCTCGTGGACGAGGGCGACATCGAGCAGGCCATCGTGATGCTCCTGGAGATCGAGAAGACGGTCGTCGAGGGCGCGGGCGCGGCGAGCCTGGCCGCCCTGCTTCGCGACCCGAAGCGCTACCGGGGCCGCCAGGTGGGCCTGGTGCTGTGCGGCGGCAACATCGACCCGCTGATGCTTGCCGAGATCATCGAGCGCGGCATGGTGCGCGCCGGGCGCCTGGCGCGCGTGCGCGTCGAGGTGCGCGACCTCCCGGGGTCGCTCGCGAAGGTGACCGCCTGCCTGGCCGAGCAGAACGCCAACATCGAGGAGGTCCACCACCAGCGCGCCTTCACGCACCTCGCGGTGCAGCACGCCGAGGTGGACCTCGTCCTCAAGACCCGCAACCACGAGCACGTGCGCGAGATCGTGGCCGCCCTCGGGGCGGCCGGGTTCGCCGCGCGCGTGCGCACCTCCGACGAATGACCCCATCAACCCAGACGCACCGGGAGACTCCATGACGATCCAGCGATTCCACGTGGCCAAGCGGCTTTCCGAGATGGTGGTGCACAACGGCACCGTCTACCTCGCGGGCCAGGTGGCCTCCGACATGACCCGCGACATCATCGGCCAGACCGAGGAGGTGCTCGCCTCCATCGACCGGCTGCTGGGCGAGGCGGGCAGCGACAAGTCGAAGATCCTGTCCGCGCAGATCTTCCTGCCCGACATGGGCGACTTCGCCGCCATGAACTCGGTGTGGGAGCGCTGGGTGGCGCCGGGCCACACGCCCGCGCGCGCCACCATCGAGGCGAAGCTCGCCAACCCCGCCTACCGCATCGAGATCCTGGTGGTCGCCGCCGCCTGACCGGGCACCGCCATGTCGCGCGCGCAGTTCCTGGTCCTCGCGCTCCTCAGCGTGCACGTGCTGCTGGGGGCCCTGTGCCTGGCGACCTCGCGCGGCGAGAGGGACTCGCCCGGCCTGCGCTTCTGGGGGTGGGGGCTCGTCGTGTACGCGGCCGGCCTCGCCTTCACGCTGGGCATCGTGCTGCCGAAGCACGTGGCCAACTTCATCGGCAACTCGCTCATCGCCTTCTCCCCGGTGCTCACCATCCACGGCGTGCTCCACTACACGCGGCGGCGCCTGAACCGGACGGCTTCCCTGGTCGGCGTGGCGGCCACGATCGTGGTGCTGGCGGCGGGCAACTTCGCGTTCGCATGGAGCGCGGCGGCGAACATCATCGCGCCGACCGTCATCGCGACCGTGCTCTTCGCGTACGGCACCGCGATGCTCGTGCTGCACCCGGCGCAGAACGCCGAGCGCCCGGCGCGCTTCGTGGCTTTCGTGCTCGCCGCGGCGATCCTGGTGTGGTGGGTGCGCATCGTCGCGATGCCGCCGCTCCTCGCGGAGCCCGTCAACCGCGACCGGCTGGACATGGTGGTCTCGACCTTCGCCATCGCGCAGATCCTCGTGGGCGTGGGGGCCACCTTCGGCCTGCTCTGGATGGAGGTGCGCCTCGTCCAGTGGGCGATCGCGCACATGGCGTTCACGGACTCCCTCACGGGCCTCCTCAACCGGCGGGCGATCCTCGCGCGGTTCGACGAGGAGGCGGCGCGCTGGTCGCGCACGGGCACCGGCTTCGCGCTCGCGGTCTTCGACATGGACCGCTTCAAGGAGGTGAACGACGCCCACGGGCACCTCGTGGGCGACGCGCTCCTGCGCCACGTGGGCAAGGTGCTCGGCGACGCGAAGCGCACGGAGGACGTGCTGGGCCGCCTGGGCGGCGAGGAGTTCGTGGTGCTGATGTGCGGACACCAGTCCGGCGGCGCCACCGTCGCGGCGGAGCGGCTGCGCGCGGCGGTGGAGCGCGTGCCGATGGTCCACGACGGGCGCCCGCTCGCCATCTCCGTGAGCGCGGGCATCGCGGAGCTGCCCGCGGACGGCACCGGCTGGGACAAGGTCTTCGCGGCGGCCGACGCGAGGCTCTACGAGGCCAAGAGCGCCGGGCGCAACCGCGTGGTGGGCCTTCCGGCAGCGGCGGCCGCGGAACAACCGCCGGCCGGCGCGTGATCAGCCGGCGAGCCGCCCCGTGAGGGGATAGGCGGGGTCGTTGTAGCCCGGCGTCGAGGGGTGCCCCGGGCGGACGAGCGAGTCGACCAGCGCCTCGTCGGCTTCTTCCCACGGCTTGCCGATGGCGGTGAGATAGCCTTCCCACTGCGCCAGCGTGCGCGGGCCCGCGATGACGCTCGTGACGATGCGGTTGGCGAGCACCCAGTTCACCGCGAACTCGGTGGCGGTCATCCCCTTCTTCTCGGCGTGGGCCTTGAGGGTCTGCGCCAGCTCCAGCGACTCGGGGCGGAACTCCGTCTGCATCATGCGCCGGTCCTTGCGCCCGGCCCGGGTGTCCTCCGGCGGCGCCACGCCCGGCGCGTACTTGCCCACCAGCACGCCGCGCGCGACCGGGCTGTAGGTGGCCACCCCGATGCCGTAGTGGTGGCAGGCGGGCAGGACTTCCGTCTCGGGCTGGCGGTTCATGGCGTTGTAGTAGGGCTGGCACACCACGGGCTTCGCCACGCCCAGCTCCCCGCAGACGCGGACGGCCTCCGCGATGCGCCAGCCGCGGAAGTTGGAGACGCCGAAGTAGCGCGCCCTCCCCGAGGCGAGGATGTCGCCCACGGTGCCGATCGTCTCCTCGAGCGGGATGTCGAGCGAGTCCTTGTGCAGGTAGTAGATGTCCACGTAGTCCGTGCCCAAGCGGTCCAGGCTCTGGTCGATGGCCTGCAGCAGGCGCTTCCTGCCGGTGCCGCCCTGGTTGGGACCCTCGCCGACCGGGACGCCCGCCTTGGTGGCGAGCACCCAGTCGTCGCGGTCGGCGGCGATGAGCTTGCCGACTATCTTCTCGGACTCGCCCTTGGCGTACGCGTCGGCCGTGTCGATGAAGTTCACGCCGGCCTCCCGCGCGGAGGCCACGATGCGCGAGGCCTCCGCGTAGTCGGTGCGGTCGCCGAACATCATGGCGCCCAGGCAGAGGGGGGAGACTTTCAGGCCGCTGCGGCCCAGGGGTCGGTAGTCCATGGTTTCTCGTGTTCCTGTTGCGGGTTCGTGTCGGGTCAGGCGCTCGCGGCGGACCGGCTCGCCGGGGCGCCGCAGGCGTGGCAGAAGAGCGAGAACGCGCTCTTCCTCTCCCTGCAGCCGCCGCAGCGGTCGAAGAGCCCGATGCCGCAGTGCGGGCAGAAGTCGATGCGCTCGTTCTTCAGGTCCACCGGGCGCTCGCAGCCCGGGCAGACGCCCTTGGCCAGGCGCGCGAGGGCCATGTCGTAGCCCAGCACCTCGCGGCGCTTCGCGTCGGGCATCGCCTCGGCCTGCTTCTGGCGCTCGAGGTAGCGGTTCATGGCGAGGATCGCCTGCCGGCCCACGAGGACGGTGATGACGATCCCCACGGTGTAGCGCACGTATCCGCCGTAGGAGGGGAGGTAGGGCACCAGCTCCACGAAGAAGGTGAAGGCGGCGAAGAAGGCGAAGCCCCACACGAAGGGCCAGTACGTGCCGTGGCGCTTCTTCGCGAAGAGCCAGCCCGCCAGGGCGAGCAGCGGCAGCGTCACCGCGAGGCGGTACAGGAAGACGCGCAGTTCCTGGCTGCGCTGGGCGGCGCGAAGCTCCTCGCCGGCGGCGTGCTCGAGCTCGGCGAGCCGGTCCTGGGCGCGCGTGGCGGCCTGGCTCGCGTCGAGGGAAGCCTTCTGCTGCGCCTCGACCGCGGCGAGCGCCTCGCGCTGGAGCTTGCGCAGGCGCTCGACGTCGGCGGTGCGCCCGATGAGCTCCGGGTCCTGCTCGGCGCGCTGCGTGGCGCGCCGCGTGGCGAGCCACGCGTTGAACGAGTCGGTGGCGGCGCGGCTGTCGCCCTGCGCGATGTTGAGCCTGAGCTGCGCCTGCGCGAGCGCCTCCTGGGCATCCTGGCCGGCGCGCTTGGCGTCCTTGATCGCGTCGCGCAGGCGCCCGACCTCCGCCGCGTCCATGAAGTCGGCGAGCTTCTTGCGCTCCTCCACCTTCGGGAGGTCGCCGACGATGGTGCCGCCGAGACCGACGAGGAAGCCGGCGAACACGATCGCCACCAGCCACAGGCCGCGCTTGAACCACTTCTCGGAAAGGCGAAGGGCGTTGCTCATGGCGGTCTCCCTGTCGGTTTCAGCGCGCGCCCAGCGCCTCGATGAGCCGCATCCCGGCGCGGATGCCCGCGAGGTACAGCGACACCTTGGTCGACTCGTTGGGCGCGTGGTTGTTCTCGTCGTAGGGTGCCAGCGGCACCACGATCGACGGCAGGCCCAGGATCCGCGTGAAGACGTAGTCGGGCGTGGTCCCGCCCAGGCTCGGCACGACCAGCGGCTCGCGGCCGAAGCCCTTCGCCACCGCACCCTTCACGACCGGCACGAACGGGTCGTCGAGCGAGGTGCGCGAGGCGGGCGTGCTCTTCAGCTCGCGGATCTCGATGTTCGCGTAGCCGCGGTCCGCCGCGAACTTGCGCACGGCCGCGAGCACCGCGGCCGGGTCCTGCCCGCCCACCAGGCGGATGTCGGCCTTGGCGAGCGCTTCCCTGAAGATGATGGTCTTGTGCCCCGGGCCGGTGTAGCCGGAGGCGAAGCCGGAGACGTTGAACGCCGGGCGCAGCATCAGGCGCTCGTGGAACGCGCCCGCGCCCTCCACGGTGGGCGCCACCCCCATGCTCGCCATGACGCCCTCGAGGTCCAGGGGAAGCGCCTGCACGGCGGCGGCTTCGGAGGGCGTGACCGTGACGTCGGCGTAGCCGGCACCCGGCACCCGCAGGCGCCCCTCGCGGTCCACCATCTCGGCCAGCAGGTGGATGAGGTCGAGCGTGGGGTTGGGGGCCACGCCGCCGAAGTTGCCCGAGTGCAGGTTGCGCTTCGCGCCCGTGGCCGCGAACTCCAGGCCCAGCACGCCGCGCACGCCCATGAGCAGCACGGGCTGGTCGTTGGGGAACATCGGCCCGTCGGAGTAGCAGCACAGGTCCGCGCGCAGCATGTCGCGGTGCTTCTCGACGAAGGCCGGCAGGGGGCGGCTGCCCGTCTCCTCGTCGCCCTCGAGGATCACCTTGATGCGGATGGGGAGCTCGCCGCGCGTCTCGCGCCAGAGCGCGATGGCGTGCAGGAGCGCCAGGTGCTGGCCCTTGTTGTCGCCCGTGCCGCGGCCCCAGATGCGGTCGCCGTCGACGACGGGCTGCCAGGGGTCGGTCTTCCACCCCTCGGCCCCGGCGTCGGCCGGGTAGACGTCGTAGTGGCCGTAGCTGAGCCAGGTGAAGGCGGCGTCCTTCGGGCCGATCTCGCCGTAGACGATGGGCTGCCGGTCCGTCGGGAAGACCCGCACCTCGAAGCCCCAGTGCTCCAGGCGCGCGGTGAGGAACGCCACCTCCTCGGCGATGCCCTCGCCGGTGAGGCTCACCGAGGGGATGCGGACGGACTCGAGGAGGGTGGCGACCATCGCGTCCGCGCGGTCGCGGACCGCGTCGTCGATGGCGACCATCACTCGTCCAAGGCGGCCGTGACCTCGACCTCGATCGCGTAGCCGTGGTGCAGCGCGTTCACCGGGACCACCGCGCGCGCCGGCCGGTGCTCGCCGAAGAACTCCGCGTACACCTTGTTCACCGCCGGCCAGTGGGCGATGTCGGAGACGTAGACGGTGCAGCGCAGCACGCGCTCGCGCCGCGAGCCGCAGGCGTGGAGCACCTGGTCGATGTTGGACAGCACCTGGCGCGCCTGCTCCTCGATCGTGCCCGGCTTGCGGTCGGGCTGGCCCGGCACGTGCGGAAGCTGCCCCGCGAGGTAGGCGATGCCGGCGTGCACGACGGCGTGGGAGTAGTGCCCGGCGGGCTTCGCGAGGCCCGGGGCGTTCAGGCATTCGAACGTTCTCATGGTCGTCTCTCCGTTACCAGCCGCTGAATCGCGCCCACCGGGCGATGACCTCGGGGCCGCCCCTCACCACGTGGTAGGCGTCGTGCTGCGCGGCCGTCGCGCAGGCGTGGTTGGGAAGGATCCGCAGGCGCGTGCCGACAGGATAGCGCGAGACGTCGAGCGCGGCGCCGTCGCGCCGGCCCACGATGCCGTGCTCCTGGTTGGCATCGGAGACGACGAGGTCGCCAAGCGGCCGGCCGTCCTCGTCGCACACCAGGCCGTATCCCTGGTCCACCGCCTGCCTGGCGGTGCCGCGGTCGCGCGACATCGCCATCCAGCCGCCGTCGGTGATGATCCAGCCCTTCTCGCGCTGGTGGCCGATCACGGTGGCGAGCACGGAAATGGCGATGTCCTCGACGCGGCAGACGCCCAGGCCCGCCATCACGAGGTCGTGGAAGACGAAGACCCCGGCGCGCACCTCGGTGACGCCCTCGAGGCTGCGGGCGAAGGTGGCGGTGGGCGTGGAACCCACGCTCACCACCGGGCAGGCGAAGCCGGCCGAGCGCAGCACGGCCGCGCTCTTCACCACCGCGCCGCGCTCCTGCTCGGCCATGTCGGCGATGGCCGCGGTCGAGCGGCAGTTGTAGGAGTCGCCGGCGTGGGTCATGACGCCGCGCGGCTGCGCCCCCCGGGCGAGCGCCTTGGCGATGTCGGCCAGCACGGGGTGCCCCGGCTTCACGCCGGCGCGGTGTCCGTCGCAGTCGATTTCGATCAGGGCGGGGATCCCCGCGCCGCGTTCCGCGACCGCCCGCGCCGCCTCGACGCTGTCCACGACGACCGCGAGGTCCGCGCCGCGGCCGCGCAGCGCGAGGACGTGGTCGAGCTTGCCCGGGGCGATGCCCACGGCGTAGAGGATGTCGGTGACGCCGTGCTCGAGGAACTGCTCGGCCTCCTTGAGCGTGGAGACC
>JAMPXV010000136.1 GCA_023700985.1 Lysobacter sp.
AGGTGGCCGACATCGCGGCGCGCGACCTCGTGCCGGGTGACCTGGTGCTGCTCGAGGCGGGCAACATCGTGCCGGCGGACCTGCGCCTCGTGGAGGCCGCGCGACTGAAGGTGCAGGAGGCCGCGCTCACCGGAGAGTCGGTGCCCGTGGACAAGCAGGTGAAGCCGCTCGCGTCGGCCGAAGCCTCGCTCGGCGACCGCACGAACATGGCCTACAAGGGGACGATCGTCACCTACGGCCGCGGCCGCGGCATCGTGGCCGCCACCGGCATGGCCACGGAGCTGGGCCGCATCGCCACCCTCCTGCAGTCGGCGACGGAAGGGCAGACGCCCCTGCAGCGCCGGCTCGCGCACTTCGGCAGGCGCCTGGCCCTGGCCGCCCTCGGCATCTGCGCCATCGTCTTCGCGGCCGGGATGCTGCGCGGCGAGCCGCTCGTGCTCATGTTCCTCACGGCGGTGAGCCTCGCGGTGGCCGCCATCCCCGAGGCGCTGCCCGCGGTGGTGACCGTGGCGCTGGCGATGGGCGCCGGCAAGATGGCGCAGAGGAACGCCCTCGTGCGCCGGCTGCCCGCCGTGGAATCCCTGGGCTCCGTGACCGTCATCTGCTCCGACAAGACCGGCACGCTCACGCAGAACCGCATGCGCGTGGCGCGGCTCTGGTCGGGCACGGTCCACGAGGGGCCGGCGGACACGCTGCCGGAAACGGAACCCTGGCCGCAGCTCGCGCGGGCGATGGCGCTCTGCAACGACGCCGAGGAAGACGCCTCCGGCGAGCTGCAGGGCGACCCCACGGAAACGGCGCTCCATGCGGCCGCGCGGGAAGCGGGGTACGAAAAGGCGGTGCTCGCGGAGGCGATGCCGCGCGTGATGGAGCTGCCGTTCGACTCCGACCGCAAGCGGATGACCACGGTGCACCGCGACGGCGACGGCCACCTTGCGCTCACGAAGGGCGCGCCGGAGTCGGTCGTGCCGAGGTGCACGCGCGTCGCCACGGCCGCGGGGGAGGTCGCCATCGATGCGCCCGCGGTGCTCGCCGAGGCCGAGCGCATGGCGGCCGAGGGACTGCGCGTGCTGGCCGTGGCGTCGCGGCGCTGGGAAGGGCTCCCGTCGGGCGACGACGTGGACAGGGTGGAGGAAGGGCTCACGTTCCTCGGGCTGGTGGGGCTCATCGACCCGCCGCGCGAGGAGGCCGCCGCCGCCGTCGCCGAGTGCGTCTCCGCGGGCATCAAGCCGGTGATGATCACCGGCGACCACCCGGTCACCGCGCGCGCGATCGCGGGGGCGCTGGGCATCCTGGGCGAGGGCGAGGCGGTCATCGACGGGACGGAGCTCGCGAGCCTGTCGCCGGAGGACCTGCGCGAGCGCGCCGGCCGCGCGGCCGTCTACGCGCGGGTGAACCCGGAGCAGAAGATCCGCATCGTGGAGGCGCTGCAGGCGCGGGGCGAGATCGTCGCCATGACCGGCGACGGGGTGAACGACGCGCCCGCGCTCAACCGCGCCGACGTGGGCATCGCCATGGGCCGGTCGGGGACCGACGTGGCCCGCGAGGCCTCGCACCTCGTGCTGCTGGACGACAACTTCGCGACCATCGTCACCGCCGTGCGCGAGGGCCGGCGGATCTACGACAACATCCGCAAGTTCATCCGCTACGCCATGACCGGGAACCTCGGCGAGATCTGGACGATCTTCCTCGCGCCGTTCCTGGGGCTGCCGATCCCGCTGCTGCCGATCCACATCCTCTGGGTGAACCTCGTCACCGACGGCCTGCCCGGGCTCGCCCTCGCGGTGGAGCCGGCCGAGCGCGGCCTCATGCGCCGCCCGCCCCGCCCGCCGCAGGAGAACGTGTTCGCGCGCGGCATGTGGCAGCACATCGTGTGGGTCGGGTTGCTGCTGGGCGGCGTGTGCGTGGGCACGCAGGCCTGGGCCCACGCGAGCGGGGTGGCGCACTGGCAGACGATGGTCTTCACGGTGCTGGCGCTCTCGCAGCTGGGCCACGTGCTCGCCATCCGCTCGGAGCGCGAGTCGCTCTTCTCGCTGGGCGTCTTCTCGAACCTGCCGCTCGCGGCCACCGTGGGCTTCACGGTCGCGCTGCAGCTCGCGGTGATCTACGTGCCGTGGCTCAACGGGATCTTCCACACGCAGCCGCTCTCGGCGCGGGAGCTCGCCCTGTGCTTCGCGCTCTCGAGCGTGGTCTTCGTGGGCGTGGAGATCGAGAAGGCGATGATCCGCGCGGGCCTTCTGTACCGCGAGCGGTAGCGGGCGGCTCAGCCCCCGCGGCGGAAGAGGACGAAGGCCTCCGTGCGGTCGCCCGGGCGCGAGCCGCGCCAGGCCTCGCGCCAGCCCGCGGCGTCGAACGCCGGCAGGCGCCCGCGCGTGGCCTGCGCGAGGAGCGTGTCGCAGGTCGCCGCCGAGGGGTGGTCCGGCGGCACGACGCGGAGCCCCGCGAAATAGTCGAGGAGCGCGCGCTGGGCGTCGCCCACGCCGGCGCCGATCGTGCAGCGCGAAGGGCCGACCTCGGCCGCGAGCTTCGCCACCACGCCGCGGTAGCTGCGCGCCTGGTCGATGACCGGCAGCCCCAGCATCATCGTGAGCATCCACACCATCGTGATGCCCGCGCTCCAGTTGACCACCGCGCGGCGCGTCGTGCGCAGCGACCGGGCGACCACCACGGTCCAGATGCAGGTGAGGAGGGTCGCGAGCGCGAACGGGATGAAGCGGAACGGGTATTCGTAGCCCGGCACCTCGCGCTGCAGCCAGTCGGCGATCGCCGCGGGGCTGCCGGTCATGGCCGCGGCGAACCCCAGCCAGAGGACGAGGGCCATGAGCGCGAAGGTGGTGACGCCGAACCAGTCGAGGGCGCTGGCGGCGCCGCGCGGCAGGGTGTCGAGCTCGGCCACGCCCAGGAGAACCAGGGGCACCAGGATCGGCATCGCGTTGGCCTCCCGGGACTCGGCCAGCAGCGTCAGCACGACGAAGAAGAGCAGGCTCGCGACGATCGGCAGGCGCAGGTCCAGGCGCGCGGCCAGGTTCCGGCGCGCGCGCCACACGGACCACGCCGCGAGCGGCAGGGCGGGCCAGGCGTACCAGGGCAGGATCTTCGGGAAATAGGCGAGGTCGGCGATGGCGCCCCGGGTCACGCCGCCGGACCAGCGCGTCGCGAGCGCCACTCCCAGCCACTCGGCGGCCAGGGCGGGGTTGCGCTGCGAGAGCACGATCGGCCACGCGCAGGCGGCCACCGCCGCGATGGCGAGCCCGACGGCCGCGGCAATGGCGTAGGGACGGGTGCGCCAGGTCTCGCCGGCCAGCGGCAGCAGCAGGGCGAGGGTGCCGACCAGGAGGGCGGGAAGGAGCCCGTCGCCCAGGAAGGCGGCGGCAAGGCCCAGGCCGAAGAGCGGGCCGCCCAGCCAGGGGCGCCGCGCCGCGTAGGCGAGCCCCGCCACGCCCACGGAAACGCCGGCGAGCCCCGCCAGGTCGGTGTTCATCTCGTGGGCCCGGATGAGGAGCCCGAGGCAGCCGATGAGGAGCAGCACCGCGATCCGCCCGGCGCGCGGCCCATACAGCGCGTTGGCCGCGACGTGCACGCCGGCCATGGTGATCGCCATGAAGAAGCCGGAAGCGAGCCTTGCGGCGTCGTGCAGGGGCAGCCAGGCGCCGAAAACCTTCGCGAAGGCGGCCGCCGTCCAGAAGAAGAGGGGGGCGCGCTCCAGGTAGGGCTCGCCGGCGATCAGCGGCACCGCCCAGTCGCCCGACTTGAGCATGCCCGCCACGGCGCCCAGCGCCAGCGCCTCGTCGATCTTCCAGGGGTCGTGGCCCACCAGCCCCGGCAGCAGCCACGCGAGGCAGACCAGCAGGAAGAGGGCGGTCTTGACCGGCGTGCGCGTGCCGTCCCAGGCGATGCGGTGCCGGAGACTGTCGGCCAGGGGGTCGGCGGCGCGGTTCACGCGCGGTCCGCGAGGCGGCGGCGGGGCATGGGCTATTGTAGCCGGGGCAACAAAAAAGGCAGCCGCGGCTGCCTTTCCTGTCGAGGCGAGCGGGCGCTTACTCGGCGCCCGTCGCGCGCGCGTTGCCTCAGGACGGCGTGGCCGACTTGCGGGCGTAGCGCTTCTTGAACTTGTCGACGCGGCCGGCGGTGTCGACGATCTTCTGCTTGCCCGTGTAGAACGGGTGGGATTCCGCGGAGATCTCGATCTTGTAGACCGGGTACTCCTTGCCGTCCTTCCACTGGATCGTCTCGCTGGTGGAGACGGTCGAACGCGTGACGAAGCCGAAGTCGCAGCTCGTGTCGAGGAACACGACCTCGCGGTAGTTGGGGTGGATGCCTTCTTTCATGGTCAGTCGCGCCTTTCTCGCTCGCTGGGCGCCGGGATCAGGAGGTTCCAGCACCGGCTGCCGGGAAACGCGCATTATCGCCGAATCAGGGGCGCAATGCAAATCCTATGCCAATCAGTGGGTTGCGACCCAGGTCACCCGCGCTTCATCGAGTTGAAGAACTCGTCGTTGCTCTTGGTGGCCCGCAGCTTGTCGATCAGGAATTCGGTGGCTTCCAGCTCGTCCATGCCGTAGAGGAGCTTTCGCAGGATCCAGACCTTGGGCAGGATTTCCGGGGCGATGAGGAGCTCCTCGCGGCGGGTGCCGGAGCGGTTCACGTTGATCGCCGGGTAGACCCGCTTCTCGGCCATGCGGCGGTCGAGGTGGATCTCCATGTTGCCGGTGCCCTTGAATTCCTCGTAGATCACGTCGTCCATGCGCGAGCCCGTGTCGATGAGGGCGGTCGCGATGATCGTGAGCGAGCCGCCTTCCTCCACGTTCCGTGCGGCGCCGAAGAACCGCTTGGGGCGCTGCAGGGCGTTGGAATCGACGCCCCCGGTGAGCACCTTGCCGGAGGCGGGGACCACGGTGTTGTAGGCGCGCGCCAGGCGCGTGATGGAATCGAGCAGGATCACCACGTCCTTCTTGTGCTCGACCAGGCGCTTGGCCTTCTCGATCACCATCTCGGCGACCTGCACGTGGCGGGTGGCCGGCTCGTCGAAGGTGGAGGCGACGACCTCGCCGCGCACGGTGCGGCTCATCTCCGTGACTTCCTCGGGGCGCTCGTCGATGAGCAGCACGATGAGGACGATGTCGGGGTGGTTGGTGGTGAGCGCGTGCGCCATGTGCTGCATGAGCACCGTCTTGCCGGCCTTGGGCGGCGAGATGATGAGGCCGCGCTGGCCCTTGCCGATGGGCGCCATGATGTCGATGACGCGCCCCGTGAGGTTCTCCTCCGCCTTGATCTCGCGCTCGAGCTTGAGCGGCTT
Organism: Lysobacter sp.; assembly: GCA_023700985.1. Taxonomy (GTDB): domain Bacteria; phylum Pseudomonadota; class Gammaproteobacteria; order Burkholderiales; family Usitatibacteraceae; genus FEB-7. Next base: position 5,297 of record JAMPXV010000136.1, read on the forward strand.
GTCCGGGTGAAGCGGCGTGAGGTTCTCGAAGAGGATCTTGGACTTGGCGTTCTCCGGGGGCTCCCCGTTCACCTTGTCGACCTTCACCAGGGCGAAGTAGCGCTCCCCGTCCTTGGGCGTGCGGATCTCGCCCTCGATGGAGTCGCCCGTGTGCAGGTTGAAGCGGCGGATCTGCGAGGGCGAGACGTAGATGTCGTCCGGCCCCGCGAGGTAGCTCGTGTCGGGAGAGCGCAGGAAGCCGAAGCCGTCCTGGAGAACCTCGAGAGTGCCGTCGCCGAAGATCGCCTCGCCCTTCTTGGCCTGGGCCTTGAGGAGGGCGAAGATGAGTTCCTGCTTGCGAAGGCGGTTGGCGCCCTCGAGCTCCGTGGCCATCTCGAGGAGCTCGGAGACGTGTTTCAGCTTCAGGTCTGAAAGGTACATGCGCGGGGCGTGGGCTGGGAATGTCGCTGGGTATGTAGAGCCGGCCCGCGCAGGGTGCGCGGGCCTTGGGAATCGGGGGAGTTGTTACCTGGCTGCGGAGGGTGCTGCGGGTGGGGGTGCGGCGGCGTGGTCGTGGAGCGAGCCGGCAACCTGTGCGTCAACAGCCAGGACGGGTCGAGCGTAGCCCGATTCAGATGTTGCTGTCAATGAACGCGTTGAGCTGCGTCTTCGAGAGGGCGCCGACCTTGGTGGCCTCGACGTTGCCGTTCTTGAACAGCATGAGCGTCGGGATGCCCCGGATGCCGAACTTGGGCGGGGTGGCCTGGTTCTCGTCGATGTTGAGCTTGGCCACCCTCAGGCGGCCGGCGTACTCCTGGGCGATCTGTTCCAGGGCGGGGGCGATCATCTTGCACGGCCCGCACCATTCGGCCCAGTAGTCGACGAGCACCGGTGTGGCGCTCTTCAGGACTTCCTGGTCGAAGGAATCGTCCGTCACCTGGATGATGTTGTCGCTCACGGTTGCCTCTTTTCGTTGTCGGGATGGCGCGCCGGTCAGGGCCGCGGGCGGCGGCATGGCGCTGCGGATGGGTGAGGATCGTAGCCTAAACCGGACCGGGCAGGCAAAACGGGCCCGCGGCGGAAGGCGCTGGCAACGGGAGGAGAACGGCGCGACGATCTGGTAAAATCACCGGCTTTCTCGCGGCGCGCCCGCACGATCCCGAAAGGTCCCGATTCATGACGTACGTGGTCACCGAGTCCTGCGTAAAGTGCAAGTACACCGACTGTGTCGACGTGTGCCCCGTGGACTGCTTCCGCGAGGGGCCGAACATGCTGGTGATCGACCCCGACGAGTGCATCGACTGCACGCTGTGCGTCGCCGAGTGCCCGGTGGAGGCGATCTTCGCCGAGGACGACGTCCCCGCCGACCAGAAGGAGTTCATCGCCCTGAACGCGGAGCTCTGCAGGACCTGGAAGCCCATCGTCGAGCGCAAGGACGCGCCCGCGGACGCCGACGACTGGAAGGGCGTCAAGGACAAGAAGCACCTGATCGAGAAGTAGGCGCGCGCGGTTCCCGGCCGCGCTCAGCGCCCGCCGGCCGCGGCGCCGGTCGTGCCCGCGCTGGCGACGCTGTGGCATCGCTCGCACTGGTTCCACGCCGGGAAGGCCACCTTGCCGTGGCACATTCCGCAGGCCTCCCCCCGGAATATCCGCTCCATCGTGATCGTCGCCGCGCCTGCCTTTTCGGCGAACGGCGCGGGATGGCAGCTCGCGCAATCCAGCCACTGCGAGTGCGCGAGGTGCGGGAAGCGCACCCACGGCATCTCCTTCGTGTTGCGCATCACCACGTCGAGGTCGTGGGGAGCGGGGTCGGGCACCGGCCCGACGCCGGCGCGCGGCGCGATCCGCTTCTCTCCCAGGGCGCGGACCCAGTCCACGAATCCCGCGCGATCCACCGGAAAGCCCGCGAGCGCCTCGTTCGCCCTCTGCAGGCGCGGCATGCCCGGGGCGGAAGCGTCGTAGAAGCGGTCCTGGCCAGGCGCGGGGGCGGCTGGCCGCCGGGTCGGAACCGGCTCGACGGGCACGCGCGGCGCCGCGGGGCGCAGTTCCGATTCGGGAATCGGCTGGATGAGCATCGGCTGGCGCACGGGGGGATCCGATCGGTGCTTGCCGGCGACAGCAAGGCCCGGCGCCGCCAGGCTGGCGGCTGCGGCGAGGGCGACAGCGCCCAGGGCCATCCGTCGAATTGCCGCCACCGCCGCCTCCCGCGCTGAAGTTTCCGCGATGGTAACAATCCCGTTCCTTTCGGGGAGGGGGTGGCATAGAATCGCCGCACTTCCCAGCCCCGGGCCATCCTTGAGCGACCGACAGGCCGGCACTCCCTCCCTGCCATGGCACCAACGGCTCGCCGTGCGGCTGGGGGCGGGCGTCGTCCTCGTGCTCGTGGTGGCGCTCGCGCTGGCGGGCGCCTGGATCGGCCGCCAGGAGCACCGCCGCTTCGAGGAGCAGCACCGCGAGCATGCCGGGCAGGTCTCGCGCATGGTGGGGCGTGCCCTGTCGGAGCGCATGCTGGCCGGTGGCGGCGCCGGCGTCTGGCGCGACGTGACGGAGGTTTCGCGCGAATTGCAGGCCGCCGTCGGGGCCCGCCGGATCCTCGTCCTCGCGCGCGACGGTCGCGTGAAGGCGACCACGGATGCCTCGCTCGAGGGCCATCGCTTCTCGCGCGAGACGGACCCGGAGTGCGTCGACTGCCACGGGGCCGGGATGCGCCGCTTCCCGTCTTCGGTCCTGCGCAGCGAAGGCGGGGCGCGTCTGCTGCGCGTGGTCGGGGCGATCGAGAAGCAGCCGGCCTGCATGAAGTGCCACGTGGAAGACGAGACCTTCCGCGGCATGATCGCGATCGACTTCGACCTGTCCGGCCCGGAGGCGGCGGCGCGCGAGCGCGAGCGGCTGCTGCTTGCCATCGGCGCGGTCGCCGCCGCGGGCATGGCGCTGTTGCTCCATTTCCTGATGCGCTCGCTCGTGCACGGACCCATCGGCGACCTCACGCGTTCGTCGCGGGAGCTGGGGGCCGGCAACCTCGCCTCGCGGATCGTCGTTCGCCGCGACGACGAGCTGGGCCGGCTCACCGGCGAGTTCAACCGCATGGCCGGCCGCATCCAGGAACAGGTCGACCGGATCGAGGGAAGCCGGCGCGAGATGGAGCTTCTCTACAGCCTCGTGGTCGAGGTGAGCCAGAACCTGGAGGTCGTGCAGGTGCGCGGCGCGGTGCTCAAGGTGCTGCGCGAGCGCATGCACTTCCAGAGGCTGCTCTTCTGCGTGGAGGCGGCCGACAACAGCTGGTCGACGGAGATCCTGGACGTTGCCGCGGGCGACGAGGTCTTCTCGGGGGGCGGAGACCTTGGCGCGATCCTCACGGGAAACGGGGGAGGCATCGAGGCGGCGCTGCCGGGCGTGCCGCCGCAACTCGTGCGCGAGGCCTGCAAGGAGCGCCGGGCGGTGCGCGCGCTGGTCGGGGATTCCCACTACCTCGTGCTCCCGCTGGAGCACCGCGGCCGGCTGGCCGGCATCGTCGTGGCGAGCCATGCCGCGCAGATGGCGCCGCCCGAAGAGGCCCTGCTCGACAACCTCTCCGTCCACATCGGCCTCGCGCTCGACAACGCGATGAACTTCACGCAGTCGATCACCGACGGGCTCACGGGGCTCGCCAACAAGCGCCACGGCCTCGTGAGGCTCGAGGAGGCGCTCTACGTGGCCCGGCGGCACGGGATACCGGTGTCGCTCATGATGGTGGACATCGACTTCTTCAAGAAGGTGAACGACACCCACGGGCACCTCGCGGGCGACGCGGTCCTGAAGGCCGTGGCCGCGCGCATCCGCGCCGACTGCCGGACGGGCGACGTGGTCGCGCGCTACGGCGGCGAGGAATTCATGATCGTCCTGCCGCACACGCCGGCCGCGGCGATCGCCGAGCTGGCGGAACGGCTCAGGCAATGCGTGGCGCGCGAGCCCGTGGGAATTCCGGGCGGCGCGACGCTTTCGGTCACGGCGAGCATCGGCGCGGCCGCCTGCGAAGCGGGGGTCGACACCGCCGAGTCGCTCATCGCGCGCGCCGACGAGGCCCTCTACGCCGCCAAGCGCGCGGGGCGCAACCGCGTGGTGGTCGCCTGACCGGCCAGGAAAAAGGGGTCAGATCCCTTTATTGGGACGGTTCTACAGAGCCTTTTTGGGACGGTTCTACAGAACCGGTCTATTCAGCAATTGTTGCACTGACCTCGCCG
>JAMPXV010000137.1 GCA_023700985.1 Lysobacter sp.
ACCTTGGAACCGCCGTTAAGGGCGGTCGCGGTGGGCAGCGTGGCCGCGCCGTCCGTGCTCGTGAGCTGGACCGTGCCGGCGTATCCCGGCGAGGTGTTGCCGTAGACGTCCTTGGCGGTGACCGTCACGTCGAAGGCGAGACCGTTGCTCGCGGTGGACGGGGCGTTCACGGTGAGCGAGGCCGCAGCCCCACCGGTGACAGTGATGGTCGAACTGGTGACCGTCAGCGGCGGAATCGCGTTGCTGAAGGCGGTAAGGGTGTGCGGCCCGGCGGTCCGGAAAGTGACTCCCGAAGCGAAAGTCTTGACCCCGGCGTCCGCGCCGGTGAACGTGTAGGGATTCGGCACGGAGCCGAGCTGGTCGTTGGTCGTGAAAGTCACGGTCCCCGTATAGGTGGGGTCGGGCAGGCCGCTGGAATCCTTGGCCTCCAAGATGATGCTGATGGGCGCGCCTGCGGTGGCGCTGCCGGGGACGGTCAGAACTAGCTGGGTTGCGGGACCTGCGTGGACCGCCGGCGCGAGGAGTGCAAGAGCGATGCTGAACAAGAGCGCTTGCGATCTGAAGAATGTCATTCTGGGGGACCTCCTGAGGCACGGGGCACTGGGTGGAAGTTCATGGTGAATATTTTACGCTGGATTCGGCCGGAAAAGGGAAGGGTTTCTCCCGAAAAAGTTTTCTTGAAATTAACAACTTAGGAAGGGTTTTTCAAGGAAAACCTCGTCGCTTTTCGGCGACATCCGGCATTCCGAGGGGGCTGGCCGAAGTCGGGGGGGGCGGAAAGACTAGGGCAGAGGGGGTACCCACGCCCGCGGCAGGTCAGGTGCCGGCGGCTTGCTTCGACCGGAAATTGCCCGGTTTGCGGGGTGAAAGCAGCCAGGCAACGCCCCCCGGCAAGGCCGCCAGGACGAGCACGAACCCGAAAAGAAGCGACACGGCCAGCGCATCCGTCGCCGCGATGCCGACAAGCCCGTAGAGCCCGATGGCGCCCGTTTCGCGAAGGCCCCACCCGGCGAAGGAAACGGGCACGAGCGCGACCAGGAAGATGAGCGGCACCAGGAGCAGGTGCTCCACGAAGGTCGCATGGACGCCAAGCGAGGTCGACAAGGCCCAGAACGAGGCGACGCCGGACAGGTGCACGACCGCCGACGACCCGAGCTGGCGCCACAGGTATCCACCTCGAAGGAAGCGGGGGATGTCGAGGATGAACAGCAGGATTCCGCGAACCCGGGCCGGGAACCGTCGGCGGACGGGTCCCGACCTCGCCCCCGCTACCAGCACCGCAACGCCTGCTGCGGTGCCGAAGGCAACGGTGGCGGCGAACCAGCCCGGGTAGGGTGAGGGAAAGTGGCCGAAGTACAGCGGCAGGCAGAGTGCCATCGCGAAAGCGAGGAAGAGATAGCCCGAGAGGCGGTCGAGCAGCGTGGCCCGCACGGCGCGGCTCATGCCGTACGCGGGTTTCAGCAGCAGGACCTTCACGACGTCCCCGCCCATGCTGGTCGGAAGCACCTGGTTGAACCAGAGCCCCACGTAGTGAACCCGGGTGGATTCCCCGAAGCCGATGCGGCGGCCGAGGCTTTCCAACGCCCAAACGAAACGCAGCGAAGAGACGAGTTGCCCCACGCTGAACGCCGCGAGCCCGGCGACCACCCAGCGCCAATCGGAAGCCAGGAGACGGGACATCACTTCGGCGGCGCCGAACTTGCGGACCAGGAACGCGAGGATGGCCGCGGAGACGAGTAGACGCAGGAGCGCTTTCAAGGGAACCGGCCCGGAAAAGTCGAAGGGCAGTCTACCAAACGGGGCATCCCCGCCTGCCTGCCGCCGGGCCGCCGTGCGATAGAATCGGGCTCCCATGGAAGGCCCCATCACCAACGCGCTCACCATCGACACCGAGGACTGGTTCCAGGTCTTCTATGGAAGCGGCAACATCACGCGCGCCGACTGGCCGCGCCTCGAGTCTCGGATCTCGGCGATGGTCGACCGGTCGCTGGACCTGCTGGCGGAATCCGGCGCGAAGGCGACCTTTTTCGTCGTGGGCTGGATCGCGGAGCGCGACCCCGCGCTGGTGCGCCGCATCGCGGCCCAGGGGCACGAGATCGGCAGCCACAGCTACTGGCACACCGAGGTGTTCCGCCAGGCCCCGGGGGAATTCGCGGAGGACGTGAAGCGGTCCAAGGACTCGCTGGAACAGGCCATCGGGGCGTCGGTGCACGGCTTTCGCGCGCCCGGCTATTCCATCCGCCGCGAGGACGAATGGGCCCTCGACGTGGTGCTGCAGGCGGGGCATCGCTACGACAGCTCCCTGCTGCACGCGACGGTGCCCGTGAGCGAGGTCCGGCCGGGCCTCGTGGAGGTGGCCCCCAACGCGCTTCGCGCGGGCGGCAGGAACCTCCCGTCGAACGGTGGTTTCTTCTTCCGCATGATGCCCTACCCCCTTTACCGGGCCTACGTGGGGCACCTGAACCGCCAGGGCGTGCCCCTCGTGTTCTACACGCATACCTGGGAGATCGAGGTGGAATATCCCCGGATCCCGATGCCGCCCGTCAGGCGCTTCGTCCAGTACGCCAACCTCGGTGCCGTTGCCGGCAAGCTGCGACGGCTCATCGCGGACCACCGGTTCGCGCCGATCGGCACGATTCTCGAGGCCCGTGGCCGGGCGCAACCGGCAAGCTAGTACGGGTCGAAGTCGAGGAACTCGAAGGTCGCCAGCTTGAAGTCCCCGGCGGGAACCGCGTCGTCGCTCAATGGGCGGTAAATCAGGTTCAGGGGGGAAGGCAGGAAGCGCCTCGGGGCCGGGATCCCGCGGATCCGGATTCGCGAATTGAAGCCCGCGTACAGGTAGAGCCCTGTCCCGTGCGAGCGGCACGCAGCGGACAGCAGTGGCGCCGCCTCGAGCTCGGAGATGCCGAGGCGGCAAAAGGCCTTCAGCACGATCACGAGCGTGAACCCCCCGACGCGTTCCGTCGTCGTGACCATGGCGCCGTCGGGCGAGACATGGAGCCGGTACCGGCCGATCGGCGACGACAGGCGCCACGCGAGTTTCTCCGCCGTCCATTTCTGGCTCCAGCCTTCCTCGCACGGATCGAGATCGAGACGGCCCACGACCTGCCGGAAGGATTCGCTGGCCGCGAAGCCGGCATCCGCCTCGAAGGTTTCAACTCCCCCGGCGCGGGGCCACAGCCGGTAGCCCACGACGACAGGCAGCGGCCCGAGCAGCGTGAACCCCAGCTTCCCCAGGAATCCCGGGGTCGAGTTGGCGTTGGCCACGCCGATGACGGCCTTCGTCCCGCGCGCTTGCGAGCCTGTGCCATAGGTCGCCGACGCGAGCCGCGTGAACAGGCCGCGACCCTGCGCGCGCGGTGCGACGGCCGTATTGAGCGAGAGCGCCATGACCTGCTCGGCGCCGGCCCTGTGGTACGTCTGGGGCACCACCACGTAATGGCCGATGCGCCCTTCGGCGTCGTCCTCGTTGCACTCGATCTGGCGGCCCTCGGGCGCCTTCGCGTACAGCCACTCGAGGTAGTCGAGGGACCGGTACCTCTCGTCCCCGAAGACGGCGAACAGCAGGGCGCGGGTGGCCTCGAGTTCCCGGTCCATGGCCTGCGGCGGTCCTATTGCGACGCCGGCGGCGACCGGCCCGCGTCGGCGCCCTCGAGCCGCGAGGAAAGCAGCGCCACTTCCTGGGTGAGCACGCGTACCTGCCGGTGGAGCTTTGCGTAGGCGTGGAGGAGGCGGTACAGCCCGAGGAAGGCGAAGAGGAACAACCCGCCGAACAGCAGGATGAACGGAAACTGGACGCCGATGAGCAGGGACGCTTCCTCGGCCAGGGCTGGCAGCAGCACGAACGCGAGCGGGATGGCGCCCACGGCGGAGAGCAGGACGAGGTCGTAGAGGTCCAGCTCGTCGCGGATCGCGTTGCGGAGCAGCACCGCCATGTAGACGATCGCGAACACGACCACGAAGGTGATCGTCGCGGGGGAGAGCGGGTGGGCAGGCGTCACAGGAACCTCTTCAGCCGCACGAGGACGAGATAGCCTATCACCCGGAACATGTAGGCGGCCGAGCGAAGCCCTGCCAGCGAGCTGGTGCCGTGGACGCGCTCGCGCATCGACACAGGTGCCTCGGCGACGGAGAGGCCATGCTCCACCGCCACGGCGATGGAAACGGGCTCGGGGAAGTCCTGCGGATAGTGTTCCGCGAAGAGCGCGATCGCGCGGCGGTCCATCAGGCGGAACCCGCTCGTGGGGTCCGTGACCCGTACCCCGAAGAGCGTGGCGAGCGTGGAGGCGATGAGGCCGATCCCGACCCGGCGCATCGCCGTCGAGCGGAAGCTCCCCTCGCCGATGAAGCGCGATCCAATGACAAGGCTCGCGCCCGTCTCGGCCCGGACCTTGAGCAGGGCGGCGATCTCGCCCGCCACGTGCTGCGCATCCCCATCGACCTGGATGCACGCGTCGAAGTCGTGGCGCGCGGCGTACCGGATGCCCGTCTGCACCGCGCCGCCTATGCCGAGGTTGACGGGAAGCCGGATGACCAGGCTCGTCTCGCGCGCCACGCGGGCCGTTGCGTCGGAGGAGCCGTCGTCCACCACCACGGTGACGATGGCCGGGTCGAAGGCGCGCAGCTCCGCCACGACGCCGGCCACGGCGCGTTCCTCGTTGAAGCAGGGAATGATGGCCGCCGTGCGCATTGGCCGCGCCATCAGCCGCCCGCCCCGCGCAGGCGGTGCAGGGCGATGCGCCAGAGAAGGTAGCCGACTCGTCGCGGAAGGTTTTCCATCTTCGTGCGGGGGGTGCCGAACAATGCGCGAAGGCCCTGCATCCAGAGCGCGCCGCCGCGCTTGAGTTTCTCGATGAAGAAGATGCGGATGAGCGTCTTGCGGCGCAAGGATACCGTCTCCCAGTCGAGCCGGCCCTTCGGGCTGAAGCTCACGAGGGCGCCCTGCTCGACGATCGGGATGGTCTTGCGCTTGAAGAGGGTGCTGCCCGCGAGGGGGGCCACGACGAAGATGGCGACCTCGTCGGCGCCGGCGCGCACGAGGTCGCGAAGGTAGGCGCGCGAGGCCTCGAAATCCGCCTCGGTCTCGTCGGGGTGCCCCACGAGGAAGCACGCCTGCATAGCGATCCCCTCGCGATGGCACGCGCGCGCGAGCTCCAGCCCGTGGGCGTGGTCGAAGCGCTTGCCGATCACCTTCATGAGCCGGGGGCTGCCGGACTCCGGGCTGATCGAAATATAGCGGCAGCCGGCCCGCGCGAGGAGCGGCACGTCCTCCACCTTCACCGTCTCGGCCTTCGTGCCGCTCACGAAATAGAACCGGATGCCGGCCTCGCGCCTCACCAACTCCTCGCACACCGCGCGCCAGCGGTCGCCGCGCACCGTGGGGTTGAGGTCCTCGATCTGGAAATCGTGCACATCAAAGCGGTCGCGCAGGGCCACCAGCTCGTCGACCACCTCCTTCGGAGTGCGCGGGCGCCAGCGCTGGTTGTTCGTCTCCGGCACGACGCAGAAGTCGCACGGATAGGGGCAGCCGCGGGAAGTGAGCACCGGCAGGTACCGGGCCGTCTTCGGTCCGTGGGAATAGGGCAGGCGCCAGTAGTTCGCGATGGGGAAGAGGTCCCATGCAGGCACGGGATAGCTCGGCTCCTTCTCGATGCGGCGATGCATGCCGGCCACGCGGCTCGCGGAGATCGCGTTCTCCGGCACGGGCATCGCGCCACGCCGCATCAGGCAGTCGCGCAGCTCGGCCCAGTTCCAGTACGCCTCGCCGCAGATCAGGAGGTCCGCGCCCGAGGCGAGGAGCTCGCCCGCGACGGAGTCGAGGCCGTAGGCGGTCACTGCCTGCGAATTCTCCAGCACCGCCAGGGGCACTTCGGGCCGGCGCGCCCGGATCTCCGAGCAGAGTGCGAGCAGCTCGCGATGCGACATGTACGAGAGCGCATAGACCACCACCGCGTCGGCGGCCGTGAAAGCCGTCTCGCCGAGCCGCTCGCCCAGCGCCTGCCCCTGCAGGTAGTGGTCGCCGCGGTCCTCCAGCGTGCCCGGGGAAGCGCCGAAGAGGTCGAACACGGTGACCTCGTCGCCGCGATCGCGCAGGAACGCCGCGAAAACGGCCAGTTCCATGGGCCAGTACGGAACCCCCGAGCCGAGGAAATCGCTCTTCTGGACCGCGATGCGCGGCGAGACGAGCAGGTAGCGCGCCATGGCGGGTCAGTCGAGGACCGGGTAGTGCCGCGTGCGCTCGCGCTCGGATTGCCAGCCATCGGGGGCGCCGGGCTTGCGCGCCAGGTACCAGCGCGCCGCGCCGTAGCCGATGTCCATGGCGTCCAAGGTGCCGATGTAGTTGAAGGCGCCCTGCCGGCCGAGGGTGCGGAAGTTGCCGATCGAATCCAGCGTGGCCAGCACGTCCGTGAGCGCGCCCTCGAACCCCGGGCGGAAAACCGGGTACGACGAGCGCAGCCGGATCACGCGCGAGGCCCCGGCGTCGAACCGGTAGCCCATCGAGCGCAGCCCCTCCTCGACGCGCTTCACCAGTTCCTCGTCGGCGAGCTCCATCATCGGCCGCGTCTCGTTGTCCATCACCTCGCAGCAGACGATGCTGCCGTTGCCCGTCATGCCCGGGTCGAACGATTCCTGCTCCGAGATCCGGTGGAAGACCACGGCGGGGTCCGGCACGAAGATCCACGAATCCTCGAAGAGGCTCGGCGTGTCGACGTGCAGGAAGACGAGGATGAGGTCGTTGAGCCGGAGCACGTCCGCCGCCCGTTCGCGGACGCCGTTGTCCACCGCATCGCCCATCAGCACGAGCAGGCGCCCGAGGGGGATGCTCGACATCACGAAGTCGTCCGGACCGAGGTCGATGACGCGTTCGGCGCCGCCGGCCCGGTCGCGAAGGCCAAGCCGGGCGATCCGGCCGCCGGCTACCTCGATCTTCGTCACTTCCGTGCCGAGGAGAAACTCCCCGTGCGGCTGGGCTTTGCGATGGATGGCGTCCCAGATGCGTTGCAGGCCGCCCTTCGGGTACTCGAACTCGAGGGCCTCGAACTGGCTCTTCTTCGAAAGGCCCAGCGTGCGCGCGATCAGTTCCATCAGCGGCGGCGTCTGCACGCGCCCGGCGGAGAGCTTCACGTCTAGGTTCACCGGGTCGCCCCAGAGCTTGAGCGCAATGGGCTTGAAGAGCGCTTCGTAGAGGCCGCGGCCGACGCGGCCGGCCAGGTCCTCCTCGAACGTCCGTGGCGCGGCCCTGCCGAGGAGGCTGCGGATGCGCGCCCAGCCGTAATCCCACACCATGCCCACGAAGGGTGCCCAGCCGAATACCTTCCCGAGCGAAAGCGGCGAGGGCGGGTAGGGCAGCATGTGGCCGCGCATGTAGATGCGGCTCGCCTTGGGCCGGGTGATCCACCCGTCGGCCGGCAGCAGCGAGCGCACGCGCGCGGTGAGCGCCTGGTCCAGCGAGAAGATCTTGTGCGGCCCGAGGTCGTGCGCGCCGCGGTTCTCCCATTCGAGGGTGCGCGCGAGGCCGCCGAGCTGGTTATCGCGTTCCACCAGCACGAAGCGCGGCCCGCCCGCCTCGGCCAGCGCGTCGGCGAGGGCGAGGCCGGCGGGACCTCCACCGAGGATGTAGACCGTCATCGCTTCACCCGCGCGAGGGCCGTGGTCTGGCTGGCGTAGTAAGGCATCGGGATCTCGCGGATGAACCGCGGCGTGTGCCGCGCGATGAAGGCCGTGAGCGGTATGTTGAGCCTTGCCGCCATGTCCTCGAGGTAGCCGAACTGCAGCGTCTGCCAGTAGCGGCGGAAGTGGAACGGCTCGTAGCCCGTGCGCTGCATGATGTCGGCCATCGTCCTGCGCGTGAAGTGGTGCAGGTGGACCGAGAGGATCCACCAGAAGCGCTTGCCGGAGAGCCTGGCCTGCGTGGTGCCGATGTCGGGGAAATTCACCAGGAAGACGCCGTCGGGCTTTAGCAGCGGCCGGATGCGCTCGAGATCCGCCTTGGGGTCGGTGAGATGCTCGATGACATCCCAGAGGCACACCATGTCGAACGAGCCGGGGGGAAGGGAGTGGTCCGCGATGGTGCCCTGCTCGATCTTGAGGCCGCGCTTCTTGCCGCGCTCGGTGAGGTCCCGCGACGGCTCCAGGCCGTGGGCGTCGTAGCCGTAGCGCGTCGCCGCGTCGAGAAACGCGCCGCCTGCGGTGCCGATGTCCAGCACGCGCGCACCCGGCGGGGGCAGGTGCTCCTTGAGCCGCACGAGGGCGCGATAGAAGCTCTCCACGCGCATCGGGTATTGGCTGTCGTGCCCGCCCTCCTCGGAGGCGAGATAGCCCGCCAGGATCGCCTCGTCGGGGAACCGGGGGTTCTCGAAGATCATCGAGCAGTCGGGGCACTCGACGAGGGTCTGCGTGCCCGGCAGGCCCGAGGCCGCGCCGTAGAGCTGGCGGGGGTCGTCGCAGGGGCTCCACGGCGTGAAAAGCGTGCGAAAGCCCTCCGGGCGCCCGCAAAGGGGGCATGGCACCGGGTGGCGGGCGAGGTTCGGGGCGAGGACCTGTGCGGCCTCAGGGGGGGCTGTCATGGGTTCGAGGGTCGGCCAAACGCAACATTGTAAAGGGTCGCGGCCCCGGGGTTCCAACAACGCCCCGTCTTCTGCCCCGATACCACGCCTCGGCCGGGGGCGCGGGCATATGGTCTAATTCGCCTCGGCAAGCCAAATCCGGACCGGGATATCCCATGAGCGCCTACATCTACCAGCCGGCCGAAAGAGCCGAGAGCTATGAATCCGCGGTGATCGTCCTCGGGCAGCAGGGGCGGCGCGTCGTGCAGGCCGGTGTGGACAACACGTCGCCCGCCCGCGTCCAGGCCATCCTCGACAAGGCCGTCGAGGCCGGGCTGCCGTTCACCAGGTCGCGCATCGATGTGGCGGCGTACCGGGAGTATTTCGAGAGGGCGGGTTATGCGACCCGGTACCGCGACTACTACACCGGAAACCAGCCGGAGAAGTCGCTGGAGCACTTCCTCACGATGAAGCTGCTCGACGTCGGCCCGTCCGACGTCTTCGTCGACCTCGCGAGCGAGCACTCCCCCGTGCCGGATATCTACCGCGCGCTCACCGGCTGCAAGGCCTACCGGCAGGACATCATGTATCCCGCGGGCGTGAACGGCGATCGCATCGGCGGGGACGCGGCCGCCATGCCCGTGCCGGACGGCTTCTTCACGAAGGCGGCGCTCACCTGCTCGCTCGAGCACTTCGAGGGCAACGCGGACTCGAAGCTTTTCGTCGAGCTTGCGCGGACGCTTCGCCCCGGCGGGCGCGTCTGCGTGGCCCCGTACTACGTCTACGAGG
>JAMPXV010000138.1 GCA_023700985.1 Lysobacter sp.
GCACCCGCTCGCCGCCCAGGGCCGCACCCTCGAGGAGGCGATCGCCCTGGAGCGGCGCCTCCTCGCGCCCGTGGCGGAAATCAGCCACCGCATCGACACGAGCACGCTCACGCCCGTGCAGCTTCGCGGCTGGATCCACGACCTCCTCGTCACCGACCCCTCGCGGCTGGTGCTGAGCCTCGAATCCTTCGGCTTCAAGGGGGGCGTGCCGCTCAACGCGGACTTCGTCTTCGACGCGCGGTTCCTGCCGAACCCCTACTACGACCCCGAGCTGCGGCAGAAGTCGGGCCGGGACCCCGAGGTGGCCCACTACCTCGAGAGCGAGACCGAGGCCGTCCTCCTCCTGGAGGACATCCACCGGTTCATCGAGCGCTGGCTGCCGCGCTTCACGCTGGACCGCCGCGCCGCCCTGACGGTGGCCATCGGCTGCACCGGCGGGCGCCACCGCTCGGTGTACCTCATCGAGAACCTCGCCGCGCGCCTGCGCCCGCAGTACCCGCTCATCGTCCGGCACCGCGACCTCGACCGGGAATAGGACGGGCCCTTGCTCTTCATGAACATCCTGTCCGCCGGGCCGGCGCCGCGCGAGACGGTGCCCATCTTCCCGCTCTCCACGGTGCTCTACCCGGGCATGCGGCTGCCGCTCAGGATCTTCGAGCAACGCTACATGGACATGGCGAAGGCCTGCCTCAAGCACGACGCGATGTTCGGCGTGTGCCTCATCCGCGAAGGCGCGGAGGTGGGCTCGCCCGCGGTGCCGGAGCCGGTGGGGTGCCTCGCGCGGATCGCCGAGTGGGACATGGAGACCGTGGGCATCCTCAAGGTGAAGGCCGACGGGCTCGAGCGCTTCCGGCTCATCGAGACGCGCACCACGGGTTCGGGGCTCATCCTGGGCGACATCGAGCGCATCGCGGCCGAGGCCGGGGCGCCCGCCCCCGAGCTCGCCCAGAGCGCGGAATTCGTGCGCCGGGTCGTGGAGGCGCTGGGGTCTTCGCGCTTCGCGCAGCCGTACCGCTACGACGACGCGAGCTGGGTAGGGTTCCGGCTGGCCGAGATCCTGCCCCTGCGCATGGCGGTGAAGCAGAAGCTGCTGGAGCTCACCGACCCCGCCGCCCGCCTCGCGATCCTGCACCGGTTCCTGCGCGAGCAGAACCTCGTGGGCTAGGCGCGGGCCGCGCCAGCCGTCCCAGCAGGACCTTCACCGGCGCGGGAAGCGCCGCCTCCTGCGACTCCTGCAGGGCAAGCCACGCCGTGCCCGGCTCGCCCGCGCGCGCGGCGCGCCCTCTCACCCGCACGAGCCACGGCGTGACGGCGAGCGTGAAGTGCGTGAACGCATGGCGGAAGGGCTCGAGCGCCTCGACCCCGTCCACGCGCAGCCCGGTGATGGCGCGCGCCCGTTCCGCAGGGTCCGCGTCGGGGTGCGACTCGGGCAGGCTCCACAGGCCGCCCCAGATGCCGGCGGCAGGGCGCTTCTCGACGAGCACCTCGTCGCCCGAGACGATGGCGAGCATCGCGGTCTCCTTCACCCGCGCGACCCGGGCAGCCTTGCGTCCCGGCAGCTCCACGACCCTCCCGTCACGCAGGGCCACGCAACCCGCGCGCAACGGGCATCGCTCGCACGCGGGGTTCGAGCGGGTGCACACGGTGGCCCCCAGGTCCATGAGGCCCTGCGTGTACCGCTCGATGCCCCGGGCCGGGACGAGCGACTCCGAAAGCGCCCAGAGGCTGCGCATCACGGGCGCCGAATCCGCCGCGCCCTCGATCCCGAAATGCCGGGCGAGCACACGCTTCACGTTGCCGTCGAGGATCGCGTGGGGAGCGCCCGTGGAAAACGCGACGATGGCAGAGGCCGTGGACCGCCCGATGCCGGGCAACGCCTGCGCCTCGTCCACCGTCCGGGGAAATCCTCCCGAATGCCGCTCCATCACCACCTGGGCGGCGCGGTGCAGGTTGCGCGCGCGGGCGTAGTAGCCCAGCCCGCTCCACAGGCGCATCACCTCGTCGGCGGGTGCCGAAGCGAGCGCGCCCACGTCCGGGAACCGCGTGATGAAGCGCTCGTAGTAGGGGATGACGGTCGCCACCTGCGTCTGCTGAAGCATGATTTCCGAGACCCAGATCCGGTAGGGGTCGCGAGTGCCCTGCCAGGGCAGGTCGTGGCGGCCATGGCGGCGCTGCCACGCGCTGACGCGGGAAGCGAAAGAGGACGCGCGCGCGGGCATCCGGTCACGCGCGCTCGAGGTAGACGTACAACGCCTCGACGGGACTCACCTGGTCCTCGCGCAGCACTCCCCTGCGCATCTCCCGCCAGCGCAGGCCGGTCGTCGCGGCGATGCGCCGCAGGTAGGGCTCGGAATGCGCGTGGCGCAGGCTCGGCAGGAGCTTCACCTCCTCCAGGTGGCGCGAAACCTCGACGGTGAACGCGAGGATGCCGCCCGGCAGCAGGATGCGGCGGATCGAGCGGAAGGCGCCCTCGAGATCGCCGAGGTAGCCGAAGACGTCGGCAGCGACGACGAGGTCGTCGTGGCGCGCGGCCGCCGCAAGGAAGGACTCGAGCTCGTCATGGATCAGCTCGCGGTAGGCGCCCGTCTTGCGCGCCTGCTCCAGCATGGCCCCGGAGACGTCCAGCCCGTCGACAGCGTCGGCCTTCCCCTGCAGCAGCTTGCCGCACAGGCCGGTCCCGCACCCGAGGTCGAGCACGGAGCGGAAGTGCCGCCCATCCTTCAGCAGCGGGCGCAGGAGCGACTCGTGGCCGCGGTACTTAAGCGTCTCGACCAGGTGGCTGTCGAAGTCGGCGGCGTAGTCGTCGAAGAGTTTCTCGACGTAACGGCGCGGTGTCCTGACCGGCGCGCCGGCATCGCGCACGGCGGCGAGGAAGTAATTGTGCAGCTCGGCATCCTCGCCCAAGGCGATGGCCTTCTCGAAGCAGAGGGCGGCCTCCTCGCGCCGGTTCAGCTCGCGCATGAGGGTGCCGCGCACGCTCCAGGCGCGCGCGGATCCCGGGTCGAGCTCCACCGCCTTGTCGAACGCCCGGACCGCATCCTCGGTGAGCCCGAGCCGCAACTGGCAATTTCCCACGACGAGCCACAGGCCGGCACGGTCGGGGGCAATTTCCAGGGCCTTGCCGAGCGCGTCGACGGCCTCCTGCCAGCGGCCGAGCCCCTCGCTGGCGAGGCCCAGGCACGCCCACGCGTCTGCGCTCGCGGGCTCGGCCGCCAGCGTCTGCTGCAGGAGAGGGACGGCCTCTTCCCACCGGCGCAGGTGAACGAGCGTGATGCCGAGGTTGCCGAGCAGCGACGGCCGGCCGGGCGCGAGGCCGAGGGCCTTCTCGAAGCATTCGCGGGCCGGTTCGTACCGGCCCGCCTCGAAATGCCCTATGCCCTCGATGAAGAGCGCGCGCGCCTGCTCCAGCGCGGCCGGCGTGGCCTGATCCTGTGTCACTGGCGTTGGACCCCGGGGTCGAAGGAAGAAGGAATTTTCGCCGATTTCCCGTCCGCGGCGGCATGGCGGCCGCCCGGCCACGAATGGGCGCGGCAGGACACGGCGGGAAGGGTTGGAGCGGGTGAAGGGAATCGAACCCTCGTCGTAAGCTTGGGAAGCTTCTGCTCTGCCATTGAGCTACACCCGCGGCGAGGCGCCATTTTACCCAACTCCGGCGCGGGAGGGGCGCGGCGGGCACCGCTGGTCTTGGCACCTTGGCCCTCGTGTCCTGGTCGCCGTGACCGTGCTCAAGGCGAGGTGGAGGGGATTGCGCGATAGAATTCGCGCATGGAACTGCTGCTGAGGATCAACGGCGCCGAGAGGCGCTTCGTCCCGCCGCTCACCGTGGCCGGGCTCGTGGGCAAACTGGGCGTCGAGGGCAAGCGTATCGCGATCGAGCGCAATGGCGAGATCGTGCCGCGCAGCCGCTACGGCGAGGTCGAGCTGGCCGACGGGGACCGCCTGGAGGTCGTCGTCGCCGTGGGGGGAGGCTGATGGACGACCGTCTCGTCATCGCGGGCAAGGCCTACGGTTCGCGCCTGCTGGTGGGCACCGGCAAGTACCGGGACTTCGAGGAGACCCGCCTCGCGATCGAGGCGAGCGGCGCGGAGATCGTCACCGTGGCCATCCGCCGCGTGAACATCGGCCAGAACGCGGGCGAGCCCAGCCTCCTCGAGGCGATTCCGCCCTCCCGCTACACGATCCTGCCCAATACCGCGGGCTGCTATACCGCCGAAGACGCGGTGCGCACGCTGCGCCTCGCCCGGGAGCTCCTCGACGGGCACTCCCTGGTGAAGCTCGAGGTGCTGGGGGACACCGAAACCCTCTTCCCCAACATGCCGGAGACGCTCGCCGCGGCGAAAACGCTGGTCGCCGAGGGCTTCCAGGTGATGGTCTACTGCAGCGACGACCCCATCCTCGCCCGCCAGCTCGAGGAAATCGGCTGCGTGGCGGTGATGCCGCTCGCCTCCCTCATCGGCTCGGGGATGGGCATCCTCAACCCGTGGAACCTGCAGATCATCCGCGACCGCGCGAAGGTCCCGGTCCTGGTCGATGCCGGCATCGGGACGGCGTCCGACGCGGCGGTGGCCATGGAACTGGGCTGCGACGGCGTCCTGATGAACACGGCCATCGCCAAGGCGCGCGACCCGGTGCGCATGGGCCGCGCGATGAAGCTTGCGGTGGAGGCAGGCCGCGAAGCGTGGCTTGCCGGCCGGATGGACAGGAAGCCCTACAAGGCGTCCGCCAGTTCGCCCACCGAGGGGCTCATCGGCAGGACCGCCTAGCCGGCGCTAGAAGCGCCAGCGGACGCCGAGCTTGAACTGGTCGGTGTCGGATTCGCGCGGGCCCCAGCGGTCGAGCGGCGAGAAGCGCTCCAGTTCCGCCTGCAGTCCCACGCTGCGGGTGACGTCGTACTTGAGCCCCAGCCCGTACCGGACACCGGCCCCGGGTCGCGAAGCCGCCTCGCCGGGAAGCAGGGATACGCTTGCGTCCGAGCGCCAGGCGCCGAGCCGGCCGTAGAGCGTGGCGTGCCCCCACGTGGAATGCCCCCACAACGGAAGCGTCCCGACGGTATCCATGCTGTAACCGCGGGCGCGCGCCGGAGAGCCGCCGAAGGCGGAGAACGGGGAAATGGAGGCCGTGTCCGCGTAGCCCGTCTCGAAGGAAAAGTACCGGGAGTACCGGTAGCCCAGCTTGAGTTGGTACCCGTCAGCCAGCGATGGCGCGCCCAGCGTGCCCGGGGAGGGCTCGGCCGACCGCCAGTAGAAACCCGGATCCGGGATGGCGATGGCCGCCGGCGACGCCGGGAGCTTCAGGACCCCGACATAGTCCCCCGCCGCGGCCAGCGGAACGGCAGCGGCCGCCAGGACGAGAAGGCAGGAAGGGCGAAGGCTCATGTTTGCATGGTGGGGTTGTCGCTTTTTCACGTCAACCAATCGGGCGCTTTTCGGGTCGGCCAGCGTAAAATTGCGGCATGGACGCAACAGACCGCCCGATCCGCAGCTTCGTTCTCAGGCAGGGGAGATTCTCGCCCGGGCAACAACGTGCCTACGAAATGCTCATGCCGCGGTTTGGAGTCCCTTTTTCCCCGGAAAACGTCGATCTGGAGGCCGTCTTTGGCCGGAAGGGGCCGAAAATCCTCGAAATCGGCTTCGGAATGGGGGAAACAACCGCAAGAATCGCAGCCGAGAACCCCGAAAACGACTATCTGGGGGTCGAAGTTCACACCCCAGGGGTTGGCGCGCTACTCAAGCGCATAGATGAGCAGGCGCTCACAAACATACGAATCGTCCAGCACGACGCCGTCGAGGTCGTGCGCCAGATGCTCGCGCCGGGGAGCCTGGACGGCGTCCACGTGTTCTTTCCGGACCCCTGGCCCAAGAAGCGCCACCACAAGCGGCGCCTCCTGCAGCCCGCCTTCGCGGAACTGCTCGCCACCCGCCTGGCGCCCGGGGCTTACCTCCACGCCGCGACGGACTGGCAGGAGTACGCCGAGCACATCCTCGCCACGCTTTCGTCCGTGGCCGGCCTCGAGAATCCGCATGGCGGCTTCGCGGTGCGCCCCGCGGAGCGCCCCGAGACCAAGTTCGAGAGCCGCGGCCGCCGCCTCGGCCACGACTCGTGGGATGTTATCTTCCGCAGGCGAACCCCCGCCCCGGAAGGCACCCCATGAGCCCAGACGACCTCGATCGGCTTCGCGGCGACCGCCGCCGCTTCATCTCCCGCCTGGCCGCCGCCGGCGCCCTGGGCGCGGGCGGGCTTTCCGGTTTCATGAGCCGCGCGCTCGCGAAGGGCGACCTGCCCGTCACCCAGGGGATCCACGAGCTGAAGGGCCGCGCCACGGTCAACGGCCGCCCGGCGATCGTGGGCACGCCCGTGACCCCGCGGGACCGGATCTCCACGGGCCCGGACAGCATGGCCGTGGTGGTCGTGAAGGACGACGCCTTTCTCGTCCGCGCCAACACCACCTTCGAGATGTCGGAGTCCGGCGGGGCGCTGAGCCGCATCCTCATCCAGACGGGGCGGGTGCTGTCGGTCTTCGGCAAGAAGCCCGTCGTCATCAAGGCGGCCAACGCGACGATCGGGATTCGGGGCACGGGCGCCTATGTCGAGGTGGATCCCGCCCAGGTCTACTTCTGCCTGTGCTACGGCGAGGCGGATCTCGACGGACCCGGCATGGCCGCGCCCAAGCGCATCAAGACCACGCACCACGAGAGCCCGCTCGTCATCACCGACCGGGGTGGGGCCATGGCGGCGGCGCCGGCGCCGGTGGTCAACCACACCGACGAGGAACTGATCATGCTCGAGGCGCTGGTGGGGCGGGAACCGCCCTTCGATCCGGGCGCCTACCCGAAGATCGGCTGATGGCGGGTTCCCCGACATGCGGCCAAGGCCCCATAGTTGAGCGGTTTACTCAACTATCCCGGGGCCCTATAATTTCGGGTTCGCCCTCCCAGAGAACCTGCCGTGAACCAGCGTAGCCACCTCCCCATCCCGGACGTCCAGGGCTCGCCCGACACCCGTCGGCTTGCCATCGACAAGGTGGGGATCAAGGCGATCCGCCACCCGATGAAGATCCTCGAGCGGGCCGGCGCGGTCCAGCACACGGTGGCGACCTTCGCCATGTACGTGGGCCTGCCGCACCAGTTCAAGGGCACGCACATGTCGCGCTTCGTGGAGATCCTCAACGCCCACGAGCGCGAGATCACCGTGGACTCGTTCCGGGCCATGCTCCGGCAGATGGTGAAGAAGCTCGAGGCCGAGACCGGCCACATCGAGATGGTCTTCCCCTACTTCGTCTCCAAGAAGGCCCCGGTCTCCGGCGTCGAGAGCCTGCTGGACTACGAGGTGACCTTCATCGGCGAGATCGTCGAGGGTCGCGAGCAGTTCGCGCTCAAGGTGCAGGTGCCGGTGACCAGCCTGTGCCCCTGCTCGAAGAAGATCTCCGACTACGGCGCGCACAACCAGCGCTCGCACGTGACGGTCGCGGCACGCGTGCACAGCTTCGTGTGGATCGAGGAGCTCATCGACCTCGTCGAGAAGCAGGCCTCCAGCGAGCTCTACGGGCTCCTCAAGCGCCCCGACGAGAAGTACGTGACCGAACTCGCCTACGACAACCCGAAGTTCGTCGAGGACATGGTCCGCGACATCGCCGCGAAGCTCAACGCCGACCCGCGCATCGAGGCCTACGTGGTGGAATCGGAGAATTTCGAGTCCATCCACAACCACTCGGCCTACGCGATGATCCGCAAGAACTGGCCGGCCACCTGAACCCGGCCGCGCGCCCTCAGTAGCGCTTCGTGAGGGTGAGGTTGGCCCCCTCCCGGCGGATCTCCGTGCGGTTGAGGAAGCTCATCCCCAGGAGGGCGATGTCGAGCCCGGGGGAATCGTGCACCACCGCGTCGACCGCCAGGAGCGTCATCGGCCCGAGGGTCACGGAATCCAGGCGCACGCGGTAGACGAGCACGCGGCCATTGGCCGTCTGGGAAACCGCCGGCTGGCCGCTCTTGAAGTCGATCCCGAGGCGCCTGGCCTCCGCGGCGGGGAGGGTCACGAGGGTCGCCCCGGTGTCGACGAGGAACCGGACGTGGGCGCCGTTCACCCGGCCCTCCGCCACGAAATGCCCGCTCGCGTCGGCCGCCAGCGTGACGGTCGACAGGGCCCCGGTGAGCGCCGCGGATTCCGCGTGCTGCCCCAGCTCGAGCACCTGGCGCTTGCCGTCGATCTCGAATGTGGCCGAGCGCGAATCGGCGGAGACCAGGAGAACCCCCTCGGGCGTTCGCTGCCCCGCCGAGAGCGTGCGTGGCATGCCCTTGCCGATGACGACGACCGCCTTCCCGGGGAAGAGGCCGATCACGTTCACCTCGGTCGCGAACGCGGGCGTCGCCAGCAACAGCGCCGCCGAAATAGAATGCCCCAGACTATGCAGGATGCCCATTCGATGAAGCCCGTCGCCGTCTTTCGCCACGCCCCCACGGAGGGGCCGGGGTATTTTGCCACTTTCCTCGACGAGCGCCGGGTCCGTTGGCGGCTCGTGAAGCTCGACGAGGGCGAGCCGGTTCCCGGAAGCGCGGAGGGCTTCGCGGGGCTCGCGTTCATGGGCGGCCCGATGAGCGTGAACGACGGCCTCGCCTGGATCGAGCCCGTCCTGGGGCTCATCCGCGACGCGGTGGCGCGGGAGGTGCCCGTGATCGGCCACTGCCTCGGCGGCCAGCTGCTCGCCAAGGCGCTCGGCGCCACGGTGACGCGAAATCCGGTGAAGGAGATCGGCTGGCACCGAGTCGACGTCGAGGACTCGCCCGAGGCCCGGCGGTGGTTCGGCGACGACGTGCGCTCCTTCACCGCGTTCCAGTGGCACGGGGAGACCTTCGCCCTCCCGCCCGGCGCAAGCAGGATCCTTCGCGGCGAGCACTGCCCCAACCAGGCCTACGTCGTCGGCAGCCGGCACCTGGGAATGCAGTGCCACGTGGAAATGACGCCGGAGCTCGTCCGGTCCTGGTGCGAGACCGGTGCCCGGGAAATCGCCGCAGCCCGAGGAAGCCCCGCCGTGACCCCGGCCGAGGCCATCCTGGCGCAGATGGGCGAGCGCCTGCCCGTCCTCAACGACACCGCGCGCAGGCTCTACTCGCGCTGGATCGAGGGGCTGGCGTAGGAAGTGGGGTCGGTGAAATTAGGGGCGGCAGAAAAGGGGTCAGAGTCATTTCGAGGAAAAGGGGTCAGAGTCATTTCACCGAAAGCCCGAAGGGTTCTTCGGGAAAGTGAAATGACTCTGACCCCTTTTCCTCGAAATGACTCTGACCCCTTTTCTGCCGCCCCTAATTTCACCGACCCCTTTTTCCTACGCCAGCCCC
>JAMPXV010000139.1 GCA_023700985.1 Lysobacter sp.
CAGGATGGTCTGCCCCGGCGCGAAGGCGATGGGCCGCCCGTCGAGGGTGAAGGTGTCGCTCATGCGGGTTCCTCGTTCTCGGTGGGCACGTGCGCGGCCGCGTCGTCGCGGCCGGTCATCTGGCGCGCGGCGGCCAGCGCCCGGTCGAGGTCGAAGGCGGGCTCGAACTCCTCGTGCGCGAGGCGGCGCTGGTAGGCGGGGCGGAACTTCGCGATCGTTCCCAGCACCGGGTTGCACGCCGAGTGCCCCAGGCCGCAGTGGCTCATCGACTGCAGCAGCAGGTTCATGCGCTCGATCTCGGCGAAGTCGTAGGGCGAGCCGTGTCCGTTGGCGAGCTTGTCCATCATGTTGGCGAGGAGCGAGGTGCCCACGCGGCACGGCGTGCAGAAGCCGCAGCTCTCGTGCGCGAAGAAGTGCACGAAGTTGCGCGCCACCTCGAACAGGTCGCGCCGCTCGTTGAACACCATGAGGGCGCCGGCCGTGGGCAGGTCCTCGAAGGCGAGGCGCCGGCCGAACTCGGCCACGGGCACGCAGGCGCCCGAGGGCCCGCTCACCTGCACCGCCTGCGTGAGACGCGCGCCGCAGTCGGCGAGCACCTGGCGGATCTCCACGCCGAACGGGTACTCGTAGATCCCCGGCTTCTCGCAGTCGCCGGAGACGCACACGAGCTTCGTGCCGGTCGACTCCGCCGTGCCGAGGCCGGCGTACCAGGCGCCGCCCTTCAGGGCCACCAGGCAGGAGGCAGCCAGCGTCTCCGCGTTGTTCACCACCGTCGGCTCGCCGAGGTAGCCGTGCGTCACCGGGTACGGCGGGCGGTTGCGCGGCGTGCCGCGCTTGCCCTCGAGGCTCTCGATGAGCGCCGACTCCTCGCCGCACACGTAGGCGCCGGCGCCCACGTGGATGCGCACGTCGAAGTCGAAACCCTCGCGCCCGAGGATCGACTCGCCCAGGAGCCCCGCGCCGCGCCGGCGCGCCAGCACCGACTCGAGGTGCTCGAGCAGGAAGCGGTACTCGCCGCGCAGGTAGATGAAACCCCGCCACGCGCCCGTGGCGAAGGCGGCGAGCGTCATGCCCTCGATCACCGCGTCGGCGGCGGTGGCGAGAAGGACACGGTCCTTGAAGTTCCCCGGCTCGCCCTCGTCGGCGTTGCAGACGAGGTAGCGCGCCTTGCCGGGCGCGTCGCGGCAGGCCTGCCACTTGAGCCCCGCGGGGAACCCGGCGCCGCCGCGGCCGCGCAGCCGCGAGGCCTTCATCTCCTCGACGAGCGCCTCGGGGCCACGGGCCAGCGCCGCCGCGAGGGCGGCCCCGGGGGCCCAGGCGGTGCCGAGCAGGGCGTCGCGCCGGTGGATGTTGTCCTCGACGCGGAAGAAGTCCGCCGGCCACGCGGCCAGGGGAACCTCCTCGCGGACGAGGTCGCACAGCTCGTCCACGCGCCTCTCGGTGAGGCGGGTGATCGGACGGCCGTTCACGAGCAGCGCCGGGCCCTGGTCGCACAGCCCCGTGCACGAGGTCGTGTCCACGCTCACCAGCCCGTCTTCCGTCACCTTGCCGCGCTCGGCCCAGAGGTTGCGGCACAGGCGGTCGAGGAGCTCGATGCTCCCCAGCATGCGGTCGGTGATGTTGTCGCTGAAGAGGATGCGGTAGCGCCCGCACGGCTTCAGGTGCAGGAACGAATAGAAGGTCGCCACGCCGAGGATCTTGGAGCGCGGGAGCGTGAGGCGCGCCTGGATGCAGTCGATGGCCTCGGGGGGGATCCAACCGCAGGCCTCCTGCACCTCCCGGAGCACCTGCAGCAGTTCCAGGGGATCGTGACGGTGGCGCGCCATCGCGGTGGCAGCCGCTTGCGCGGGGTCGGGGGCCAATCGCTCGGCGGGGCACATCGGGGGGATCCTGTCCGGGGCCGCGCGGCCCGGCGGGCCGCGCGCCATGCATTCACCCTACCCCTGCGCGCCCCGCCTTTCTTGACGCCGATCTAATGCGGCGCGCAAAGGGCGCCCGATCGTCCGTCCGGGGACTGCGGGAGTGGTGCCCGGGGCCGGATTCGAACCGGCACGCCTTTCGGCTGCGGGTTTTAAGCCCGCTGCGTCTACCGGTTTCGCCACCCGGGCATCGCCGGCCGAGTCTACACCGGTGGGCGGGTGACGCTTTCCGCCTGTTCGATCACCGCGAGCGCGACCTCGTCCACGGGAAGCCCCGCGGCGGCGGCGCGCTGGTGGAGCATGCGCACGGCCTCGTCGCAGTTCACCTTGTGGCGCTCGACGAGGATGCCCACCGCGATGAGCGCCTGCGGGCCGTGGTCGCCCCCCAGCGCGTCGGCCAGCAGGTCCACGCCCTCGCCCACCTCCGCCAGCCCCTGGGAGCGCTCCAGGGCGCTGCGCACGGCCGGCACCAGGCGCGTCATGTCCACGGGCTTGGTCACCACCCCGAGCGCCCCGAAGGACGCCGCGCGTCGCCGCACCTCGGCGTCGTCGCGCGCCGGGGCGAGGAGCAGGAAGGGCACGCGCGTCTCCCGGGCGAGGAACTCGGCCACGTCCAGGCCGTTGCGGCCGGCCATCGTCACGTCGAGCACGGCCAGGGCCGGCTGCGTGTCGACCGCCACGCGCATCGCCTCGTCGCCGTTGGTCGCCACCACGACGTCGAAGCCCGCGCGCGAGAGGCCCGCCACCAGGCTCGCGAGCACCACGCGGTCGTCGTCGACGACGAGGAGCCGGGGTCTTGCCTGCGTCATGGGAGCCTCATACTGTGTCGATTATGCCCGACCCCCGGGCCCGCCCGGAGACCGCCTTGAACGCCCTTCGCCTGCTTCCCGTGCTGCTCATGCTCGCGATCCTCGCCGCGCATTTCTACCGCGCGACGGAATGGATCGGTTTCGGGATCACGGTCGCCCTGCTGCCGCTGCTCTTCGTGCGCGCCCCCTGGGCGGCGCGCGTCCTGCAGGCCGCGCTCGCGCTCGGCGCGCTGGAGTGGCTGCGCACGGCCGCGGCGCTGATCGCGGTGCGCCAGTCCATGGGCCAGCCGTACACGCGGCTCGCCCTCATCCTGGGCGCCGTGGCCCTGGCGACGGCGCTCTGCGCCCTCCTCTTCCAGTGGCGGCCGGTGCGCAGCCGCTTCCGCCTGGGCGAAGGAAGGCATCCCGGCCCCTAGCCCCGCTGCCCGAAGCGGCGCACGAGGTTGCGCCCGCCGTGCTTGGCGTCGTAGAGCGCGTCGTCGGCCTGGCTCATGAGGGTGTCGAGGTTGGTCGCGGCGTCCATCGCCGCCACGCCGATCGAAATGGTCACGCGGATGGGCAGGCCCTCCTCCCGCGGGACCTCGGCGGCGGCCACCGCGGTCCGCAGGCGCTCGGCCACCTCGAAGGCGCCCTCGACCTCGGTCTCGGGGAGCAGGATCGCGAACTCCTCGCCGCCCACGCGCCCCGCGACGTCCACTTCGCGCAGGATCTCCAGGCAGGTGCGCGCGAGCTGCTGCAGCACCCGGTCCCCGGCGCGGTGCCCGTGGGCGTCGTTGACCTCCTTGAAGTGGTCGATGTCGATCATCAGCATGGACAGCGGCGTGTCGTAGCGCCGGCTGCGCGCGAGCTCCGCATCCGCGACTTCCATGAAGTGCCGCCGGTTGGCCAGGCCCGTGAGCGGATCCGTGTGCGCCTGCTTCTCCAGGAGATGGGCGATGCGCCGCTGCCGGCGCCACGCGCGGTCGACCATCAGGGTCGCCCCGATGGACACCGCGAAGAGCATGCTCGAGAGCAGCGCCACCACGCCCATGTCGCGGCGCCAGTGGCCGAGGTATTCGTCGGTCGATCGCGCCACGGTGATGTGCAGGGGATAGGCCGCGACCCGGCGATAGGAGTAGAGGCGGTCCGTGCCGTCCAGCGGCGACACGGCATGGAAGGTCCCGGCGACTTCGCCGCGGGCCACGAGATCGCGCAGCGCGTCGGGCACCGCGCCGTCCTGGCCGGCGAGCACCGGGTAGCGCGCGAAGAGCGTGAGCCCTTCGCCGCGCACCGCGATCGAGCCTCCCGGACCCGCCTCCGCGGCCGCGAGCAGGGTGACGAGGCGTTCGGCCGGCACGGGCGCGACGACGGCCCCCGCGAAGCGGCCGTCCGGGAATTCGACGCGCCGGATGATGTCGACGACGAGCGGTCCTTCCGCCCCGTCGCGGTGCGGCGCGGAGATCAGCACGTTCGAGTCGTACCCGTCGCGCAGCTTCGCGAACCAGGGCTGCCCGCCGAGGTCCTCGGCGGGCGCCGTCGCGAATTCCGTCTGGTAGACGAGCCGGCCGGCGTCGTCCGCGACGCGGATCCCCAGCACGTCGCGCACGTTCACGTGGAGGTTCGCGATGTAGGCGCGCGTGGCCTCGTCGTCTCCCGCCCCGCCCGCCAGGCGGCGTTCGCGCTCGACCGCCACGGTGTGCAGCGCGATCCGGACCTTGTCCACGAGGTTGGCGATGTCGCTCTCGAGGACGCGCGCCACGCTGTAGGCCTCGACGACCGCCCGCTCCTCGTGCTGGCTGCGGCTGGTCTGGATGGACTGCGCGATGAGGAGGGAAAGCAGGAGCAGCATGGCGCCCACCACGCGCCACAGGCGCGTGACGAACCGGCCGCCGTGCAGTTGTTCCATGCGCCCCTCCGTGCCCCATCCTGCCCCCGCGCCGCAGGCAGCGACTTGTCCCGAATCAGGACTTCCCGCGAATCAGAAGCACTGCGCCCGGCACAGCCGGGCGATGTCGGCATCGGTGAGCGGGCCGCCGTCCCACGAGCGGGCGTCGGCCGGAAGGTAGCAGGTGCATACGGGAATCGCGTAGCGGGCGCCCGGGCGAAGCCTCGCGGCCCGGGGGGGTGCTTCCGCGGGCGTGCCGTAGGTGTTGGCCCAGGGGTTCTGCTCGCTCGGGTTCCAGGTTCGAGGGCCGGAGGCCGCCGGGGAAACGGGGGCGACGGGCCTCGCAACGAGGTCGGTCCAGGACCCTTTCGGGCGGTCCCGCCACAAGCGCTCGCCGAGCCACGCGTTCGCGTAATCCTCGGGGGAGCCGGCGAGCGCACCCGTGACGGCCGACGCGCCTGCCAGGCAGGCACACAGCGCGAGGGTGCGGTGCAGGCGGCTCATCGTGGGCGGGTCGCTGACGAGGGGAAACGCCCCGAATGCTACGCCGGCCGGACGGCGCCGTCAGTGGCGCACATCACAGCCGGGGCACCCGGGGCGCCCCGCGGGCCGCGGCCGCTCAATGGACTTCCACCCGGTGGGCGGCCGTGCCCTTGGCCTTGGGCAGGGTGAGCTTCAGCACACCGTCGGCGTACTTCGCCTCCACCTTCGCGAATTCCACGTCCACCGGCAGCGTGAACGACCGGCTCATCGTCCCGCAGTAGCGCTCGCTGCGCAGGACCTTGCCTTCCTTCTCCTCCTTCTTCTCGCGGCGCACTTCCGCCGCGATGGTGACCATGTTGCCGTCCACGTCCACGTGGATGTCATCCTTGGCCACGCCCGGCATGTCGGCCTTCACGAGGTAGCGCTCGGGGGTCTCCTCCACGTCCAGCCTGATGGCGGGAGGCAGGCTCTCCGTCTCCATCCACATCGGGCGCATGAGCCCCTTGAAGACGGAAGGCACCTCCAGGGCCGGATCGAAGAGGGTCAGGGGCTTGAAGGTTCCCATGGTGTCCTCCTTCATGAGTTCCAGCCGCGGCGGCGTCACCTCCACCGCCGCGCGGAGCCTCGCACAATCCCGCTCCGCACGTTGAGTCTAGCGGCGCCGCGCCGGAGGGTGTTGCCCGCGGTCAAGAAGCGTTCGGATTGCGCGCCGCCACGAGCTCGCAGATGCGGTCGAGCGTATCCAGGGTCGCGTAGTCCTCCTCGGCGATCTCGACCGCGAAGCGCTGGTGGACGGCGATGAGGAAGTTGAGCCAGTCCATGGAGTCGAGGTCGACCTGGTCGCGAAGGAGCTTGCCGGGCTCGACGTCGCCCTCCTCCAGTTCGGGGGCGATCTTCCTCAGTTCGGCGAAGACGAGGGGGCGCAGCTCGATGGCGTTCATAGCTTCTCCGGTTCCTGCAGGCGGCGGGCGAGCTCGACGAGGAACGCGGCCCCGCGGTGCCCGTCGCTCACGCGGTGGTCGCCCGAGATCGAGGCCACGACGGTGGGCATCGCGCGGACTTCCCCGCCCTCGACCCACGGGCGCGGCGCCACGCGGCCGAAGCCGACGATGGCGACCTGCGGCGGGTAGATGACCGCGAAGGTCGACTCGGCGCCCGCGTCGCCGAGGTTCGTCACGGTGATGGTCGGGTCGGAGAACTCGGAGCTGCGCAGGTTCCCCGCCCTCGTCCGCTTCACGAGGTCGGCGAGGCTCGCCATGAGGCGGTCGAGGTCCAGCGACGGCACGTCGCGGATCGCGGGCGCCACGAGCCCGCCCTGGCGGATGGAGATCGCCACGCCCAGGTGCACGGCCTGCGAGGGCTGGAACGCGCCGTCGCGCCAGTACCCGTTGAGTTCCGGGAACCCCTGCAGGGCGAGGGCGACGGCCTTGAGCTGCAGCACCGCCATGAGGATGCGGCCCGTGATCGGCCGCCGGGCGTTCTGCGCGGCGAGCCAGTCCGCGGCGCGCTGCATCGGGATCGTCTCGGCGAGGTAGTAGTGCGGGATCTCGCGCTTGGAGCGGCTCATGGCCGCCGCGATCGACTTGCGCATCTCGGCGGCGCGGTCGGCGGCGGCCGTCGGGGCGGGCGGGGTCGCGGCGGGCGCCAGGCCGCGCGCGCGCTCGACGTCGTCGAGGGTCACCACGCCGTGCGGCCCCGTGCCCTCGATCCGGTCGGGATCCAGGCCCAGCGCCGCCGCGCGCTTCCTCGCGGCCGGCGACACGGGCTTGCGCGCGGCCGGCACCGTCGCCTCCGGTGGCGCCGGAGCGGGGCCGGGGGGCGCCTTCGGCGACGGCGCGGGGACGGCAGCCGGGGGCGACGGCGGGGCCTCGCCCGGCGCCTCGCCGGGCAAGCGCAGCATCGCGATCGCGGTGCCGACCGGCACCGTCGTGCCGGGCTCGATGAGCAGCGCCTCGATCACCCCTTCCTGCCAGATCTCGACCTCCACCGCCGCCTTGGTCGTGTCCACGACGGCCACGACGTCGCCCTTCCTCACGGCGTCCCCGGGCTTCACCTTCCACTCGAGGAGCTTGCCCTCGTCCATGTCGGCGCCGAGGGAGGGAAGCCTGAATTCCGTCACTGGAAGAGCCCCTTCACCGCCGCCACGATCTTCTCCGGCTGCGGCAGCGCGGCCTCCTCGAGGTGGCGGGGATAGGGAATGGGCACCTCCTCGCGGCAGACGCGCGCCACCGGAGCATCGAGGTCGTAGAAGGCCTGCTCCATGATGCGCGCCACGATCTCCGCCGAGAGGCTGCCGCTGCGCCAGCCCTCGTCCACGATCACGGCGCGGCGGGTCTTGCGCACGGAGGCGAGCACGGTGTCCATGTCGAGCGGGCGAAGCACCCGCAGGTCCACGACCTCGGCGTTGATCCCCTCCGCGGCCAGCCGGTCGGCCGCCGCCAGCGCCTTCGGCACGCCGGCGCCGTAGGCGACGATCGTCGCGCGCGTGCCCTGCCGGCGGACCTGCGCGCGGGCGATGTCGATCCTGGCGCCGGAGAGCTCGCCGGCCATCTCGAAGAGGGCCGGGTACTCGAAGACGAGCACCGGGTTGCCGTCGTCGAGCGCGGCGCCGAGCATGCCGTGGGCGTCGTCGATCGTGGCCGGCGCGACGATCTTGATTCCCGGCACGTGCGCGTACCAGCCCTCGAAGCTGTGCGAGTGCTGCGCCGCGAGCTGCCGGCCGGCGCCCGTGGACATGCGGATCACGAGCGGCACCGCGAACTGCCCGCCCGACATGTGCCGCAGGATGGCCGCGGTGTTCACGATCTGGTCGAGGGGAAGGAGGCTGAAGTTGACCGTCATCACCTCGACGATGGGCCTGAGCCCCCCGAGGGCGGCGCCGATGCCCGCGCCGACGAAGCCGAGCTCCGAGAGCGGCGCGTCGCGCACCCGCTGCGGGCCGAACTCGTCGAGCAGCCCCTTGCTCACCGCGTAGGTGCCGCCGTAGCGCCCCACGTCCTCGCCCACGAGGATGACGCGCTGGTCGCGCGCGAGCGCCTCGCGCAGTCCCATCCGCAACGCTTCGCGATAGGTGATCGTCATGGCGCGTACACGTCCCTGGTCAGGTCCTCGACGGGTTCCCAGCCGGCGGCCTCGGCGAACGCGACCGCGCGCCCCACCTCCGCCTCCACCTGGGCGTCGAGCTCGAGGAAGCGCTCCTCGGTGAGGTCGCCCTGCGCCTTGAGGCGGGCGGTGAACGTGTGGATGGGCCCGCGCGCCTTCCACTGCTCCACCTCGGCCTTGTCGCGGTAGAGCTCGGGGTCGAACATCGAGTGCGCGCGGAAGCGGTAGGTGCGGAATTCCAAGAACACCGGGCCGTCCGCGAGCGCCTTCTCGCGGGCGCGCTTCGCGCCCTCGTAGGCGGCCACCACGTCCATGCCGTCCACGGAAAACGCCTCGACGCCGTAGGACGCGGCCTTCGCGCAGAGGTCGGTCTGCGACTCCGAGCGCTCGATCGCGGTGCCCATGGCGTAGAGGTTGTTCTCGCAGAAGAACGCCACCGGCAGCTTCCACAGCCCCGCGAGGTTGATCGACTCGTGGAAGGCGCCCTCCGCCATCGCCCCCTCGCCGAAGAAGCATGCGGTGAGGCGCTCCTCGCCGCGCATCTTCGCCGCGAGCGCGAGGCCCGTTGCCAGCGGCAGGCCGCCGCCGACGATGGCGTTGCCCCCGTAGAAGCGGGCGGCGGCGTCGAAGAGGTGCATCGAGCCGCCGCGCCCGCGCGAGCAGCCCTCCTTCTTGCCGAACATCTCGGCCATGATGCGATCCATCGTCACGCCCTTCAGGAGCGCGTGGCCGTGCTCGCGGTAGGTGGCGACCACGTTGTCGCCGCGGGCGAGCGCGTGCATGGCGCCCGTGGCGACCGCCTCCTCGCCGATGTAGAGGTGCAGGAAGCCGCGGATCTTTCCCGCTCCGTAGAGCTCGGCGCACTTCTCCTCCATGCGCCGGATGCGCAGCATGTCCTTCAGCAGCTTGAGCGAGTTCTCCCGCGCGAACGGCACGGGGCCCGCCGGGGGCGGGGCCGCGACGTGGCTCATTGGGCTACCTTCCTGTTTCCGTGCCCCTTGGGTGACTGCCAAGTGCGCTGGCCTTGCGAGGGCCCGCATGAGACCCGCAGCCCCGAGGGCGCCGGAAGACCACGACGGGCTACAGGATGTAGC
>JAMPXV010000140.1 GCA_023700985.1 Lysobacter sp.
CGTGAGCTTCGATCTCCTAGGCTCGCCCATCTGGTGGTGGGGGGTCGTGGCCCTCGTCGTGGGCCTCGCCACGGCGCTCTTCGGCGTGGTGTTCGCGGCGGCGCAGGTGGACATGAAGCGGCTGCTGGCCTATTCGTCCATCGAGAACGTGGGCCTCATCGTGGTCGGGCTCGGGCTCGCCATCATCTTCGCGGCCTACAAGATGGAGTCGCTGGCGGCGCTGGCCCTGGTCGCCATGCTCTACCACTGCCTGAACCACGCGCTCTTCAAGAGCCTGCTCTTCCTGGGCACGGGATCCGTGCTGCACGCCACCCAGGAGAGGAACCTCGGCAAGCTCGGCGGGCTCATGCGCTTCATGCCGTGGGTGGCCTGGACCACGCTCGTGGGCGTGGTCGCGAGCGCGGGGCTGCCCCCTTCCAACGGGTTCGTCTCCGAGTGGCTGCTGCTGCAGGGCTTCCTCTTCACCACCGAGCTCCCCAACCCCTACCTCGCCATGCTGGTGCCCGTCTTCGCCGCGGGCGTGGTGCTGGTGGCGGCGCTGGCGGGCTACGTGATGGTCAAGTTCTTCGGCGTGATCTTCCTCGGCCGTCCGCGCGAGGAGAAGCTCTCCCAGGCGCATGACGCGGGCCTCCTCGAGCGGCTGGGGCTCCTCTGGCTGACCGCCGGGTGCGTGCTGCTGGGGCTCTTCCCCGCGGCGGTGATCGAGGCGATCGACCCCATCACCTATTCGCTCGTCGGCCGCGGCCTCGCCCAGAGCGGGCGCGCCGGCGACTGGCTGCTGCTCGCGCCCATCTCCGCCGAGCGAGCCTCCTACAGCCCGATCCTCTTCCTCCTCGTCACCGCCGCGATCGTCGCGCTGGCGTTCGTCCTCGTGCGCCGCTTCTACCACGGGCGCGTGCGCCGCGCCGCGCCCTGGGACTGCGGCTTCCCCATGCAGACGGCGCGCATGCAGGACACGGCGGAGGGCTTCGGGCAGCCCATCAGGCAGATCTTCGAGCCGTTCTACCTGATGAAGCGCGAGCTTCCGACGCCCTTCGACACCGCGCCCCGCTACCGGGTCACCGTCGAGGACCCGATGTGGGGGTGGGTGTACGTGCGCATCGCGGCCGCGACGGAAGCGGTCTCGCGCTGGGTGGGGATGCTGCAGCGCGGGCGCATCTCGATCTACCTCCTGTACAGCTTCCTCACCCTCGTGACGCTGCTGCTCCTCACCCAGGCATGAACCTCGAAGGCCTCGTCGCCCAGCTCCTCGCGATGGCCGTCGCCCTCGTCGGCGCGCCGCTGCTCACCGGCTGGGTGAACCAGTGCCGCGCGTGGCTGCAGAACCGCAGCGCGCCGCCCCTCACGATGCCCTTCCGGACGATGCACAAGCTCTTCTGGAAGGAATCCGTCATCGCCCACGACGCCTCGCCGATCTTCCGCGTCGCGCCCTACATCGTGTTCGGGTGCATGCTGCTCGCCTCCCTCATCATCCCGACGCTGTCGACGAACCTGCCGATGGCCACCGCCGCGGACGCCATCGCGCTGGTGGGGCTGTTCGGCGTGGCGCGCCTGTTCATCTCGCTCGCGGCGATGGACATCGGCACCTCGTTCGGCACGATGGGCGCGCGCCGCGAGATGCTGGTCGGGTTCCTGGCCGAGCCCGCCTTCCTGATGGTGGTCTTCACCGCCTCCCTCATCTCCAGCTCCACCTCGCTCGCCACCACCGTCTCGACGCTGGCGCACCGGGAGTTCGCGATCCTCCCCAGCCTCGCCTTCGCGGGACTGGCCTTCATGATGGTGTCGCTCGCCGAGAACGCCCGCGTGCCCGTGGACAACCCGGCCACGCACCTCGAGCTCACCATGATCCACGAGGCCCTGATCCTGGAGTACTCGGGGCGGCACCTGGCCCTCATCGAGTGGGCGGCCTCCCTCAAGCTCTTCGCCTACTCCTGCGCGGGGCTGGCGATCTTCTTCCCGTGGGGGATCGCCGAGGCGAACGACCACGTGGCGCTCCTGTGGGCGCTGCCGGCGCTGGCGGTGAAGCTCGCCATCGGCGGGCTGGCGCTGGCGGCGATCGAGACGATGCTCGCCAAGATGCGCATCTTCCGCGTGCCCGAGTTCCTCGCCACCGCCTTCCTGCTGGGCGTGCTGGCGCTCCTCGTCCACCTGCTGCTGGGGGCCTGATGACGCCGCTCACCGGACAGATCATCAACCTCTTCGCCTCCGTCCTGCTCCTCATCGCCTTCGCGATGCTCGCGCAGCGGCGCATCGTCACGCTCATCAACCTCTTCGCGATCCAGGGGCTCGCCCTCGTGGGCTCCACCCTCACCGTCGCGTGGGCCACCGGGCAGCACCACCTCTACTGGTCGGCCGGCATCACCTTCGTCCTGAAGGTGGTGGCGCTGCCGCTCATCCTGCACCGGCTCATCCGCCGCCTGAACGTGAAGTGGGACATCGAGACCCTCATCAACATCCCGACGATGATGCTGGTGGGCATCGTGCTGGTGGTCTTCTCCTTCAACCTGGCGCTGCCCATCTCGCAGTTCTCGCAGTCCATCGCGCGCGCCACTCTCGGCATCGCGCTCGCCTGCGTGCTCATGTCCTTCCTCATGATGATCACGCGCTCGAAGGCGGTGCCGCAGGTGATCGGGTTCCTGGCGATGGAAAACGGCCTCTTCTTCGCCGCCACCAGCGCCACCTACGGCATGCCGATGGTGGTGGAGCTCGGCATCGCGCTCGACGTGCTGGTGGGCATGGTCATCCTGGGCGTGTTCATGTTCCAGATCCGCGAGCAGTTCGACTCGCTCGACATCCACCACCTCGAACAGCTGAAGGAGGACTAGCGCGCGTCCGCGGAACGGGTCGCTCTCCGGGAAAAATGGAAGCCTTCTTCGTCCTCCTCGCCATCCCGCTCCTGGGCGGCCCGTTCCTGTGGTTCCTGGGGGACCGCGAGAACGCGCCCGAGGTGAACGCGGGCTTCAGCCTGGCGACCTTCGCGGCTTCCGCCTGGCTCACGGCGGTGGTGATCTCCGGCGGGCCGGTCACCGCCTGGGAGGAGCAGTTCTTCGTCGACGCGCTCAACGTCTTCCTCGTGGCGCTCACCGCCTTCGTGGGCTTCACCACGGCGCTCTTCTCGCGGCCCTACATGCGCATCGAGCGCGAGAAGGGGAAGATGACCGGCCCGCGCCTGCGCCTGTACCACAGCATGTACCAGGCGTTCATGTTCACGATGCTGCTGGCGCTCACCACCAACAACATGGGGATCCTGTGGGTGGCGATGGAGGCGGCAACGCTCGCGACGGTGCTGCTCGTCTCCGTCTACCGCACCGCCGCCTCCCTCGAGGCCGCGTGGAAGTACTTCATCCTGTGCGGCGTGGGCATCGCCCAGGCGCTCTTCGGCACGATCCTCCTCTACTTCGCGGCCGAGCGCGTGCTGGGCGCCGAGGGCAACGCCCTCCTGTGGACGCACCTGAACCTGGTGAAGGCGGACCTGGAGCCCGCCATCATGTCGCTCGCCTTCGTGTTCCTGCTCGTGGGCTACGGCACCAAGATCGGCCTGGTGCCGCTGCACAACTGGCTGCCGGACGCCCACGCCGAGGGCCCCACGCCCATCTCGGCGGTGCTCTCGGGGCTGCTCCTCAACGTCGCGCTCTATTCCGTGATCCGCTGCAAGGTGCTGGCCGACGGCGCGCTCGAGTCGCGCTTCGCCGGCAACATGATGATGGGCTTCGGGCTCCTGTCCGTGGTGGTGGCGGCCTTCTTCCTGTCGCGGCAGCGCGACGTGAAGCGCATGTTCGCCTACTCCTCGATCGAGCACATGGGGCTGGTGACCTTCGCCTTCGGCATGGGCGGCCCCATCGCCAACTTCGCGGGGCTGCTGCACATGACGGTGCACTCGCTGGTGAAGAGCGCCATCTTCTTCGCCGTCGGCCACGCCGCGCAGAAGGCCGGCACGCAGGTGATGGAGGACATCCGCGGCCTCATGAAGGTGAGCCCGACGGTGGGCTGGGGCCTCATGATCGGCACGCTCGCGATCCTGGGGATGCCGCCCTTCGGCGTCTTCGCGAGCGAGTTCCTCATCCTCACCACCGCCATGCGCGAGCACCCGTGGGCGACACCCTTCCTGCTGCTGGCCCTCGGCGTGGCCTTCGCCGCCGTGTTCAGCCGCGTGCAGCCGATGGTCTTCGGCGACACGCACATGTTGCCGCTCGCGCACCAGCCGGCGCTCGTGCCCGTCTTCGTGCACCTGGGGCTGGGCCTGATGCTCGGCCTCTACATTCCTCCCTACCTCGCCGCCTGGTACGCCGAGGCGGCCAGGCTCCTGGGCTAGCGGCCATGCGCATCCCCGGACTCAACGTGCAGTGGAAGGCCCTCCCCGGCGACGCGCCGGCGGCGATCGCCCCCGTGGGCGAGTGGCAGTGGACGGAGGCCGCGCGCCTGGTGCGCGAGGGCGGCGGGCGGCTGGTGGCGCTGTGGGGCGCCGACCACCGCGACCTCGCCGAGGACGAGGACGAGTATTCCGTCTACGCCGCCTACGCGGTGAAGGACGGGCTCGCCGTCGCGGAGCTCCTGGTGCAGGATTCCGCGCCCAGCTACCCGGACCTGTCGGGGCTCTTCCCGGCCGCCGGGCGCATGCAGCGCGCGCTCTTCGACCTGCTGGGCATCGGCGCCTCGGGCGCGGCCGACACGCGCCCCTGGCTTCGCCACGGCGCCTGGCCCGGGGAGGCCTACCCGCTGCGCCGCGACTTCGACGCCGCCGCGGTGCCGCCCAACGCGCTGGCCGACTACGAGTTCGTGCGCGTCGAGGGCGACGGCGTGCACGAGATCCCGGTGGGACCCATCCACGCCGGCATCATCGAGCCCGGCCACTTCCGCTTCTCCATCGTCGGCGAGAAGGTGCTGCGCCTGGAGGAGCGCCTGGGCTACGTGCACAAGGGAATCGACAAGCGCTTCGAGGAGTTTTCCGTCGCCGAGGGCCACCGCCTCGCCGGGCGCGTCTCGGGCGACTCCACCGTCGCCTTCGCCTGGGCCTACGCGCAGGCCGCGGAGTCGCTGCTGGGCGTGGTGCCGCCGCCGCGCGCGCGGTGGCTGCGCGCGATGCTGCTGGAGCGCGAGCGGGTGGCCAACCACCTGGGCGACCTGGGTGCGCTGGGCAACGACGCCGCCTTCGGCTTCGCGCTCGCGCAGTTCATGCGCCTCAAGGAGGACTGGCTGCGCGAGAACGCCGCGGTGTTCGGCCATCGCCTGTTGATGGACCTCGTCGTTCCCGGGGGCGTGACGCGCGCCTTCGGGGCCCCGCAGGCCGAGGCGATGATCGCGCACGCCCACGCCATCGAGCGCGAGGTCAACGAGCTGCGCGTCATCTTCGAGGAGCACGCGGGCCTGCAGGACCGCTTCCTCACCACGGGCCGCGTGACGCCGGAGCTCGCGAGGATGCTCGGCCTCACCGGGCTCGCGGGCCGCGCGAGCGGGCAGGCGAGCGACCTTCGCGTGGACTTCCCGGCCGTGCCCTATGGCGAGCTCGCGGTGAAGCGGGCCGGCTCGTCCTCGGGCGACGTGGCCGCGCGCGTGAACGTGCGCTTCGACGAGCTTCTGGAGTCGCTGCGGCTGGTGCGCGCGATCGCCCTCGCGGCCCCGGACGGCGAGCTGCGCGTCGACCTCCCGCAGCCGCGCCCGCAGGCCTTCGGCGTGGGCTGGGTGGAAGGCTGGCGCGGCGAGGCCTTCGTGGCGCTGGAGGCGGGCGAGGGCGGGCTCATCCGCCGCTGCCACGCGCACGACCCGTCGTGGCAGAACTGGCCGCTCATCGAGCACGCGGTGATCGGCAACATCGTTCCCGACTTCCCGCTCATCAACAAGAGCTTCAACCTCAGCTACTCGGGCGGGGACTGCTGATGCTCAGGATCCTGTACAAGATCGTCCGCACCGGCATCGTGAGCGAGGCCGCTCCCGGTCCCGACGAGGAGCTGCGCGCCGGCGCGCCGCAGATCCAGGCCGAGATCCTGCAGCTCCTCGGCCGCGCGCTCGCCATCCGGCAGGTGGATGCGGGAAGCTGCAACGGCTGCGAGCTGGAGATCCACGCGCTCAACAACCCCTACTACAACCTCGAGGGGCTGGGCATCCGCTTCGTCGCGAGCCCGCGCCACGCGGACATGCTGCTCGTCACCGGGCCCGTGGCGAAGAACATGGAGCACGCGCTTCGCATCGCCTGGGAGGCCACGCCAGACCCCAAGCTCGTGGTGGCGGTGGGCGACTGCGGCTGCACCGGGGGGATCTTCGGGGAGAGCTACGCGAGCTGCGGCAAGGTCGCCAACGTGATTCCCGTCGATGTCGCCATCCCGGGCTGCCCGCCCACGCCGCTCGCGATCCTGCAGGGCATCCTCACGGCGGTCGCGAGCCGCAGCGAGTAGGGACCCTCACCGCCCAGTTCCTCCCGATCGAGCGGCCCTCATCCCCGACCCTTCTCCCGCAAGCGGGAGAAGGGAGAGTCTGCTCCCCTCTCCCTCCGGGAGAGGGGTCGGGGGTGAGGGCAATCAGATCCTCCCGCTCGCCGCCTCGATCGCCACCATCAGCTCCGCGTACTCGTGGGTCACCGGAAACTGCGGGAACTCGCCGGTGATGCTCTCCGGCGGGCGGAAGAAGATGCCCGCGTGCGCCGCGCCCAGCATCGCCGTGTCGTTGTAGGAATCCCCCGCCGCGATCACCTTGAAGTTGAGCGCGCGGAACGCGTTCACCGCGGCGCGCTTCTGGTCGGGCATGCGCAGGTGGTAGTTGCGGACGAACCCCGCGTCGTCCACCTCGAGGCGGTGGCAGAAGAGCGTGGGCCTCCCGAGCTGCTCCATGAGGGGCCGGGCGAACTCGTAGAAGGTGTCGGAGAGGATCACGACCTGGAACCTGGCGCGCAACGCGTCGAGGAAGTCCCGCGCGCCGAGCATCGGGCCCATGCCCGCGATCACCGCCTGGATGTCCGGAAGCCCGAGCCGCTTCTTCTCCAGCAGGTCCAGCCGGAAGCGCATGAGCCTGTCGTAGTCGGGCTCGTCGCGCGTGGTGCGCGAAAGCTCCGGGATGCCGGTGCGTTTCGAGAATTCGATCCAGATTTCCGGGACGAGGACCCCTTCGAGGTCGAGGCAGACGACTTGCACGTACTTCCTCCTGGTATCGCCACGCGGGACCGCGCGGCGCGAGAGGCGAGTTTAACCCGCCGGTTGACGCTGCATGCAAGGGGGGATACCGTCAGCTGCGGTTCGTCGCCGCCCTTGGGCGAGCTCCGCTGCAATCCGAACGTTTGTGGGTCAACAAACCGGGGGGCGCACATGAAAAACAAGCCATTGAGCAGGCCGTCGCGGTTCGGGCAGATCTTCTTCGCGGGTTGTTGCAGCCTGTTGGTCGGTGCCTGCGTTGGCCCGGGCCTCGGTCACCACCACGGGCCGTGCAATGCAGGCGTATGCAAGGCCGTGGTCGCGGTGCAGTCGTGCGAACGCGGCGCGATGACGGTGGACCCCGATCCGATCGAGGTTTACGAGCCGAACAACATCGAGTGGACGATCTCGACCCCGGGCTACGTGTTCACTACGGACGGCATTGTCATCAGCGGCGCCGGGTTCAAGGCCAATCCCGGAGTCACGGGGAACGGCAAGAAGTACATCGTGCACGACGATCACACCGACCTGCGCAAGATGATCAAGTACGTGGTGCGCGTGAAAAGGGAGTCCGACGGCGCCGCCTGCAAGCCGTTCGACCCGTTCATCAACAACAACTGACCCGGCGGCCGCGGGCTCATCGCGGCTCGACGAGCTTCCGCGCGCGCGCCAGCGCGAAGCCGACCTCGGACGACGGGCCGGCTCCGGTTTCGGACGCCACGGACACCGCGGCCGCGATCGACGCCGCGGCCCCCGAGGCGTCGCCGGCCAGGTGCTGCGCCTCGGCGCGCCCGGCGAGCAGCACGCCGAGGCCCATGAGGTCGGAGGCCGCGCGCAGCAGCGCCTCGCCCGTGTCCAGGCAGCGCCGCGCCTCGGCGTGCCGGCCCTGGTGGGCGTGCAGCACCCCGAGGTAACCCAGGACCTGCCCTTCCGCGCGCTTGTCACCCAGCGTGCGGGCGATGCCCAGCGCAGCCTCGAAACGGGACCGCGAGTGCTCGGGGTTGGCCAGGGCCTCCAGCACGATCCCGAGATTGCACAGGACGATGCACTCCAGCCGCACGTGACCGAGCTCCCGGGCCAGGACGAGGGCGGCACCCGATGCGGCCTCTGCTTCGGCGAGGCGGCCCTGCAGGAAGTGCAGCATGCCCAGGTTGCAGAGGGTGTTGCCCTCGAGCCGGCGATGGCCGGTTTCGCGCGCGATCGCCAGCGCTTCCTCGTGCCGTGACCGGGCAAGGTCCATGTGCCCGAGGCCCGCGTGCACGTTGCCGAGGTTGCCGAGGAGATTGCCCTGCATGCGCCGGTCGCCGGCCCTTCGCGCCAGGGCCTCCGCCCGCCCGTAGTGCTCCAGTGCCTCGGCCATGCGCCCTTCGTTGAGCTCCACGCTGCCCAGCTCGTTGTTCGCCGCGCATTCCAGCCGGAGGTCGCCGGCGTCGAGGGCCATCCGGGTCGCCTCGGCGAGGCGGGCACGGGCCTCGTCGAGCCGGCCCTTGTCGGCGCGGAGCACGCCGAGCCGGATCACCGCCCGGATCTCGCCGACGCGGTCACGCGCGGCCCGGGCGCAGGCGAGAGCCCTGTCGCACAGGTCCTCGGCCGGCCCCGGGCGCCCGCTGGCCTGCCACGCATCCGCCAGCACCGGGAGCGCGCGCGCCGCCGCGCGGTCGTCCAGCCCCGGCATCGCGCACACGGATTCGGCCAGCCCGGCGCCGGCCTCGAACGGCCCCCGCAGGCGCAGCGCAGCCCAGGCGCCCTCGAGCGCGCCGGCGGCCCGCCCGCCTTCCCCGATCTCGATCGCGTGCCGGCAGGCGGCCACCAGGTTCTCCAGCTCGGCGCAATCGTTCTCCTCGGCGCGCACCGGCCCGAGCGCGGCGAACCACGCGGCATGCCGCATTTTCGCCGCAGCCACCGCCTGCGGGCCGCTGCCCGGATAGCTCCCCTCGTTCTGCAGGTGCCCGGCGGCGTAGTCCTGGACGCTCACCAGCATGTCGAAACGGCCATCGCCGCGCAGACGCACGAGCGACTTGTCGACGAGGGCGTGGATCACGTCCACGACCCACGGTGCGTCGTCATGCCGGGAGTTGTCGATCACCGCCTCCGCCGCTTCGAGCGTGAAGCCGCCCACGAAGACGGACAGCTGC
>JAMPXV010000141.1 GCA_023700985.1 Lysobacter sp.
CCGGAGACGATGTCCAGCCGGCCGATGGGCTCCAACTCGCGGTAGAAGTCGTCCAGCAGGTAGACGATCAGCTTCTCGGACTGGCCGCGGGCGGCCTGTGCGTTGGCTTCCGCCTCGCGCGCGCGGTTCATGTTCACGTAGCCGAAGAGGGCGCCGATCACGGCGACGACGGCGAGGGCGGCCGCGCCGGCCGCGATCTTCCGGGCGCGGACGAGCGCCTTGCGGGTGGCCTCCTCGCGCGCCCGCTGCGCGGCGAGTTGCCGCTCGGCCTCCTCCTTGGCCTCGCGCTCGAGGCGCAGCCCGCGGCTCGCCTTCACGACGCCGCAGAGCACGTCGTGGGTGAGCTCCACGCGGCGCACGTCGAGGCGCTCCTCGATGCGCAGCAGGCGCCGGTTCACGAGCATGGCGAGCGCGCCGGGCGCAGCACCCGCGGCCGTGAATGCCTTGAGGAGGCGCTCCTCGGCGAGGCTCTCGCGGTAGCCGGACTCGGTCAGCAGGTGGTCCTCGATGATCGTGCGCACGGCGGCCGGCTGGTCGGCCAGCGCCCGCTCGTAGAACTCGGCAAGGATCGTGTCGTGCGAGCCGGCCAGGAGGTCCGCGGAGATCTCTGCGCGGCCCTGCGCGATGCGCGCGTTGTTGAGCTCGCGGCAGATGAGGGAGAGGAGCGAGGGCTCGACCTCGGCATTGCGCAGCTCGGAGCCGCCGGCAATGAAGCGCACGATCGCCTCGGCCACTTCCTCGGACACGAGCCTGCCGCCCGGCTTGACCACTGCGGCGAGGGCCTGCTGGCCGTTCATGCGCGCCAGGCGCATGCGGTTCTGGGTGATCGAGGGCATCGCGCCCTTGAGGCCCTCGAGGTGCGCGAGGTAGTCCTCGCGCAGCGCGATGAGGATGCGGTAGTCAGCGCGGCCGAAGTCGAAGCGGTCGGTGACGGTGTCGTCGGCCTCGAGCCTGGCTTCCACCGCCTTCGGCGGCCGGTTCTCGACCAGGTCGGCCAGGTCCTCGATGAACTGTGCGGCGCGCGCCCGGCCCGCGTCGTCGGCCTGGGCCAGCGTGAAGATCTCCTCGAACTGGTCGAAGATCAGCAGCGGGATGACGGTCCTGCCGGCGGCGTCCCTGAGGATGTCGTCGCGGTGGTGAAGGAACTCCCACAGCGATTCGCCCTCGACGGCGGTGCCCGGCTGCGTCCACTGGCCCGAGGCCTCGGTCGCGCGGAAGATCGCCTGCTTGATCTGCTCGGTGGGCGAGGGCGACTCGGGCGCGTAGTCGACGCGCACGTACACCGGGCAGTAGCCCTCGGGGCGCAGCCGCGGCACGATGCCGGCGCGCAGGATCGAGGTCTTGCCCAGGCCCGACTGGCCGAAGAGGATGGTGAGGAGCTTCCTCTGCACGCGGCGGGCGAGCTCCGCCACCTCCTCCTCGCGGCCGTGGAAGTAGCCGCGCGACTCCTCGGTGAACGAGGCCAGCCCCAGCCAGGGGTGCTGCGGATCGACGACCGGTTGCGTCTCGGCCGCGCCCGGGGCGGGCGCGCTCATGGCGCGCTCCCGGCGCCGCGGTCGCGGCTCGAGAGCAGCTCCTTCAGCCGCTGCACGAACTCGGGCGTGGCCTCGCCGCCGGCGAGCGACGAGACGTGCACCGCCTTGAACTTGTCCGGCACGCGAGCGCCGCGCGGGTCGGTGGCGTCGATGCACACGGGCAGGATGAAGATCGCGTCGTCGGCCATGTTGCGCGTGCGGTCCAGCGCGTAGCTCCACTCGCGCCGGAAGTAGGCCTCGAGGCGTCGCTCGGTCGTCGACGACACGATGGGGATGAAATAGGAGCAGCGCGCGATGTTCTTCTGGATCTTGCGGTCGTAGTCGTCGCCGCCCTCGAGCCGGTCCACGTCGAACCAGGTCGTGATGCCCGCGGCGTCGAGGTGGGCCTTGAGCTTCTGCACGGCGGCGAG
Organism: Lysobacter sp.; assembly: GCA_023700985.1. Classification (GTDB taxonomy): domain Bacteria; phylum Pseudomonadota; class Gammaproteobacteria; order Burkholderiales; family Usitatibacteraceae; genus FEB-7. Next base: position 1,946 of record JAMPXV010000141.1, read on the forward strand.
GTCCTCGCGCGCGTAGCTGATGAAGACCGCGTTGTCGGGCATCTCGCGCTCGGGCGGCAGGATGCGCTGCGGCGCCGCGCTCATCGGTATCACCTCGCCGGGCCTGCGGCGGGCCGTCCAGCGCCGGTGCAGCTCGTCCACGAACTGCACGGCCCCGGAGTAGACGCGCGTGCGCACGCTCACCTGCTGCAGGAAGGCCATCAGGCGCTCGTCGCCGTCCGAGTGGTCGTCGGCCAGCACCTCGCCCACGTCGCGCGGATCCGACAGCCGGCGGCGCTTGGCCATGCGCAGGAAGAGCTTGGCGAGCCAGTTGGAGAAGTTGCTGCCGATGATGAGCAGGTGGTTGTGCTCGAGCTCGTAGAAGAGCTTCTCGGGCGTGAGGTGCTCGCTCTGCAGCGCGCAGACGAACTCCAGCATGTCCTCGTCGGAGATCACGTAGGTGGGCGAGGCGGAGCAGCGGCCCAGCAGGTGGTAGACCACGGGGCGCTGCAGCTGCTCGCGCTCGCTCGGGAGGTCGGCCACGCGGTTGGGGGTGTAGCCGATCACCTCGGTGGACTGGGCGCCCGCGAAGCGCCCGGCGTTGATGGCGTTCTCGAGCAGGGAATCGAAGGTGGTCGTGACGAAGAGGTCGAAGTCGGTGATCTCCGCGAGCTGCCTGAGCGCCTTCGGGGGCGCGAAGCTCGCCTCGCGCAGGATGCTGCGCATGCGCGTGTAGGTGTCCTCGCGCCGGCCGCGCGCCGACAGGAACCAGCAAACCACGTCGTTCAGCGTGTACGGCTGCGGGAGCTGGGCGGTGTCCACGCCGAGCCTCGCGGCCAGCTTGTCGGCCATCCAGTCATAGAGCGGGCGCGTGCCGGTCTCCGTCTCGACCATCAGCAGCTCGGGGCCCACGATGGGGATGACCCGGCGCTCCTCGATGAAGTTGAGGAGATCGTCCCAGGCGTCGTCGTCGAGCCGCGGCACGTTGGACGGCAGCGCGTGCACGTTGGTCACGGGCGCGCCCCTGCGAATGCCGGGACCGGTGCGGCGGGATGGATCGACATGGAGCGCCCCCCTCGTTGTTCTGGTCTTGGTGCGATGCGGATCCGGCAGGACCGGGGCCGCTTCCCGACGGCGCTCCAGGTCGTGCGCCGATCAGGTTAGGGCATTCGGCGGGGTTTGGGTAGCCGGGCTATGATCCCCGTCGACATGAGCGAGCACCGGCCCGACGAATCGGAGGCAACGCCCGCGCAGGCCGTCGCGGCCGCCGAGCGCAGCCTGCATCGCGGCGAGCCGCTGCTCGCCTACAACGCCGCCCAGTCGGGCCTCGAGCGGTGGCCGGGCCACGTGCGCCTGCGCCAGCTCCAGGCCCTGGCGCTGGCCCGCAGCGGGGACGGGGAACGCGCCAACCGCCTCCTCGGCGCGCTGGCCGGCGAGGGCCACGCCGACGCGGAGACGCTCGGCATGCTCGCGCGCACCCACAAGGACCTGGCGCTCGCCGCCCGGGACGGCGCGCGGCGCGCCGCCCACCTCCAGGCCGGTTTCGGGCTCTACGCGCGCGCCTTCGAGTCCGCCTGCCGCGAGGGCTCGGACGCGGACGCCTGGTACGCGGGCATCAACGCCGCGGCGATGGCGGCGCTGAAGGGCGACCTGGAGGCGGCACGCCGCCTCGCGGGCGAGGTCCGCGGGATCTGCCTGCGCGAGGCCCGCGGCGAGGACGAGACGTCGCGCTATTGGCGCGAGGCCACGCTCGGCGAGGCTTCGCTGATCCTGGGCGACGGCGACGCGGCGGCGGCCCACTACGCCCGCGCGAGCGTGCTTGCGGGCGGCCGCGCCGGCGACCGCGGCAGCACGCGCCGGCAGGCGATGCTCCTCGCGGCCCACCTGCCCGGCGCCAGCGCCGCGGTGGCCGAGGTGCTGCGGGTCGCGCCCGTCCTCGTCTTCACCGGCAACATGATCGACCAGCCCGGCCGCGCGGCGGCGCGGTTCCCCGCGGCGATCGAGCCGGCCGTGCGCGAGGCCGTCCGCCAGCGGGTGGAGGGAATCCGGCCCGCGGCCGCCTACGGGTCGGCGGCCTGCGGCGCCGACCTCCTCTGCCTCGAGGCCGTGCGCGAGCTGGGCGGCGAGACCCATGTCGTCCTGCCCTTCCCGCCCGCGGAGTTCCGCCGCGCGAGCGTCGACTTCGCCACCGGCGACTGGGGCGAACGGTTCGAGCGCGCGCTGGCCGAGGCCGACAGCGTGACGGTCGCGAGCGACCATCGCGCGAGCGGCAGCGCGGCCACGTTCGAGTACGCGAACCTCATCCTCACGGGCATGGGGCGCCTGCGCGCGGGCGTGCTCGACGCCGAGCTGCGCGCCCTGGCGGTGTGGGACCCCGAGGTCGCCGGCGCGGCCGGCGGAGCGGCCTCGCTGGTCTCGCTGTGGGAGCGGCGCGGCATCGCGATCGAGCACGTGCGCCTGCGGGCGCGGCAAGGGGCAGGCGAAGCGGTCGCCGCGCCCGCCGAGCCCGCGTGCGCCGAAGCGGCCGCTCATCCCGCGGCCAGGCACGAGATGCGCGCGATGCTCTTCGCGGACGCGGTCGGCTACAGCCAGCTCAGCGAGGACCAGGTCCCGCGCTACATCGCGGGATTCCTCGGCGCCGTGGCGGAGCTCTCCCGGCGCACGGCCCACCCCCTCGAGCACGTCGAGACCTCCGGCGACGGGCTGTACATGGTCTTCGGCGGCGTGGCCGACGCGGGGCACTTCGCGCTCGAGCTGAACGCGCTGGCCAACGGCTTCGACCGCGCCGCGCACGGCCTGCCGCCGAACTTCAACCTGCGCATCGCCCTGCACTGCGGCCCGGTGCACTGCGGGCGCGACCCGATCACCGGCCGGCCGCTCTACACCGGGCCGCACACCAGCCGCACGGCGCGCATCGAACCGATCACGCCGCCGGGCCAGGTCTACGCGAGCAGCGCCTTCGCCGCGGTGGCGGCCGCGAGCGGCGCCGACGGTCTCGCGATGGGTTACGTCGGTCGCATACCGCTCGCCAAGGGATACGGTACCCTTGGGCTGTACCACGTCCGCCCCGCCGACTGAATTGCCCCTCCTCCAGCTCTCCGCCGTCTCGCTCGCCTACGGGCACGTGCCGCTGCTCGACCACGCCGACCTGGTGATCGAGCCGGGCGAGCGCATCGGCCTCATCGGCCGCAACGGCACCGGCAAGTCGAGCCTGCTGAAGATCATCGAGGGCTCGGCGCGCGCCGACGACGGGCTGGTCCGCCTCGCGCCGGGCACGCGGCTCGCCTTCGTCCCCCAGGAGCCCGCGTTTCCCCCGGGGCTCACGATCTTCGAGGCGGTGGCCGAGGGGCTGGGCGAGGGCACGCGGCTGCTGGTGCAGTACCACGAGGTGGCGCACGCGCTGGCCGCGCATCCCGGCGGGAAGGCGGAGGCGGCGCTCATGGCGCGGCTGCACGACCTCCAGGAAGCCCTCGAATCGGCCGGCGGCTGGACGATCCAGCACCGCATCGAGGCCACCCTCACGCGCCTTGCCCTGCCCGAGGACGCGCCGGTGGCCGACCTCTCGGGCGGGATGAGGAAGCGCGTGGCGCTCGCCCGCGCGCTGGTGCTCGAGCCGGAGCTCCTGCTCCTCGACGAGCCCACCAACCACCTCGACGTCGGCGCCATCGAATGGCTCGAGGAGACGCTCGTCGCCTTCCCCGGCGCGGTGCTCTTCGTGACCCACGACCGCCGCTTCCTCGACCGCGTGGCGAGCCGCATCGTCGAGCTCGACCGCGGCCGTCTCGCGGACTTCCCGGGCAACTTCAGCGCCTACGAGGCGCGCAAGGCGGAGATGCTCGCCATCGAGGCGGTGACGAACCGCAAGTTCGACAAGGTCCTCGCGCAGGAGGAGGCGTGGATCCGCCGCGGCGTGCAGGCGCGGCGCACGCGCGACGAGGGGCGCGTCCGGCGCCTGGAGGCGCTGCGCCTGGAGCGCGCGGCGCGGCGCGACCGCGTGGGCCGCGTGGACCTGGCGCTTTCGCCGGGCGAGCGCTCGGGCAGGCTCGTGGCCGAGCTCGAGGACGTCACCAAGCGCTTCGGCGACAAGCGGGTGGTGGAGGCCTTCTCCGCGCGCATCCTGCGCGGCGACAAGATCGGGCTCATCGGCCCCAACGGCTGCGGCAAGTCCACGCTGCTGAAGCTGATCCTCGGCGAGATCGCGCCCGACGCCGGCACCGTGCGCCTGGGCACGAAGGTGGCGGTGGCCTACTTCGACCAGTTGCGCGCGGCCCTCGACGAGGAGGCCACGCTCGGGGACACGATCTCGCCGGGCTCCGACTTCGTGGAGATCGACGGCACGCGCAAGCACGTGATCAGCTACCTCGCCGACTTCCTCTTCCCGCCGGAGCGCGCGGGCGCGCCGGTGAAGACGCTCTCGGGCGGCGAGAGGAACCGGCTGCTGCTCGCGCGCCTCTTCAGCCGGCCCGCGAACGTTCTGGTGCTCGACGAGCCCACGAACGACCTCGACATCGAGACGCTGGAGCTGCTCGAGGGCCTGCTGCAGGACTACGCCGGCACGCTCTTCCTGGTGAGCCACGACCGGGCCTTCCTCGACAACGTCGTCACGCAGACCATCGCCTACGAGGGAGCAGGGCGCTGGAAGGAATACGCGGGCGGCTACGCGGACTGGCAGCGCGCGCGAAATGCCACGCCCCGCGAGGCGGAAGCGGCGCCCGCCGAGGAGGATGGCAAGGCGCGGGCGGGCTCGCGCGCCCCGCGGCGCAAGACGAAGCTCTCCTTCAACGAGGCACGCGAGCTGGAGCAGCTCCCGGCGAAGATCGGGGCGCTGGAACGCGAGCAGGCGGCGCTCGCGGCGCGGCTCGCCGACCCGGCGATCTACCAGGACCGCTCGGTGGACCTGAAGGCCCTGAACGAGCGCCACGCCGGGATCGAGGAGGAACTGCTGCGGCTCCTCGCGCGCTGGGAGGAGCTGGAAGCCGCGAAGGCCGCCCTGTCCTGAGTCCCGGGAACTGCGGCGCCATCCCGGCCTCATACCGCTTTGGCCTTGCGTGAAAGGATGGGGAAACATGGGAACGAACCGCGTGGTGTTCGCCGTCGCTGTCGTGGTCGCCCTGGGCGCGGCTGCGTGGTACCTGCTCAAGCCCGCCGCGCCGCCCGTGCCTGCGCCCGTGGCGAAGGTCGCGCCCGCGCCCGCCCCCGCGCCCGAGCCGCCCGCCCACTTCCCGGCGCCGGAGGCGAAGGACGAGACGACGCCGCCCACGCCCCTTCCCGCCCTCGACGAGAGCGACGGCACGTTGCTCGCGGCGCTGGCGGGCATCCTCGGCCGGGAAGCCGCCGGCCGCTTCCTCGTCCCCGAGCGCCTGGTTCGCAACATCGTGGTCACGGTCGACAACCTGCCGCGCAAGACCTTCGCCATGCGGCTGAGCCCGCTCAAGCCCGTGGGCGGGCTCCTCGCCACCACCGGCAAGGAGGCGAGCCTCGCCATCGCGCCGGAGAACGCGGCGCGCTATGCGCCGTGGGTCGCGCTCCTCGAGAAGGTCGACGCCGCGCGGCTGGTGGCCGTCTACGCGCGCGCCTACCCGCTCTTCCAGCAGGCCTACGTCGAGCTGGGCTACCCGGACGGCCACTTCAACACGCGGCTGGTGCAGGTGATCGACCACCTGCTCGCCGCACCCGAGCCGGCGGCACCCCTGCGACTCGTGGTGCCGCACGTGCTCGCCGAGTACGCCGACCCGGCGCTGGAAGCGGAGTCGGCCGGCCGCAAGGTGCTCTTCCGCATGGGCAACGCCAACGCGGCGAAGGTGAAGTCGAAGCTGGCCGAGCTGCGCGCCGCCCTAGTGCGCGCGCCCTGAGGAGATGCGCTGGAGCTTGGCCGCGTAGATGTCGTGGTCGCGGCGCGTGGTGCTGTTTTCCATCGCGAGCGCCAGGTGGCGCCGCGCGTCCTCGCTCTCGCCGAGGTTCGCGAGCGCGAGCGCCAGCCAGAAATGGAACTCGTGGTAGTACGGCGCGCGGTCGACTTCCCTCGCGAAGAGCGCGCGCGCCTGCCGCCAGTCGCCCTCGCGCACGGCCGCCATGCCGCGGTTGAAGAAAGCGAAGGGCGGCTCGGGCTCGATCTGCGCCAGCCGCCGTCCCAACGCCTGCGCTTCCTGCGCGCGGCCCTGCGCCGAGTAGACGTTCACCAGGTTCGTCATCACGCGCGTGTTGCGCGGCTCGCGGTCGAGGGCGTGGGCGAGGACCCGCTCGGCCTGCGCCAGGTGCCCGCGGCGGTGGTAGATGACCCCCAGGGTGTTCCAGGCGGTGACGAAGCCGGGATCGTGCAGGACGGACTCGCGCGCGTACCAGTAGGCGTCGTCCAGCCGGCCGGCCGCGAAGGACTCGGCGGCGCGGTTGTTCATGTACATCGCGAGGATGGTGTCCTCCTCGATCACGCGCCACTGCAGGCCGGTCACGTCGGGCGGCGGCAGGAAGTCGACAGTGAGCTGCTCGCCGTCGTCGATGCGCGTGCCGAGCTTCGGGGGCTTGCGCCCCAGCGTGAGGTTCACGTGCCCGATGGAGAAGTAGATGTCGCCCTGCCGGCTCCAGGTCTCCTCCACGAACACGTTCTGGAAGCGCACGCCGATGCCCATCTCGCGGGCGAGCGACGCCGTCATGATCACGAGCGACAGGCAGTTGCCGGTGCGCGCCTCGAACGCCTCCGCGGCGTTGCGCGTGTAGGCCGCGTCGTAGTCGAGCTTCAGCCGCCCCTTGCTGCGCAGGGCGCCGACGAGCGCCTGCTGCCTGCCCCGGGCGTTGGCGTGGTCGCCGATTTCCTCGGCGATGTAGCGGCGCATCTCGTCGCTCGCCTCGAAGACGCGGGCCGCGTCCACGGGCTGCGAAGGCGCGGCGAAGTGCTCGTCCGCGAGGAGTCGCGCCACCCCGCCCGAAGGCGGCGCGACCGCGCAGCCGGCGAGCGCCAACGCAAGCATCGGGACTGCAATGGCTCGGATCATGGGGATTCCTCCACCTGCGGCGTTCATTCTGCCGCGGCGGGGAGGCGCGTGGGTTACAGGATGTGCGCCGCCCTCCCGCCGGGGAAGGCGGAGCGGGGGTGGCGGCTTGTATCTTCAGGCCAGACCAGCGCGGTAGAGTCTGATCGCCGTTGTGGTGATCAGACCGGACCGTGCCGCCTGGTAGCGGCTGGGGCCTACAAGCCCGTGACTGAGTGAAATGCGCACGGCTTCCGTGCTGGTCTTCCTGAAGCCCGAACGGTTACGAGCGCCGTGGTTGAGCGCGCATACACAAGCAGGGGAGCCGAAGACCATGTCTGAA
>JAMPXV010000003.1 GCA_023700985.1 Lysobacter sp.
CGCGCGAGCGACAGGTGCAGGCTCTTGAAGAGCTTCTCGATGAGGTTGGCGCGCTCGACGAGGTAGCCCATGAACACGAAGAGCGGCACGGCGATCAGGACGTCGTTGGACATCACCGCGTAGGCGCGCTGGACCATGAGGTCCAGCACCTGCTGCACCGCGATGTCGGGGTTCACGCTGCGGTAGGCGAGCCAGCCGAAGAAGACGCCCATGCCCATCAGCGTGAAGGCCGTCGGGAAGCCCAGCATGATGGCCACGACCACGAGCCCGAGCATGATGAGCCCGAGGTGCCCGTTGGTGAGGTTGGTCCACGGCGTGAAGATGACGAGCGGCGTGAGGATCATCCCCATGAGGATGAAGCCGAACCAGAGCTCCTTGCGGATCTTCATCGCGCGCCCTCCTGGCGGGTGACGAGCGCGTCGAGCTTCTCGATGTCCTCGGTCTTCACGTTAACCATTTCCTTGAGCTTGTCGACGTCGACTTCCTCGACGTCCTCCTCGCGCGAGGGCCATTCGCCCTGCTTGAGACAGACGATGCAGCGGACGATTTCCACGATCCCCTGCAGCAGCAGGAACGCGCCCGCGACCGGGATGATGGTCTTGAAGGGGTAGATGGGCGGGCCGTCGGCCGTGATGTTGGAGTGCTCGTTGATCGCCCAGCTCTCCGCCGCGTAGGTGTAGCCCGCCCAGCACAGGGCGATCACGCCGGGGATGAAGAAGACGAAGTACAGGATGAGGTCGACCGTGGCCTGCGTGCGCGGCCGGAAGAAGCCGTAGAGCACGTCGCCGCGGACGTGGCCGTTCTTGGCGAGCGTGTAGGCGCCGGCCATCATGAAGAGCGTGCCGTACAGCATGATCATCACGTCGAAGGCCCACGGGTGCGGGTTGTCGAGCGCGTAGCGCGAGAAGACCTCCCACGAGATGAGCGCCGTGAGCGCGACGATGAGCCACGAGAACGCGTGGCCCACGAAGGTGCTCGTCTTGTCGACGAATAGCAGCAGCTTTTGCATGGCGGTCTGCCTGTTGCGGTTGCCCGGCGATCGGTCCGCCCGCCCGCAGGCGGCGGCTGAAACGAAACAGCCATCCGGCGGCTTCGCCGGATGGCTGTGACGGTTGACGCGCGCCTAGCCCTTCTTCGGCGCGGCGGCGGGTTTCGCGAAGTAGTGGTTGTAGGCCATGCGGCGGCCCACCACGGTGTCCAGTTCCCACTTCACGGCGCGCTCGGCGAACTGCTTCTGGGAAGCCTCGATCTCCTTGAAGAGCGCGTTGCCATCGGCCTTCTTGGCCGCGGCGGCGTCGTAGCCGGTGAGCTGTTGCTGCAGCACCGGATCCGGCGTCTTGTAGAACTTGACGCCCTTCTTCTGCAGGTCCTGGTAGTCCTTGGAATAGCGGTCGACCGCCTTCCAGCTCATGTCGGCGGAGGCAGCCTCGACCGCGTTCTCGATGATCGCCCTCATCTTGCCCGGCAGCGCGTCGAACTTGGTCTTGTTGAACATGATCTCGAACTGCTCGGCGTTCTGGTGGTAGCTCTGCAGCATGCACACCTTGGAGACGTCGGAGAAGCCCAGGAGGTTGTCGGACGAGGCGTTGTTGAACTCGGCCGCGTCCAGCAGGCCGCGGTCCATGGCCGGGACGATCTCGCCGCCGGGCAGGGCGTTCACCGCGGCGCCCAGCGCCGTGAACACGTCGATCGAGATGCCGACCGTGCGGAACTTGAGGCCCTTGAAGTCGGCGGCCTTGGTGATGGGCTTCTTGAACCAGCCCAGGGGCTGGGTGGGCATCGGGCCGTACGGGAAGGACACGACGTTGGCGTTGATCGAGCCGTAGAGCTTGCTCAGGAGTTCCTTGCCGCCGCCGTACTTGTGCCAGGCGAGCATCATGTTGGCGTCCATGCCGAAGGCCGGGCCGGAGCCCCACAGGGCGAGCGCGTTCTGCTTGCCGTAGTGGTACACGAGCACCCCGTGGCCGCCGTCCAGCGTGCCCTTGGAGACCGCGTCCAGCAGGCCGAAGGCCGGGACCACCGCGCCGGCCGGGAGCACCTCGATCTTGAGGTCGCCGCCGGTCATGTCGTTCACCTTCTTGGCGAAGTCCAGTGCGTACTCGTGGAAGATGTCCTTCGAGGGCCAGGTGGACTGCCAGCGCATCGCGATCGGGCCCTGGGCCTTGGCGATCATCGGGAAGGCGAGGGTGGAAGCGCCGGCGGCACCTGCCAGGAAATTGCGTCGCGTGACGCGAGTCTTGTCGGTCATTGTGTTTCTCCTCTGGGTTGTTGTTGCGCTCTTCAGAATGCGGCTCTTGCAGGCGGGGTGACTCGAGGGGGCGGCAAACCCGCCCGGGTGACATGGAATGCTAAAGCCCCGGGCGGGGTAAGGCAATAGATACCGTGGGGCGACCCCCTTTACCCCCACTGCCGATAAAAGCACTGCCTACCGGTAGGACAAGAGCAGGAGGCCTGCCAGGACCACCACCACCCAGAGCATCATGGTCCGCGTGGCCCAGCTGCGGCCGATGGCCCCGGCCGGGCTCCCAATTCGAGCGGCCGTGCCAGCCACCCGCTCCGCCAGGCCCCGGGCCGGGCCCAGGGTGGCCCTTCGCAGCCCGGCGAGGCCGGCCTCGAGGGGGCCCCACGCGGCAGGCACCAGGCGCCGCCACAGCCAGTCGGTATCCAGCGTGATGGTGAGGGTGCGGCGCAGGAGCGGCAGGAGCAGGAAGAAGGCGAGCCCGGAAAAGAGCAGCAGCTGCAGCATCGCCACCACGTGCCCGGGCGTGTACGGCACATAGCTCACCGGGTACGGCAGGAGGGCGTAGAGGGGCCCGGGGGCCATGCCGATGCCGATGCACAGGAAGGCCATCAGCAGCATTGCGGCCCGCATAGGCGCCGGCGGGTCCGGGGGGCGCATCCCCGAGTCCTTCTGGAAGAAGACGAACCACGGGAACTTGATGCCGGCGTGCAGGAAGACGCCCGCCGAGGCCGCCGCCAGCAGCATCCACACGGCCTGCAGGTGCCCGTCGGCCGCGGCCTGCGAAATCATGGACTTGGACACGAACCCCGAGGTGAGGGGGAAGGACGAGATCGACAGCGCACCCACGATCCCGCAGGCCGCCGTGAGGGGCATGCTCTGGAAGAGCCCGCCCAGGTCGGTGCACTTGCGCTTGCCGGTCTGCAGGAGGACGGCGCCGGCCGACATGAGGAGCAGCGCCTTGTAGATGATGTGCGTGAATGCGTGCGCGGCCGCGCCGTTGACCGCCATGTCCGTGCCGATGCCCGCCCCGGTCACCATGAACCCCACCTGGTTCACGATCGAATAGGCGAGGATGCGGCGCATGTCGTTCTCGAGGATCGCGAAGACGATTCCGTAGAACACCATGAAGAGCCCGATGGGGACGAGGATCTCCGTCCCCGCGAAGCCGCGCAGCAGCACGTAGACCGCCGTCTTCGTGGTGAACGCCGACAGGAACACCATCCCGCTCCACGAGGCCTCCGGGTAGGCGTCCGGGAGCCACGCCGACAACGGCGGCGCGCCGGCGTTGAGCAGGAACCCGGCGAGGATCAGCGCCTTGGCGACCGTGTCGGGGCGCATCGTCTCGAACGCAAGGGAGCCGGTCGCCGCCACGTGCCCCACCGTCCCCGCCATGAGGAGCATCCCGCCGAAGAGGTGCATGGCCAGGTAGCGCTGGCTCGCGGAGAAGGCCCGCGGCCCGGCCGACCAGAGCACGAGCGTGGAGCCGACGGCCATCACTTCCCAGAACACGAAGAGGGTGAGGAGGTCGCCCGCGAGCACCGCGCCGATGGCCGAGCCCGCGTACAGCAGGGCCGCGGGCACCTCGAGCCGGCTGGGCTGCCCGATCGCGAATAGCGCGCCCGCGAAGGCCATGATCGCGAAGATGGTCGCGAAGAGCCGCGACAGCCGGTCCAGGCGCACCACCGTCACGTCATAGCCGAGGAAGGCCCAGCGGCCGTAGGTGCCCTCGGGGAACGTCCACAGCAGCGCGAGGGCGACGAGGGGCGCGGCGAGCAGCAGCGCCTGGCGCGCCCGGCCGCGAAGGAAGAAGGCCGCGACCCCCGCGAAGGCGAGCCACACGCCCGGATGCAGGAGCGCGCTAGCGGTCATAGTAGGTGTCCCCGCGCTTCAGCAGGAACCCCAGCAGCTTCGAGGCCACGACCATCGCCACGCAGGCGAGGAAGCCGTAGAGCGCGAAGAAAGCGGGCCAGCGCTCGACCTCGAAGTGCGGGTGCAGGTCCACCGCGAACCCGGCGGCCACCGTCGCGGCCAGCACGGCGATGAAGCCGATCCAGAGGCCGCGGATGGTCCGGGGGCGCATGAGCCAGTGGACCTCGCCCCCGCCGCCCCGCGGGGCGGGGGCGCTTGCGTCGGCTCGAGCCTTGGGCGACTTGGCCATGGTCAACCTCCGATCAGGGCGCGCGCGAAGGCGATCGCGAGGCCCGGGAACAGGAACAGCGCCACGCAGGCGGCGGCCGTGAGCGCCTGCGCGATCACCATGGGCGCGGGCGCCTCGTGCCCGTGGCCGTCGCGCTCCGGCGCCGGCAGGAAGAAGGCCCGCCAGACGATGGGCAGGAAGTACGCCGCGTTGAGGAGCGTGCTGGCCGCGAGCGCGCCCACAGCCAGCCAGTCCCGCGTGGCCATCGCGCCGGTGAGGATGAACCACTTCGAGACGAAGCCCGCGAGCGGCGGCAACCCGATCATGGACAGGGCCCCGATCGCGAACGCGCCCATCGTCCACGGCATCGCGCGTCCGATGCCGTCGAGCTGGCTCACCTCGGTCTTGTGCGCCGCCGTGTAGATCGAGCCCGCCGCGAAGAAGAGCGTGATCTTGCCGAAGGCGTGCGCCACGAGGTGCAGCGCCGCGCCCATGATCGCCGCGGGCGTGAGGAGCGAGGCGGCCATCGTCACGTAGGCGAGCTGGCTCACCGTGGAGTAGGCCAGCCGGCGCTTGAGGTTGTCGGCGCGAAGCGCCACGGCGGAGGCGGCGACGAGCGTGAAGGCGGCCACGGCGGTAAGCCAGCCCGCGCCGCCAAGCGCCGCCAGCGCGTCGGTCCCGAAGACGTAGACGATCACCTTCACCACGCAGAAGACGCCCGCCTTCACCACCGCCACGGCGTGCAGCAGTGCCGATACCGGGGTGGGCGCGACCATCGCGGCGGGAAGCCACCGGTGGAAGGGCATGAGCGCCGCCTTGCCGATGCCGAACATGAAGAGCGCCAGCAGGATCGCCGCGGCCGTCGCGTCGACGCGCCCGCCGAGGATGCCCCCGGTGCGGAAGTCGAGCGTACCCGCGAGGACCCAGGTCGCGATGATCGCGGGGAGCAGGAAGACGACCGACGTGCCCAGGAGCACGCCGAGGTACACGCGCCCGGCGCGCCGCGCCTCGTCGGTGCCGTGGTGCGTCACCAGCGGGTAGGTGACGAGGGTGAGGAGCTCGTAGAAGAGGAACAGCGTGAGGAGGTTGCCGGCGAACGCGATGCCGATGGCCGCGCCGATGGCGCCCGCGAAGCAGACGAAGAAGCGCGTCTGGTTCTCCTCGCCGTTGCCGCGCAGGTAGCCGATCGAGTAGGCCGTGCTCACCACCCAGAGCGTCGAGGCCACGGCGGCGAAGAGCCAGCCGAGCGGCTCCACCACGAGCGCCACCTGCAGGCCGGGCAGCATCTCGAAGAGCGTGGCCGACGGCCTCTCGCCCGCCAGCACCGCCGGCGCGAGAGAGACCACCACGAAGAAGAGCATGGCCGCCGTCGCGAAGGTGGCGGCCTCGCGGAGATCCGGCTTGCGCCGCGCCAGGAGCACGAGCGCGATGCCGGCGAACGGTATGCAGAGCGCGGCGAGCGCGAGTCCGCCGTTCGTCATCGCCCGGCCCCCATCAGCGCCGCGGCGGCGCGCGTCGCGGCGTCGAGAACGGGTGTCGCGTGCAGGCCCAGCGCGACCACCGCGGCGGTCATCGCGAGCGCCGGCGCCGTCATCTCCCACGGTGCCTCGCCCGGCGACGGGGCGCCCGCCGGGGGCTCCCGGAAGTACGCGCATTCGACGAAGCGCCACACGTAGGCGACCGCGAGAAGCGAACTGAGGAGCACCGCCGCGACGATCCACCACTGCCCGGCCCCCATGGCCGCGGCCACCAGCGCCCACTTGCTCGCGAATCCGGCGGTTCCGGGCACGCCGATGAGGCTCAGGCCCCCGAGGACGAAGGCGAAGGCGGCCACGGGCATGGTGCGGCCCAGCCCCGCCAGACGGTCGAACCCCGTCCCGCCGAGGCGCAGCGCCATCGCGCCGGCCAGCAGGAAGAGCGCCCCCTTGGTGATGCCGTGGTTCACCACGTGGGCCATGGCCGCGGCGAGCCCCGTCGCGCTGCCGAGCGAGATGCCGAGCGTGATGTAGCCGATCTGCCCCACGCTCGAGAAGGCGAGCAGGCGCTTGAGGTCCTTCTGCACGATGGCCGCGGCGGAGGCGACGAAGAGCGCGGCCACCGACAGGACCGCGAGCACGGGCCCGATCGGCAGGTCGCGGAACACCGCGTCCGCCCCGAAGACCGAGAAGTACACGCGCATGAGCACGTAGAGGGAGACCTTCGTGGCCGTCGCCGCGAGGAAGGCGGACACGACCGACGGCGCGTAGGTGTAGGCGTTGGGCAGCCACGCGTGCAGCGGGAAGAGTGCCAGCTTCAGGCCGATGCCCGCGGTGATGAACGCGAGCCCGACCACCAGCGGCCGCGTGTCCGCCACCCCGTCGAGCCGCGCGGCCATGTCGGCGAAGTTGAGCGTCCCCGTGGCGAGGTAGAGCATGCCCACGCCGATGATGTAGAGCGTGGCGCCCGTCGTGCCCAGGATGAGGTACTGGTAGGCGGCGGTGAGCGCGCGGCGGTCGCGCCCCAGCGCGATGAGCACGTAGGTGGCGAGCGACGAGATCTCGAGGAACACGAACAGGTTGAACGCGTCCCCCGTGAGCGCGATGCCGAGCAGCCCCGACAGGCAGAGCATCAGCAGCGCATAGAAGAGGTACTGGCGCTCCTGGCCGATCTCCGCCGTGACGCTGCGGCGGGCGTACGGCATGGCCACGAGCGCCATCGCGCTCACGAGGAGGGCCACCAGGGCGTTGGCGGCGTCGACGCGGTACTCGATCCCCCAGGGCGGCGGCCAGCTGCCGATCGCGTAGGAGATCGTGCCCTCGACGGTGACGCGCGCGAGGAGCGAGGCCGACATCGCCGCCGTGGCCGCCGCCACGGCGAACGCGATCGCCCAGCCGAGGAAGCCGCTCCTCGCCACCACGATGAGCGGGGCGGCGACGAGCGGCACGACGGCGAGGAGGACGGGAAAGTGTTCGGCGGGCAAGGTGGGCGCTTCAGTCGTCTTTCGCGTCGGCGGCGAGGAGCTCGTCCTCGTCGACCGTGCCGTAGGCCTCGCGGATGCGCACCACCAGCGCGAGGCCCAGCGCGAGGGTGGCCACGCCCACGACGATGGCGGTGAGGATGAGCACGTGCGGCAGGGGGTTGGAGTAGAGCGTGATGCCCGGGGTGACGATGGCCGCCGTGCCGCCGATGAGCTTGCCGGGCGCGACGTAGAGCAGGTACACGGAGGTCTGGAAGATCCCCAGCCCGACCAGCTTCTTCACGAGGTTGCCGCGCGAGATGACGATGTAGAGCCCGGTCATCATCACGAAGACCGTGGCCCAGTAGCTGAAGTGCCCGAGGAAGCTCAACTGTCCTCCTCGAAGTCGCGCCCCCGGCCGGCGAAGATGTAGAAGATCTTGAGCATGACGCCGCTCACCGTGATGCCCACCCCGGCCTCCACCCAGAAGATGCCGCGGTGCTGGCCGTGCACGGGGTCGGGGTCGAGCACGAAGTAGTCGAGGAAGTTGCCGCCCAGGAGCAGCCCCGCGATGCCCACGCCGGCGTAGACCAGCACGCCCAGGGCGACCATCGACTCGACGACCGGCTCGGGCACCGCGCGCCGCGCCGCGGCCAGCCCGAAGATCACTGCGTAGAACACGACAGCCGCCGCGATCACCACGCCCGCCTGGAACCCGCCGCCGGGCCCGTAGTCGCCGTGGAACTGGACATAGAGCGCGAACATCAGCGCGAAGGGGATGAGGATCTTCGCGACGACGCGAAGGATGATGTCGGACTTCACGGGCCGCCCTCCCCGTCCTTGCGCCGCCGGCGCCGCAGCAGCGCGATGACGCCGATGCCGGCGGCGAAGACGACGGTGGTCTCGCCCAGCGTGTCGTAGCCGCGGTAGCTCGCGAGCACCGCGGTCACCACGTTGGGCACGCCGGTCTCCCTCGGCCCGTCCTCCAGGTAGCGGGGCGCCACGTGCCGGTGGATGGGCGATTGCGGGTCCGAGAACGCGGGCAGCCCGTGAGTGCCGTAGGCGACCAGCAGCCCCGTGAAGATCACGACCGCGAGGGGCCAGGCGGGGCGCCTCGCGGGCTTGGCCTCCAGGCTCCCGACCAGGTGCAGCGCGCCCAGCAGCAGCACGGTGGAAATCCCCGCGCCCACTGCCGCCTCGGTCATCGCGACGTCGGCCGCGTCGAGTGCGGCCAGCGCCGTGGCCATGATGAAGCTGTAGGCCCCCGAAAGCACGACCACGCCGAAGAGGTTGCGGATACGGGCAATGGCCACGCCGACGATGGCGAGCATCGCGAGGAGGGCGGCGACGGCGCCGGTCTCGATCACTTCTCATCCCCGGATGCGTCGCCCTCGAGGACGGGGACGATGCCGCGCTCGTGGGCGGCCTTGGCGAGGGCGTGGGTGGCGGTGGGGCTCGCGAAGAAGATGAGCAGGCCCAGGATCGCGAGCTTGGCGGTCGCGAGCGTGAGCCCCGCGAGCAGCATGAGGCCCGCGATCACCAGCCCCGCGCCCAGCGTCTCGATCACGCTCGCGGCGTGCATTCGCGTGTAGAAGTCCGGCATGCGCAGCAGCCCCACCGCGCCGATCACGCAGAAGAGCCCGCCGAGCGCGAGCAGCACCATCGCCAGGATCTCGACCGGCGTCATCGCATCTCCTCGTCGTCGACGGGGCTCGCGTGGCCGAGATCCCCGAGCCGGAAGAACTTGAGCACCGCGATCGTCCCCACCACGTTGAGGAGACCGTAGACCAGCGCGAGGTCGGTGTACTCGGGGCGCCCGGTGAGGAACTCCAGCACGGCGAGGAGCAGCATCGCCACGGTGCCGATCGCGTTCACCGCGAGGGCCCTGTCGAAGAGCGTCGGGCCCAGGAACGCGCGCACCAGGGCGAGCGCCAGGGTCACGAGGAGGGCCACGATGGCGGGCGCGTAGATCACTGCGCACCCTCGAAGCGGGTGACGCGGCGGTCCATGTCGCCCTCCGCCAGGCTCTCGGCCCCGGCGCGGGTGAGGGCGTGCACGAGGAACTCGTCGCGGCCGGCCACGATCGTCACGGTGCCGGGCGTGAGCGTGATGGAATTGGCGTAGACGACGCGCCCCAGCGCGGATACCTGCGTGTTCTTCACGCGCACGAGCGCGGGGCTGATGGGAAGCTTCGGGTGGACGATGATCTTCGAGACGTCCCACGCGCTCTTCACGATCTCCACGCCGAGCCAGGGCCAGTAGCGCAGGGCCGAGCCCGAGAAGTCCACCGGGTGCCCCTCGGGATCGACGACCTCGAGGCGCCGCGCGACGGCGACCACGGCGATCGCGCTCAGGGCGCCGGCCGTGAGCAGGAACGGCGTGAAGTACCCCGACAGGAGCACCCAGAAGACGAAAAGCGAGACGGCGGCGCTGACCTTGCGCATGGGATGACCCGGGAATCCTGTGGCGGCTGGCAGGTGGCCGATTCTAACCAGCGCGCCGCTGCGCGGCCAAGCGTTTTCGGGCCGGGCGCCTAGGCCACGATCACGATGTGGACGCGATAAGGCCCGTGCGCGCCGATGACGATCGTCTGCTCGATGTCCGCCGTGCGCGACGGACCCGACACGAAGAACACGGCACGCGGCGGCTCGCCGACCTCCGTGCGCAGGAGCGCGAAGGAGTCCTCCATCGTGTCCAGCAGCCGCGAGGCGCGCACGACGCAGACGTGCGTCTCGGGCAGCAGCGCGGTCACCTTGGGCGCGGCCGGCGAGGAGAGCAACAGCACCGTGCCCGTCTCGGCGATGGCGCAGAACGACCCCGTGAGCCCCGTCGCGTCGTCCGCGTTCGCGGGGCGATTGCGAAACTCGATGCCCGCGCCCGCCCAGTCGAGCCCGGCGAACTCGCTCCAGCCCGCCAGCGCCGGCGCGAGCCTGCCGGCCGCGAGGTACCGCGCCACCTCGGCCGGTATGTCCCCCTCCGATGCGAGCGTCGCGTGCGTGGTGCCCAGGCGCTCGCATTCCTTGCGGAACTGCGCCAGGCGGTCGGGCGCGTGCGCGAACGGCGGCTGCGGGCCCACCTCGTGGCGCGCGATCGCCTCGCGCACCATCGCCATCTCCGCCTCGGTCGGCTCGGAGCCGCTGCGCCCCTGCGCCTTGCGGATCCTCGCGAGGATGTTTTCCCTAGCTCCCATGCACCGTCACCCGAGCCTCATCCGTGTTCATCCGCCGTTATCCGTGTTCATCCGTGTTCCCGGGACTTTTGCTTGTATAACTCCCTGAAGGTTCTGCCTTGGGGCGCCGGCATGTCCCGCCCCTTCGTCCACCCGTCGATCCCGGGCAGGGAATGGATCAGCCCCTCCCGCCCGCCCAGCCAGCTCCCCACCCGCGCCCCCACCTTCGCGAAGAGCGCGTAGAGCGCCGGCCGGGTCGCCATGAAGCTCCACCCCGCGATCGCCATGCGCTCCGCCCAGGGCCTGAGCTTGCGGTCGAACTGCTGCTCGCGCAGCTTCCTCATCAGGTCCGGGAGCGGGATCTTCACCGGGCAGGCCACCGCGCACTCGCCGCAGAAGGTCGCCGCGTTGGGGAGGTCGCCCGCGTTCTCCAGGCCCACGTACACCGGGGTGAGGATCGACCCCATGGGGCCGGGGTAGACCCAGCCGTAGGCGTGGCCGCCCACGTTCTGGTACACGGGGCAGTGGTTCATGCAGGCGCCGCAGCGGATGCAGCGCAGCATCTCCTGCAGGTCGCTTCCCACGAGCTTCGTGCGCCCCGCGTCGACGAGCACGATGTGCATCTGCTCCGGGCCGTCGGCGTCGCCGGGCATCTTCAGGCCCGTCGTGAGCGTGAGGTAGTTGGTGATCGTCTGGCCGATGGCGGAACGGGGCAGCAGGCGGATGAGGGAGGCGAAGTCCTCGAAGGTGCCGATCACCTTCTCGATCCCGGTGATCACGCAGTGGATGCGCGGCAGCGTGGTCACCATGTCCGCGTTGCCCTCGTTGGTGACCGTGAGGGTCGTGCCCGTCTCGGCGATGACGAAGTTGGACCCGGAGATGCCCATGTCCGCCGTGAGGAAGTGGTCGCGCAGCGCCTCGCGCGCCTCGCGCGTCATGGCCGGGATCTCGGTCAGCCGCGGCTTGCCGTGCGCCTGCACGAAGAGCTCGGCCACCTGCTCCTTCGACTTGTGCACCGCGGGTGCCACGATGTGCGAGGGGGGCTCCTTGGCGAGCTGCAGGATGTACTCGCCGAGGTCCGTCTCCACCACCTGTATCCCGGCCTCCTCCAGGCGCTCGTTGAGGTTCACCTCCTCGGAGACCATCGACTTCGACTTGGCGACCTTCTTCACGCCGTTGCGGGTCGCGATGTCGACGATGATGCGGCAGGCGTCCTCCGCGCTCTCGGCCCAGTGCACCACCGCGCCGCGCCTGGTGGCGTTCCTCTCGAACTCCACCAGGTAGGCGTCGAGGTTGGCGAGCGCGCGGTCGCGGATCATCGCCGCGTGCGTGCGCAGCTCCTCCCACACGCCGAACTCCGCCACCGCCCGCGCACGGCCGTCGACGAACTTGCCCTTGGCCTTCTTCATGTTCCCCTGCAGCAGGGCGTCGCCGAGCTTCTCGGTGGCGCGCTGCTTGAAGAACATGCTCTGGATTTGCATTAGCTGCCTCGAGTGATGCGGGCGAAAATCTGTGGAAACGCCGATGAACGCCGATGCCCCGCCGATGAACGCCGATAAGGCAAGGTCGGGATCATGCGCCGACATTTCGCGAATGCAGTCGAGTCCAGCATCGCCGAACGCTCTGTGTCGAATTTATCGGCGTTCATCGGCGGGGCATCGGCGTTCATCGGCGTCTCCAAAGACTCTCGCCCGCATAACTTCGCAGCGTCCATCGGAGTTCCCAAAGACTTTCGCATCCGTCAGCCCTCCCCCGCGATCACCTGCGCGAAGTGCAGCACCTTCGTCTCCCTGTCCCCGGTGCGGCGCAGGCGCCCCTCGATGTTCAGGAGGCACCCGAGGTCGCCGCCCACGATGGCGCCGGCGCCCGTGGCGCGGATCGACTCGCACTTGTTCTCGCACATGCGCGTCGAGATGTCGCCCAGCTTGATGGAGAAGGTGCCGCCGAAGCCGCAGCAGCGCTCGGCGCCGTCCATTTCGGCGACCTTCGCGCCGGCCATCTGCAGCAGGTAGCGCGGCTGCATCTTCACGCCCAGTTCGCGAAGCCCCGAGCAGCTGTCGTGGTAGGTGACGGTGCCGTCGAACCGGCCGGGCACCTTGTCGACCTTGAGCACGTCGACGAGGAACTGGGAGAGCTCGTGCCACTTCGCCGCGAGCTTCTCGAATTCCGGCAGGTCGGGCTCGCCCTTGAAGAGGTCGTGCACCGTGGCGACCTTCATCTGCCCCGAGCAGGATCCCGAGGGGGCCACGACGTAGTCGCAGTCGCGGAACTCGGCCAGCACCTTGCGCGCGAGCGCCTTCGCGACCTCGCGCCCGCCCGAGTTGTAGCCGGGCTGGCCGCAGCAGGTCTGGGATCCGGGCACCACGACCTCGCATCCCGCGCCCTCCAGGAGCTTCAGCGCCGCGAACCCGATCCCGGGCCGGGAGAGGTCCACGAGGCAGGTGACGAAGAGGCCGACTTTCATGCTGCCAGTGTAGCAGCGGGCCGGCTAGAAGGAGGCCGTGGCCGTGGCGCCGAGAGTCCAGGTGCGGCCCGCGGCCGGCTCGAAGTAGCGCCCGCGCGCCTCGGCCACGATCACCGAGCCTGCGTAGGCGTGTCCCCCCGCGTTGTCGAGGCGCGCGAAGGCGGAAAGGCGCCACGTCGCGAACCGGCGCTCGAAGCCTGCGCGAAGGTTCACCACCGCGTAGCCGGCGGCCGCGTCGGTGTTGGCGTCGTTCACGTACACCCTGCCCGAGGCCTGGAGCTCCGCGCCGGCGTGAAAGCCGCTGGCCGCGTGCCGCCACACCGCTTCCGCGTGAAGCATCGATCCCGGCACGCCCGGGAGCCTCGAGCCCGCGGGCACGGGGATGGGCGGCGTGCCCGAGGTGAAGCCCTCGACGAAGCGCGCGTCGAGCCAGGTCCACGCCACGCTCGCCTCGAAGCCCGCGCCGAAACGGCCCTGCGCCGCGAGCTCGAGGCCGTCGCGCCTTGTCCGGGAGGCGTTCCGGAAGGTCGTGCGGCCGGCCGAGGAGGAGTCGACGACGATCTCGTCTCGCGTGTCGATGCGGAAGAGCGCCGCGGTGAAGCGACCGCCCTCCCCGAGCCTCGCCTTGGCGCCGGCTTCCGCGTGGCGGCTGCGCGCGGGCCCGAGCTCGAGGTTGAGCCCCGTCGCGCCGCCGGGACGATAGGCGAGCTCGGCGAAGGTCGGCGTCTCGAACCCGCGGCCCGCGTTCGCGTAGAAGCTCCATGCGGGGTTCGCCTTGAAGAGGAGCCCCGCCACCGGCGTGACCTGCGTGTATTCCACGCGGCCGCTGTCGTCGGGGTTGGGCCCGGTGACGTAATGGTCGCGCGACTCGAAGGCCACGCGGCTGCGCCGCACGCCCGCGGCCGCGACCCACGCCGGCGCGAACCGCCACTCGCCCTGCGCGTAGAAGTCCGTGTTCGCGACGAGATCGTCCTCGTCGCGGCGAAGCTCGCCGCGGGTGCCGAATTCGTTCACGTAGCCTCGGCGCCGCTCTTCCAGCCCGTCGCGCTCGGCGCCCGCCGTGAGCGTGAGCGGCCGCTCTCCGGGAACCTGGCGCGTCCAGCGAAGCCCCGCGCCGCCGAAGCGGCGGTCGAGGTCGACCACGCCGCCCGAGGCGAGCGGCGCATCGCCGGCCTGCGCGAGGAACTGCAGCACGGTCCGCGACCCGCCGTGGACGCGCAGCTGGAGCGAGTCGTGCGAACCGAGATCGACCTCGTGCACCGCGCCGATCTGGCCCTGGCGAACGCTCTTGCGCGTGTCGAACAGCAGGGCGGCGGCGGCGGCCTGGCCCGGGTCGGCCTCGAACTGCGCCCGCGTGAGCCCCAGCGGATCCTGCGACTCCGGCTGGTCGAGGCCATTGGCGACGAGCGTGAGCCGGCCTCCCCCGAGGGGGGACGAGAGCTTCGCGTTGAACTGCTCGCGAACGGCCGCGCCATGGGCGCGATGGCCGTCCGTCCGGAACCGCGACAGGCCGGCCAGGTAGTTCAGGTCCCCGCGCTGCCCGCCGAACCGCAGTGCCGCCCGCCGCGTGCCGTGCGAGCCGGCGAAGAGCGACGCGTCGAGCGTCGGCTCGGGCGGCCCGTCCGCGGTGAAGACCTGGATCACCCCGCCGGATGCGTTTCCGTAGAGCGTCGCGAAGGGGCCGCGCAGCACCTCGACGCGATCGGCCGTCGCGAGGTCGAAGGAGGCCGCCTGGCCCTGCCCGTCCGGCATCGTCGCCGGGATCCCGTCGGCGATCAGGCGCACGCCTCGCACGCCGAAGCTCGCGCGCCCGCCGAAGCCGCGCAGCGACACCTGCAGGTCCTGCGCGTAGTTGTGGCGGTTGCGCACCGCCAGCCCGGGCACGCGGCCCATCGCCTCGGAGAGGTTCACCTGCAGGCGGTCCTGCGCGATGTCCCGCGCGTCGACGCGGTCGATCGCCGCCGGGATGTCGAGGAGGCCTTGCGGCAGGCGCGTGGCCGTCACCACCAGGTCGGCGATGCGGTCCTCGGCTTCGGCGGGGGCGTGCTGCGCGAACGCGCCGTTCGCCGCGAAGAGGAGTGCGGCGAGCGGGACCGGCGGGGCGACGGGGATCAGCCCGCGCGCAGGGCGCCGGCGAGGCGGGCGGGGTTCTTCTCGAGCCAGCGCTTGATGCGGTTGGCGTCCCCGATGCGCGTGAGGCGGCCCCAGGAATCCAGGAGCACGATCACGACGGGGGTGTTGGCGATCATCGCCTGCATGACGAGGCACTTGCCGGACTCGCTGATGTAGCCGGTCTTGGAGACGCCGATTTCCCAGTCGCCCGCGCGCACGAGCGCGTTGGTGTTCACGTAGGCGAGCTTGCGGCCGGTGGTCGGCAGCGTCACGTCGATGGCCGGCGTGGTGGAGTACTCGCGGATGACGTCGTACTTGGAGGCCTCGGCCACCAGGCGCGCGAGCTCCGCGGGGCTGGAGACGTTGCCGGGGGCGAGCCCGCTCGCGTCCACGAAGCGCGTGGAATCGAGGCCCAGCAGCTTCGCCTTGGCGTTCATGGCGTCCACGAAGGCGCCGGTGCCGCCCGGGTAGGCGCGCCCCAGCGCGGCCGCGGCGCGGTTGTCGGAAGCCACCAGCGCGATGCGGATGAGGTCGTCGCGGCGGAAATGGGCGCCCACGGGAAGGCGCGACCGCGTTCCCTTGAGGAGGTCGAGGTCGTCGGTGGTGATCTGGACGGGCTCGTCGAGCGGCAGCTTCGAGTCGAGGATCACCATCGCCGTCATCAGCTTGGTGATCGAGGCGATGGGATGCACCGTGTCGGCGTTCTTGGCGAAGAGCGTCTCGCCCGTCTTCGCGTCGAGCACGAGGGCCGCCGTCGACATGAGGTTCGGGTCGCCGTCCTTGTCCACGTCCGCGACGGCCCGCGTGGCCTTCGTCGCCTTGGCGCGCGATACGGGCTTGTCCGCCGCGACGGCCGCGGTGGCAAGGGCGAGCAGGGCGAAAAGGGCTGCGAGGCGCTTCATGGGAACCGATCCGGAGCGGGGCAAGCCGCACCATAGCAAAGATATGGCGTCCGTGACAAGATAAGCCGTCTCAAGAAGAAATCCCAAATCCCTGATTCCATGGCTCATTCCTCTCCGAAGACCCCGCACGCGGATACGCTGGCCGTGCACGCCGGCCAGTCGCCCGACCCGGCCACCGGCGCGCGCGCCGTGCCGATCTACCAGACGGCGAGCTACGTGCTGCCCGACACGGACACCGCCGCGGCGCTTTTCAACATGGAACTGCCGGGGCACGTCTACTCGCGGCTGTCGAACCCGACGGTCGCCGTCTTCGAGGAACGCATGGCGGCGCTGGAGGGCGGCGTGGGCGCGATCGCCACCGCGAGCGGCCAGGCCGCCCTGCACCTGGCCATCGCCACGCTCATGGGCAAGGGCGGCCACATCGTCTCTTCGGCGAGCCTCTACGGCGGCTCGCACAACCTCCTGCACTACACCCTGCCCCGTTTCGGCATCGAGACCACGTTCGTCGACTCGCGCGACCCGGAGGCCTGGCGGCGCGCCATCCGGCCGCAGACGCGGCTCCTCTTCGGCGAGACGGTCGGCAACCCGTCGGTGGACGTGCTGGACATCCCGGCCCTCGGGGCGCTGGCCGGGGAGCACGCCATTCCGCTCCTCGTCGACGCGACGGTGACCACGCCCTACCTCGGGCGGGCTCTCGACATGGGCGCGCACCTGGTGATGCATTCCGCGACGAAGTTCCTGTCGGGGCACGGCGTCGTCATCGGCGGCGTCCTCGTGGACGGGGGCCGGTTCGACTGGGACGCCTCGGGCAGGTTCCCGACGCTCACGGCGCCCTACGAGGGATTCCACGGCATGGTGTTCAGCGAGGAATCCACGGTCTCGGCCTTCCTGCTTCGCGCGCGCCGCGAGGGGCTGCGCGACTTCGGCGCCTGCATGTCGGCGATGACCGCCTTCCAGATCCTGCAGGGGCTCGAGACGCTGCACCTGCGCATGCCGAGGCACGTGCAGACGGCCGCGAGGCTGGCGGCCTTCCTCGAGAGCCACGACGCCGTGGAGCGCGTGCACCACCCCGGCTGCGCCACGCACCCGGACCACGCGCTCGCCGCGCGGCTCTACCCGCAGGGCTGCAGCGCGATCCTGTCGTTCGAGCTGAAGGGCGGGCGCGAGGCCGGGCGCCGGTTCATCGAGGCGCTCACGCTCTTCTCGCACCTCGCCAACATCGGCGACGCCAAGTCGCTGGTGATCCACCCCGCCTCGACGACGCACTTCCGCATGGACGACGCGGCGCTCCGGGCGGCGGGCATCACGGCCGGGACGGTGCGCCTGTCGGTCGGCCTCGAGCATCCCGACGACCTCGTCGAGGATCTCTCGCGGGCGCTGCGGACCTCGCAGAAATGAACTTCATCGTGCAGGGCTACCCGGCCTACGCCTACACGGGGGGCAGGCCCTTCGACCCGAAGCTCCCCGCCGCCGTCTTCGTCCACGGCGCGGCGCTCGACCACAGCGCCTGGCAGTGGCAGTCGCGCTACCTCGCGCACCACGGCTTCGCCGCGCTCGCCGTCGACCTGCCCGGCCACGGCCGCAGCCCCGGGGCGCTGCGCACCACCATCGAGGCGATGGCGGACTGGGTGGCCGCGTTCATCGAGGCCGCGTGCCTGGAGCGCGCGCACGTGGCGGGCCACAGCATGGGTTCCCTCGTGGCGCTGGAGACCGCGATCCGCCATCCGGCGCGCGTCGCGAGGCTGGCCCTCCTGGGCACCTCGGCGCCCATGCCGGTGGGGGAGGCCTTCCTCGCCGCGGC
Source organism: Lysobacter sp. (assembly GCA_023700985.1). GTDB lineage: Bacteria > Pseudomonadota > Gammaproteobacteria > Burkholderiales > Usitatibacteraceae > FEB-7. The sequence continues at coordinate 17,763 of JAMPXV010000003.1, forward strand.
GAAGGACGACTCGCCCGCCGCGTTCGACATGCAGACCGCCTGGGGCCACGCGCGCCAGGTGGCGCTCGCGACGAGCGCGATTCCCGGCCAGGCGCTCGCCGGGGCCAGCCGGCAACTGGTGGCGCGCTCGGGACCGGGCGTGCAATACGCCGACCTCGCGGCCTGCCACGCCTGGGCGCCCTCCCCGGACGCGATCCGCGCCCTGGCGGCCCCGACGCTGGTCGTCGCCGGGCAACGCGACCAGATGACGCCGTGGAAGGCCGGCCAGGCGCTCGCGCGGGAGATCCCGGGCGCGCGCTTCGTGGCCCTGGAGGCGGGACACTCGATGATGAGCGAGGCGCCGCGCGAGGTGCTCGCGGCCCTGCGCGCCCACCTCGCCGGCTGACACGCGGCTAGGCGCCGCGGGCTAGAAGACCGGCGGGACGCACTTGAAGATGGCGCTCACGCCGGCCGGGCTGTCGCGCAGGCTGGCCGGCGACACGAGCCTCGCGCCGCCGTCGCACTTGCCACGGGCGCGGAGCTCGCGCTCGGCATCGAGCTCCATCGCCGTGACTTCCGCGGTCGGCAGATCCCCTTCGAAGCGGTCCCGGGCCAGCGTCGCCGCGTTCCGGGCGATCTCGCGGACCCGCACGGCGTCGAACTCCACGCGATACAGGTTCGCCTCGACGGCCGTGTTCCACCCGCGGCGTTCAGCCGGGACGATGCGGACCTCGCCCGGCACGGGCGCCGGCGCCGGTACCAGCGCCGCGCACCCCGTGGCGAGCGCGGCGGCCGCGAGAACCAGGTCGATTTTTCTCATGACGTCTCCTTTCCGGTGGCGGGCACGGCGTCCTCCTCGGACTCCTCCTGCTGCTGCAGTCGCCACATCTCCGCGAACAGGCCCTCCCGCGCGATGAGCTCGCGGAAGGTGCCCCGCTCCACGATGCGCCCGGCATCCATCACCAGGATCTGGTCGGCGTCGACGACGGTCGACAGCCGGTGGGCGATGACGAGCGTCGTGCGGTTCCTCGAGATCTCCGCGAGCTCGGCCTGGATCGCCTTCTCGGTCCCCGAGTCCAGCGCCGAGGTCGCCTCGTCGAAGATGAGGATGGGCGGGTCCTTGAGCACCGTGCGCGCGATCGACACGCGCTGCTTCTCGCCGCCGGAGAGCTTGAGGCCCCGCTCGCCAACCATCGTCTCCCACTTGTCCGGCAGCGACTCGATGAAGTCGAAGATGTGCGCGACCCTGGCCGCCTCCTCCACTTCCTCGCGCTTCGCCTGGGGGCGGCCGTAGGCGATGTTGTAGTAGATCGTGTCGTTGAAGAGCACGGTGTCCTGCGGGACGATGCCGATGGCGGTCCGCACCGAGAGCTGCGTGACGTCGCGGATGTCCTGCCCGTCGATGAGGATGCGGCCCTCCTGCACGTCGTAGAAGCGGAAGAGGAGGCGCCCCAGCGTCGACTTCCCCGAGCCGCTCGCCCCAACGACGGCGACCGTCCTGCCCGCGGGCACCTCGAAGTCCACGCCGGAGAGGATCTGCCGTCGCGCATCGTAGGCGAAGTCCACGCCCTCGAAGCGGATCGAGCCGCCGGCCACCGCGAGCGCGGGCGCGCCCGGCTTGTCCTCGATCTCGCGGTTCACCGCGAGCAGGCGGAACATCTTCTCCATGTCGGTCAGCGACTGCTTGATCTCGCGGTAGAGCACGCCCAGGAAGTTGAGCGGGATGTAGAGCTGGATGAGGAGCGCGTTCACCATCACCAGGTCGCCCAGCGTGAGCGCGCCGTGCACGATGCCGTCGGCCGCGCGCCACATGAGGAGCGAGACGGTGACCGCGATGATGGCGGCCTGCACGGTGTTCAGGAGCCCGAGCGAGGTCTCGCTCGTGACCACGGCCGACTCGTAGCGCGACAGGTTCTCGTCGTAGCGCCGCGCCTCGAAGGCCTCGTTGCCGAAGTACTTCACCGTCTCGTAGTTGATGAGCGAGTCGATGGCGCGCGTGTTGGCCTTCGAGTCCGACTCGTTCATGGCGCGGCGGTGGTGGATGCGCCGCTCCGAGATGAGGAAGGTCGCGGAGATGTAGAGGAGCAGCGCGCCCACGGTGATGACGCCGAACCAGACGTCGAAGCGCACGATGAGGAACCCGGTCACCAGCGCGATCTCGAAGAAGGTCGGCAGCACGCTGAAGACCATGAAGTTCAGGAGCGTGGAGATGCCGCGCGTGCCGCGCTCGATGTCGCGCGTGAGGCCGCCCGTCTGGCGCTCCAGGTGGAAGCGCAGCGACAGCGAGTGCATGTGCTCGAAGACCTGCAGCGCCACGCGCCGCATGGCGCGCTGCGCCACCTTCACGAACACGACGTCGCGCAGCTCGTTGAAGAGCGTGGAGGACATGCGCAGCAGCCCGTAGGCCGCCAGCAGCGCGAAGGGGACGGCGAGCACCGCCTTGGGCGCCGACAGCCCGTCGACGATGGCCTTCATGAGGAGCGGCACCGCGAGGTTCGCGAACTTGGCGGTGACCAGGAAGGCGATCGCCAGCAGGACGCGCCCGCGGTACTCCCACAGGTAGGGCAGGAGCTTCGCGATGACGCCGGCGTCGCCCGTGACGGGCGGCTCGGCTGGCTTGGGGGAGTCCTGCGGGAGGGTGGCGGTGCTCATCGGTGGCGGCGCTTCGTCCGTTATAGTAGCAGCGACCATGCCCCGCTTCGCCGCTAACCTGGGTTTCCTGTTCCCCGAGGTTCCCCTCGCGGAGCGCTTCGGCGCCGCGGCGGCCGCGGGCTTCGGGGCGGTGGAGTTCGCCCAGCCCTACGAGCTGGAGGCGCGCGAGATCGCCGAGCTGCTCGAGGCCAACGGCCTCGAGATGATCCTCTTCAACCTGCCCATGGGCGACAAGGCCGCCGGCGACTTCGGCATCGCCTGCCTGCCCGGGCGCGAGGACGAGTTCCGGGAGGGCGTGGCCCGCGCCATCGCCTACGCGGGCGTGCTGGGCAACGAGCGCGTCAACTGCATCGCCGGCAAGGCGCCCGCCGGGGCGGACGCGGCGGCGCTGCGCGCAACGCTCGTCGCCAACCTGCGCCACGCCGCGCGGGAGATGGGCCGCGCCGGCCTCACCCTCGTCCTCGAGCCGATCAACACCGTGGACGTGCCGGGCTTCGTCGTCGCCCGGCCGGCCGAGGGCGCGGCCCTGCTGGCGGAGACGGGCGCGCCCAACGCGGGCCTGCAGTACGACATCTACCACGCCGCCATGATGGGCGAGGACCCCGTCGAGGGCCTCGCGCGCTTCGCCCCCGTGATCCGGCACGTCCAGTTCGCCGACGCCCCCGGGCGGCACGAGCCCGGAACGGGGCGTGTCGACATCGCCGCCTGCTTCGCGCGCCTCGACGCCCTGGGCTACGCGGGCTGGACCGCCGCCGAGTACCGGCCCACGAAGGCCACCGTCGAGACCCTCGGCTGGCTCGCCTGAAGGTGCTTGCGCCCGCCGGGCGCGGTGCTAGGATGGACCGGCCTTGCCCCCCGCATTCCCGAGGAGACGACCGTGCTGCCGATTCGTGCCGCGCTGCGCTTCGCGATCCTGCTCCTCGCCGCGGCACTCCCGGCCGCCGGCGCCTCGATCCCCGCGGCCCCGGAGAAGCCCGCCGCGCCCGCCAAAGAGGAGGAAGCCACCCGCCGGCAACTCGAGGATGCCGCCGGTGCCGTCGTCGCCGTTCGCACCCGCGCCATCGGCAACGCGCGCTCGAAGGAGAGCCTGGGCGCCGAGCGTACCGGCTCCGGAATCCTCATCGCGCCCTCCGGGCTCGTCCTCACCATCGGCTACCTCATCCTCGAGGCCGACCAGGTGGAGATCACCGACTCCGGCGGCCGGTCGCTGCCGGCGACCGTCGTGGCCTACGACCACGCCACCGGGTTCGGCCTGCTGCGCCCCTTCGGGCCGCTCACGCCGAAGCCGGTCCGCCTCGGCGCCTCGGACAAGGTCGAGCAGCTCGACCGCCTCATGATCGCCTCGGGCGGCGAGGGCGGCCTGTCGGTGGCCACGGTGGTCTCGAAGCGGCCCTTCGCCGGTTACTGGGAGTACCTCATCGACGGGGCCATCTTCACCGCGCCGCCGCGCATGGACCACAGCGGCGCGGCGCTGATCAACCGCGACGGCGAGCTGGTGGGCATCGGCTCGCTCTTCGTCATGGACGCGATGACGCCGGGAGAGCGCCTGCCGGGCAACATGTTCGTCCCCATCGACCTCATCAAGCCCATCCTCGCGGAGATGATCGAGACGGGCCGGCAGAAGGCCGGCCGGCGGCCGTGGATCGGCGTGAACACCGCCGAGGACGACGGGAGGCTGAAGGTCCTGCGCGTGACCGCCGAGGGCCCGGCGGAGGCCGCGGGCCTGCGGGCCGGCGACCTCATCCTCGCGGTGGGTGGCGAGAAGGTGCGCGACCTCGCGGACTTCTACCGCAAGCTGTGGGCCGCGGGGGAGCCGGGGGTGGAAGTCGGGCTCACGGTGCTGCAGGGCGCCGACCTCAGGGAGCTGAAGGTGCGCTCCATCGACCGGCTCGACTTCCTGCGCCGCAAGCCCACCATCTGAGCCGCGTATGATCGCCGCGTGACCCCTGCCGCGGCGCGCGTTCGCCGCATCCTCTACACCGCCGCCTTCCTGCGCGCGCTCGCCATCGGGATGATGGCGGTGCTGATCGGGCTGTACTGCGCCCGGCTCGGATTCACGGCGACGCAGATCGGCATGGTCCTCTCCGCGGCTCTGTGGGGGGCCGCGCTCGCCACCCTGCTCACCATGGTCGCCGGCAGCCGCCTGCCGGAGCGCGCGCTCCTCGTGACGCTCTCGGGGCTGCCCGTCCTGGGTTGCGCCCTCCTCCTCGCGACCGACGCGTTTCCGGTGATCGCCGCCGCGGCCTTCGTGGGCATGTTCAACGTGAACGGCCGCGACCGGGGCGCCATCCCGATCCTCGAGCAGGCGATGTTCCCCGCGACCACCACGGACACGGACCGCACGCGCGTCTTCGCCTGGTACAACGTGCTGCTCGACCTGGGCTATGCGGCGGGGGGTCTCCTGGCGGGGCTGCCCACGCTGCTCGAGATGGCCGCGGGGCTGGCCCCGCTGGCCGCGATGAAGGCGGCGCTGGTGATCTTCTGCGCGCTCTATCTCGCCTCCGCCGCGCTCTATGCCCGGCTGCCCGCCCGGGTGGGCGAGGCCGCGCCGTCGCGGCTGCGCGACCTCTCGCCGGAGAGCCGGCCCATCATCGCGAAGATCTCGGCGCTCTTCTTCGTCGACGCCTTCGCCGGCGGCTTCATCGGCTCGGCGATCTTCGCCTACTGGTTCTCCGAGCGGTTCGGGGCGACCGCCGCCACCGTGGCCGTGCTCTTCAGCGCCGGACGGCTGCTCTCGGCGGCTTCCCACATCGCGGCGGCGTGGCTCGCGAAGCGCATCGGGCTCATCAACACGATGGTCTACACGCACATCCCCTCGAGCGCGCTCCTCTTCACGATCGTCGCCTCCGACGAGTTCGCGTGGGCCGCGTTCTTCTTCCTGCTGCGCGAGGCGCTCAACGAGATGGACGTGCCCACGCGCCAGTCCTACGTGATGGCGGTGGTGAAGCCCGCCGAGCGCCTGGCCGCGGCCGGCGTGACGAACCTCGTGCGTTCCGGCGGTTGGGCGCTTGCGCCGATGTTCGCGGGGGCGCTGATGCAGACGGCGGGCCTGGGCGTGCCGCTGGTGCTCGCGGGGGTCGCCAAGATCGGCTACGACCTCGCGCTGTGGCGCGAATTCCGGCGGGTGAAGCCGCCGGAGGAGCGCGAGGCGTGAGCCGCCCTCGCACTCAGGCGACGCTCGCCACCCGGTCGCGGCCGCCCTCCTTGGCGCGGTACATGCCTTCGTCCGCGCGTTGGAGCGCTTTCTCCTCGTCCTCGTCGGCATCGCTCGATTCCGAAACGCCGAAGCTCGCCGTGACCTGCAGCGCCTTTCCATCGAGGTAGATCGGCGTCTCCCGGATCGCGAGGCGCATGCGTTCGGCGACGGCCTTCGCCGCCTCGATGCCGGTGTGCGGCAGCATGACCAGGAACTCCTCGCCGCCGTAGCGCCCGATCACGTCGTAGGCGCGCAGGCTTGCCTTCAGCCGATTGGACGCCTGCCGCAGCACCTCGTCGCCTCCCAGGTGCCCGTGCGAGTCGTTGATCGACTTGAAATGGTCGATGTCGGCCATGATGAAGCCGATCCGGTCGACGCGCGTGACGCTTCGGCGATCGCGCGCCATCCGGCGGTACTCCTCGCCGATCCGCGTGAAAAGGTGCCGGCGGTTGAACAGGCCCGTCAACAGGTCGGTGGCTGCCAGCTCGGCGAGCCTTTTCTGCACCCGTTCGAGCCCCAAGGTGCCCTGCCGCATCGGCACGTAGAGCGCGGTGAACACGAGAACCAGCACCGACAGCAGCACCGCGAGCGAGAGCTGCAACGCCACGATGATCCGCTCGTAAGCCGGCGACACGTCCAGGTACACCTCGAAGCTGCCGACGATTTCACCGCCCACGCGCACGGGCACGTACGTCTCCACCACATCGACGAGGAATCGGTCCTTGCCGTGCAGGTCGGCCACCTTCTCCTTCTTCACCAGTTTCGAGTCGAGCTCGCCCGTGCGAAGCACGCGCTCGAGCTTCGGATTGTTGGCGTCGACCTGGCCGATGATCGAGGCGTCCGTGCTGTAAGCGACCTTGCTCCCGCCGTCGTATACCTTGATCTTGACGATGCCGAAGGGGGCGAGAAAGGCGCGCATGCGCTGGTCCAGGCCGGTGAAATCGTCCTGGGAGAGGGCGATGCGGTTTCCCGCTGCGCTCGTCTGCACGAGCACCCGCTTTTCCTGGGCGAAGAGGGCTTGGGCCACCGCGACCGCATTGCCCTGGGCCGCCTCGATCACCTGGTTGCGGTAGATCGCGTGGACCCCCACACCGACCAGCAGCAGGATCGCCACGACCGAAACCGCGGACAGGATCGCGAAGCGCTTGAGCAAGCCCCGGTGACCGGCCTCCTGCAGGTCCTTGCTGTCATCCACGGTCCGCCCGCGCTCCTAAGGTTGCGATCGACGTCAATTTCGCCGATTGCAGCTTCAGTGCCCTTGCGATTGGTCAATTGCAACTCAACCCGGCTGCGCCTTGCCGACGTATCGGCCACGTCTGCCTTTTCTTGAATCCGCGACCCCATCCCTTGAACGCCGTCGGCAAGATGACCCCGCGTCCTCCCGAGCCCGATCCGGCCGTGCTCGCGCGCGCGCTGGCGCTCTTCCGGCGTCGGCACACGAACACGATGGCGAGCCTCTTTCTCCTGGACCTCGCCACGACGGGGGTGCTCACGCTCGTGAGCATGCGCCGGACGGCCTTCCTCGCGGCGCTCGCGCTCTCCGCCGTCGCCTTCGGCCTGGTGGGCGCCGCCGGCGCGCCGGGTCCGGCCCGGCGCGCGGCGTCAGCCCAGCGCGGAGATCGCCGCGTCCGTCGTCTCGGCCATGCGCGCCTTGCCGCCGATGTCCGCCGGGAGGAACTTCCCCTCAGCGCACACGCGCTCGATGGCGCCCATGATCGCGTCCGCCCCCGCCTGCTCGCCCAGGTGCTCGAGCATCATCGCCACCGTCCAGAAGGTGGCAATGGGGTTGGCGACGCCCTGGCCCATGATGTCGAATGCCGAGCCGTGGATGGGTTCGAACATCGAGGGAAAGAGCCGCTCGGGATTGAGGTTGGCCGTGGGCGCGATGCCCAGGCTCCCGGCAAGCGCACCCGCGAGGTCCGAGAGGATATCCGCGTGCAGGTTGGTCGCCACGATCGTGTCGAGCGAGCGCGGGTCCTTCACCATCACCGTGGTCGCGGCATCCACCAGCAGCTTTCGCACCGTGACCTCAGGGAATTCCTTCGCGATGTCCGCGGCGATCTCGTCCCACATCACCATGCCGTGGCGCTGCGCGTTGGACTTGGTGATGACGGTGAGGTGCTTGCGGGGGCGCGAGGCGGCCAGCCGGAAGGCGAAGCGCATCACGCGCTCCACTCCCGCGCGCGTGAAGATGGACGTCTCCGCGGCCACCTCGATAGGCAGGCCGCGGTGCGCGCGTCCGCCGATACCGGAATACTCGCCCTCGGTGTTTTCGCGCACGATGACCCAGTCGATGTCGCCGGGGCCACGGCCCGCGAGCGGGCTCGGGACACCGGGAAAGATGCGCGTAGGCCGCACGTTGGCGTACTGGTCGAAGCCCTGGCAGATCTTGAGGCGCAGGCCCCAGAGCGTGAGGTGGTCCGGCAATTCCGGATCGCCCACCGCGCCGAAGAGAATCGCGTCGAAGGGCTTCAGGGTCGCATTGCCTTCCTCCGGCATCATGATCCCGTGCTCGCGGTAGTAGTCCGAGCCCCAGGGGAAATGCGTCGGCTCGCAGTGGAATCCGCCGACCGTCCTCTCCACGGCCGAGAGGAGCCTCAGCCCCTCGGGCACCACCTCCTTGCCGATGCCGTCGCCGGGGACGACGGCGATGCGATGCACGCGCATCAATCCCCCGCCTTGATCTTGTTGTCCTTGACGACCTTGGCCCACCGCGCGATCTCGGACTTCAGGAACCGGTCCATCTCCTCGGGACCGCCGCCGACGATCTCCATGCCCTGCGCCGTGAGCTTCTCCGCGACGGCCGGCACCTTGAGCGCCTTGGCGAGCTCCTCGTGCATGCGCTTGACGATGGGCGCGGGCGTGCCGGCCGGGGCGATCACGCCCCACCAGGCGAGCGCCGAGAAGCCGGGCACGCCCTGGTCGGCGATGGGCGCCACGCCCGGCATCTGCGGGGAGGCCTTCGCGGACGTCACGCCCAGCGCCTTCACCTTGCCGCCCTTCACGTGCGGGTTCACCAGGAACACGGTGCCGATGGCCAGGGGCACCTGCCCGCCGACCGCGTCGATCATGAGCGGCCCGCCGCCCTTGTAGGGGATGTGGTTGAACTCGAGCCCGAGCTGGTTGCCCGCCTGCGCCATGGCGAGGTGGCCGAGGCTGCCGGTGCCGATGGAGCCGAAGCTCACGGCGCCCGGCTTCGCCTTGGCGGCGGCGAGCACGTCCCGGAAGTCCTTGTAGGGCTGGCCCGCGTGCGCCACGATCGCCATGGGCGAGGTGCCCACCAGCATCACGGGCGCGAGGTCCTTCGTGGTGTCGAAGGACATGTTGGGGATCAGCGAGGGGTTCACGCCGTGCGTGTCGAACACGAGGCCGAAGGTGTAGCCGTCCGGCGCGGCCTGCGCGACGGCCGCCGCGCCGATGGAGCCCGAGGCGCCGCCCTTGTTCTCGACGACGAACTGCTGGCCGAGCTGCGTGGTGAGCTGCGCGGCGAAGATGCGCGAGACCTGGTCGACGGAGCCGCCGGGCGGGAAGACGGCGATGATCCGGACCGACTTGGCGGGCCAGGCCTGGGCCTGCGCCAGGGGGGCCGACAGGGCGGCCAGGGCAACCGCGAAGGACGCGGCGAGGCGAGCGGCGTTGCGCATTTGTGTCTCCTGGAATGGACTTGGAACAGTATCAGAACGCGAGGCGCATGACGTGCTCGCCCTCGCTCACCTCGCCGGTGCGCTCGAAGCCGAGCCGGCGGTAGAAGGCCTCGGGGCTGCCCTCTCCCTCGACGAAGCTGAGGAGCATCGCCTGCGTTCCCGGCACGGCGCGCGCGTGGTCGATGAGCAGGCGAAGCGCCTGCGCGCCGAAGCCCATCGACTGCCACCGCTGGTCGATCATGAACCGCCAGAGGCCCACGTAGGGCTCGCGCGACCAGTCCCCGGGCGCCGATTCCGGGCACTGGTGCCAGTCCTCCAGCATCGCGAACCCCACGGCCGTGCCGCCGGCGGCGATGCCGCGGAACCAGGCCTCCGGGTGGAAGTGCGCCTGCGCGATCGACACCGCGTTGGACGCGACGAACCCCTCCTGCGACGGCGCGACCTTCAGCCGCAGGTAGTCGCGCAGGTTCTCCTTCGTGATCTCGCGGAGCGAGACGCGCGAGGAGCGGTCTGGATCCAGCCCGGCCAAGTGCGCGAACCCGGTTCGTGAACCCGGGTCACGAAACCGGTTCGGGAACCGGGTCCGCGAAGGACTGCCCGCCGCCGTAGCTCGCCAGCTCCGCGAGCGTGCCGCCCTTGCGCACCGCCACCGCGCAGTACTTGAGCTCGGCGATCTTGCCGAACGGGTCCAGCGCCGGGTTGGTGAGGAGGTTGGCCGCCGCCTCGTAGAAGGCGAAGGGGATGAAGACCGACCCACGCGGCGTGCCGTCGTCGGCGCGCGCGGCGAGCGAGATCGCGCCGCGGCGCGAGGCCACCGTGATCACGTCGCCGGGGAGCGCGCCGATGGCGTCGAGGTCCAGCGGGTGCATCGAGACGACGGCGCGCGGCTCGATCGCGTCGAGCACGGAGGCGCGGCGCGTCATCGACCCGGTGTGCCAGTGCTCGAGCTGCCGGCCGGTGATGAGGACGTAGGGGTAGTCGGCGTCGGGCCGCTCGTCGGCCGGGATGAGGTCCGCGGGCACGAACTTCGCCCTTCCGTCCTTCGTCGGGAACCGGTCGGTGAACACCACCGACTGCCCGGGGTCGTCCTCGGTGCGGCACGGGTAGGTCACGCTCGACTGCGCCTCGAGCCTTTCCCACGAGATGCCGCCGATGGAGTTCATGGCCCCGCGCATCTCCTCGTAGACCTGCGCCACGCCGCTTTCCGGCCCCCCGTAGTTCCAGTCGAGGCCGAGGCGCCTGGCGATCTCCTGGATGATCCACAGGTCCTGGCGCGCGTCCCCCGGGGGGTCGAGCGCGCGGCGGCCCATCTGCACGATGCGGTCGGTGTTGGTGACGGTGCCCGTCTTCTCCGGCCAGGCGGAAGCCGGCAGCACGACGTCGGCCAGGTAGGCCGTCTCGGTGAGGAAGATGTCCTGCACGACGAGGTGCTCGAGCTTCGCCAGGCCCTCGCGCGCGTGGTGCGCGTTGGGGTCCGACATCGCCGGGTTCTCGCCCTCGACGTACATTGCCCTGATCCGGCCCTCGCAGGCGGCATCCATGATCTCGACGACGGTGAGGCCGGGCTTCGTGTCGAGCTTCTGCCCCCAGTACTTCTCGAAGCGCGCGTTGGCCTCGGGGTTGTCCACGCGCTGGTAGTCCGGGAACATCATCGGGATGAGGCCGGCATCCGACGCCCCTTGCACGTTGTTCTGGCCGCGCAGCGGGTGCAGGCCCGTGCCGGGCCGCCCGATCTGCCCGGTCATGAGCGTGAGCGCGATGAGGCAGCGCGCGTTGTCGGTGCCGTGCACGTGCTGCGAGATGCCCATGCCCCAGAGGATCATCGAGCCCTTCGACGTCGCGTAGGCGCGCGCCACCTCGCGGATCGTCTCCGCGGGGATGCCGCACAGCGGCGCCATCGCCTCGGCGCTGAAGCCCTTCGCGTTCTCCTTGAGCGCCTCGAAGCCCGTGGTGCGCTCCCGGATGAACTCCGGGTCCACGAGCTTCTCCTCGAGGATGGTGTGGATCATCGCGTTGAGGAGGGCCACGTCCATGTCGGGCTTGAACTGCAGCACCCGCCACGCGTGCCGCGCGATGTCCGTGCGGCGCGGATCGGCCACGACGAGCTTCGCGCCGCGCTTCACCGCGTTCTTGATCCAGGTCGCCGCCACCGGGTGGTTCGAGGTCGGGTTGGAGCCGATGAGGAAGATCAGTTCGGCCTTCGCGACGTCGGATACCTGGTTCGACACCGCGCCGGAGCCGATCCCTTCCAGCAGCGCCGCGACCGACGAGGCGTGGCACAGGCGAGTGCAGTGGTCGACGTTGTTCGAGCCGAAGCCGGTGCGCACCAGCTTCTGGAAGAGGTAGGCCTCCTCGTTGGAGCCCTTGGCGCTGCCGAAGCCGGCGAGCGCCTCGCCGCCGTGGGCGTCACGGACCTTCCTGAGCCCCCCCGCGGCGAAATCCAGCGCCTCCTCCCACGTGGCCTCGCGGAAGACCTCGCTCCAGCGCGTGGGATCGACGGTGAAGTCGCCTTGCTTGGGCGCGCCGGGCTTGCGGATGAGCGGCTTCGTGAGGCGGTGCGGGTGGTGCGCGTAGTCGAAGCCGTAGCGGCCCTTCACGCACAGCCGGTCGTGGTTGGCGGGGCCGTCGCGGCCGTCCACGCGCACGATCGTGTTGTCCTTCACGTGGTAGGTGAGCTGGCATCCCACGCCGCAGAACGGGCAGACCGAGTCGACCGTCCTGTCCGCCTTGATCGCGTAGGCGCCCTTGGCGGGTGCCAGCGCCCCCGTGGGGCACGCCTGCACGCATTCGCCGCAGGCCACGCACGTGGACTCCCCCATCGGGTCGTCGAAATCGAACGTGATCTTCGCGTGCGAGCCGCGCCACGAGTAGCCGATCACGTCGTTCACCTGCTCCTCGCGGCAAGCCCTCACGCAGCGCGTGCACTGGATGCAGGCGTCGAGGTTCACCGCCATGGCCGGGTGCGAGACGTCGGCGGCCGGTTGCGCGCGCGCCCCGAAGCGCGGCTTGCCGACGCCCAGCTTCGCGCTCCAGAACGAGAGCTCGTTCATCTCCGGCTTGAGGTCCGCCGCCGGGGCGTCGGCCTTCAGGAGCTCGAGCACCATCTTCTGGGAGTGCACGGCGCGCGGCGAGACGCTGGAGACCTCCATGTCCTTCGCGGGGGCGCGGCAGCACGACGGCGCCAGCACGCGCTCGCCCTTGATTTCCACCATGCAGGCGCGGCAGTTGCCGTCGGGGCGGTAGCCCTCCTTGTAGCAGAGGTGCGGGATGTCCACGCCGTGCCGCTTCGCGGCCTGGATGATCGTCTCCCCGGCCTGCGCGGAGACGGTCTCGCCGTTCAGCTTGAAGTCGATCGCTTCGGCTTGCGCAACCGGTTCGTTCATCGCATTCATCGAGCAGTACCCCTTTGGAACACGGATGAACACGGATGGACACGGATAAAGGCGGATGAATGCAGGGCCGGACGCGGCGCCAAATGGATCGAGACCGCGCTTTGACTCCCTTCAATCAAACATCCGTGTTCATCCGTGTTCATCCGTGTCCCCGTCTTTGGGTCATTCCGTGCGAAGGCGCATCAAACTTCGTGAGGGAAATGCTTGATCACGCAGCGGATCGGGTTCGGCGCCGCCTGCCCCAGCCCGCAGATGGACGCGTCCGCCATCGCCTGCGACAGCTCCTCCAGGAGCGCGGCATCCCACGCCGGCGCCTCCATGAGCTTCGCCGCCTTTGCGGTGCCCGCCCGGCAGGGCGTGCACTGGCCGCAGGACTCGTCCTCGAAGAAGCGCATCATGTTGAGCGCCGCGTCCCGCGCCTTGTCGTGGTCCGAGAGCACGATCACGGCCGCCGAGCCGATGAAGCAGCCGTGCGGCTGGAGGGTATCGAAGTCGAGCGGGATGTCGCCCATCGACGCCGGCAGGATGCCCCCGGAGGCGCCGCCGGGGAGGTACGCGTAGAACTCGTGGCCCTCCAGCATCCCGCCGCAGTGCTCGGCGATGAGCTCCTTCACGGTGATGCCCGCCGGCGCGAGGTGCACGCCGGGCCGGTTCACGCGGCCCGACACCGAGAAGGAGCGCAGGCCCTTGCGGCCGTTGCGGCCCTGGGAGGCGAACCAGCCCGCCCCCTTCTCCAGGATCTCGCGCACCCAGTAGAGCGTCTCGAAGTTGTGCTCGAGCGTCGGGCGGCCGAAGAGGCCGACCTGGGCGACGTAGGGGGGCCGAAGCCGCGGCATGCCCCGCTTGCCCTCGATCGACTCGATCATCGCGGACTCCTCGCCGCAGATGTAGGCGCCGGCGCCGCGGCGAAGGTGGATCTCGGGAAGCGGCCCCGGCGGGTCGGCCTGCAGCAGCGCGATCTCCTTCTCGAGGGCCTCGCGGCAGGCGTGGTACTCGTCGCGCAGGTAGATCCAGATCCTCTCGATGCCCGTCGCCCAGGCGGCCACGAGCATGCCCTCGAGGAAGCGGTGCGGGTCGCGCTCGAGGTAGTGGCGGTCCTTGAACGTGCCGGGCTCGCCCTCGTCGATGTTCACCGCCATGTAGCGCGGGCCGGCCTCGGCGCGCACGATGCGCCACTTGCGCCCGGTGGGGAAGCCCGCGCCGCCCAGCCCGCGCAGCCCGGCATCCTCCATGGTCTTCAGCACGACCTCCAGGTCGCGCTTTCCCGCGAGGCACTCGGCCCACAGCGCGTATCCGCCGGCCTCGCGGTATTCCGCGTACCCGGTGTGCGAGGTGCGCGGCGGCCGCACGACCCCTTCCTTCACGACCGTCGCGACCTTCTCGGCGGTGGCGTCGCCGAAGGCGTTCTGGCCCACGCAGACGGCGGGGGCCTCGGCGCAGCGCCCGATGCACGGCGCCGCCAGCACCCGCACGTTCGGGCCCAGCGTCACCTTCAGCCGCTCCAGGAGACCCTCGGCCCCGGCCATCCGGCAGGAAAGCGTGTCGCAGACGCGCACGGTGAGCTTCGCGGGCGCTTCCTCGCCCTCCTTCACGACATCGAAGTGGTGGTAGAAGGTCGCGACCTCGAAGACCTCGGCCTGCGAGAGCTTCATGGCCTCGGCCAGCGCCGCGAGGCGGGCGGCCGAGAGGCTGCCGAAGTGGTCCTGCACCTTGTGCAGGTTCTCGATGAGGTACTCGGGCGCGCGCGGCGCCTCGCCCAGGAGGGAGGCGATCTCCTCGCGGGCGACGGCGTCCACGGAGCGGCCCTTGGGAGTCGGGCGGGCCTTGCGGATCTTCGAGAGCGGAATGGCGACGCGGTCGTTCATGGCGGGCTCTGGGTTGTCTGCGGCGGGGCCGGCTTGGCTGGCGGCGCCCGGGGGCATGCCCTCGCGTCGCGGGCGATGGGCCTGGGAGTCAGGTGGTTAGACTACCGAAGGGGAGGCGAGTTTGGGCTTGACCCGAGTCAAGCGGCCCCCGTCCCGGCCGGGAGCGGGCGCTGTGCCAGAATGCGCCCCATGTGCCGCGCCCTCCTCTACCTCGGCGAGCCCGTCCTGCTGGACAACCTGCTGTACCAGCCCGATTCGGCGCTGGTGCGGCAGAGCTACATGCCGAAGATGCTGCACATGATGAACCTCGCCGGCTTCGGCATGCGCGCCTGGGACCGGCAGTCGCGCGCCCCCGGGAAGCCCTGGGCCTACGGCTCCACGGAGCTGCCGGTCTTCGACCGCAACCTCAAGAACCTCGCGGAAAAGGTCGAGGCCTCGGCCGTGCTGGCCCACGTGCGCGGGGTGGCCTACAGCACGGCCGTGGAGATCTCGCCCGCCAATGTGCACCCGTTCCAGTTTCCGGGCTCGCCGCTTGCCATGGCCCACAACGGCGACCTCGCCCGCTTCGCCGACCTGAGGCCGGCGCTGGCGTCCCACGTGCCGGAGAGCCTCGTCCGGCACATCCGGGGAACGACGGACAGCGAGTGGATCTACGCGCTCGTTCTCTCCGGCCTGCGCGATCCCCTCGCCGTGCCCGGGGGCGACGAGCTCGCCGAGGCGATCGCACGGGCGCTCGCCATCATCCGGCGCGAGCGGGAGCGCCTCGGCATCGACGTTTCGTCCTCGGTGAACCTGTTCTTCGCGGACGGCACGCAGCTCGCGGCCGTGCGCTACTGCTTCGACTTCGGCCGCTACGCCACGGCGGACGCCGCGCGCGTGCACGAGGCGAACCTGAGCTTCCTGAGCCTGTGGTACACGCTGGGCCGCGACTACGGCCTGCACGACGGCGAGTGGCGGATGACGGGCGGGGCGCAGGCGGCCGACTCGATCCTCGTGGCCTCCGAGCCGCTCACGCGCGACGTCGCCTCCTGGGTCGAGGTGCCCGAGTACGCCGTGCTCCACGCCCGCCTGCGCGAGGGCCGGCCCGACGTGACGCTGCGCTACCTGGACTAGCCGGGCGCCCCGCCTTCCGCCCAGAGCTGCGCGGCGCCGGCCTCCTCGATCAGCGCCGCCTCGCGGTCGCGCGAGGCCAGGCGGGCATGGGCCGCCAGGCGAGTGAGCGCGCGGTTGGTGCGCCCCAGCGCCTCGAGGAGGCTGCGCTGCACGGCCGAGCGCACGCGCGAGGCTGCGGGGCTCTCGCCGAAATAGAGGGCGCGAAAGGCGTCGGCCGGGATCTCCAGGAGCGTGGAAGCCTCGCGGGCGAAGGCCCACGTGCCGTGCGCGCTGCCGAGCAGCACCCCCATGAACCCCAGGGGCTTGCCCGGGCCGAGGACCGCCACGCGCCGCTCCATCCCGTCCACCGGGCGCACGACCTCCACCGCGCCGCGGGCCACTACCAGCACGGCGTGCGCCGCGCCGCCGGGCGCGTGCAGCAGCGCGCCGCGCGGAGCCTCGAGCACCCGGGCCGGCGCGATCACCTCGTCGATCTCGTCGGGGGGAAAGCGCTCGAAGAAGGCGAGGCGCGGCAGGAAGGACGCGAGGTCGAAGGGCGCCCGGCGCGGGCGCGCCACGTCCGCCAGGGGAACCGCGCCCTCCCGGGCGCGCGACGGCCGGTCCTCGGGCGAGGCGATCGCCGCCAGCCGCTCGTTCAGGGCGCGCAGCCTCCCGGCGAGCACGATCGTCACCCCGTGCTGCAGCTCGCGCGCGGCGGGGTGGCGCTGCGAGACCACGGCCCGGAAGTCCTCGAAGGTGAGGAACCAGCCGTCCACGTGCGACGTGGCGACGACCGTCGCCGTGCACGTGCCGGCCTCCACGAGGGCCATCTCGCCGAAGATGTCGCCGCCCGCGAGGCGCGCGACCACGATGCACTCGCCGCCCGGCGCCGGGATGCGGGCCTCGGCCCCGCCCTCGCGGAGCACGAAGGCGCCGCGGGCCGCATCCCCGTGCCGCACGAGGGTCGCGCCCTTCACGAAGGAGACGGGGCGGGCGGCGGCGAGCAGCAGCCCGCGCGCCTCGGGGGAAAGGGACTCCAGGAACGGCTGCGGCATGGCGTCGCCCCGATCGATTGACCCTCACCCCCGACCCCTCTCCCGCAAGCGGGAGAGGGGAGAAGTTCTCCCTTCTCCCTTGGGAGAAGGGCCGGGGATGAGGGTGCTGCTAAAGCACCGACTTGAGGAGCTTGCCCATCTCGGCCGGGTTGCGCGTCACCTTGATGCCGCACTCCTCCATCACGGAAAGCTTCTCCTGCGCCGTCCCCTTGCCGCCGGAGATGATGGCGCCCGCGTGCCCCATGCGCTTGCCGGGGGGCGCGGTCACGCCCGCGATGAAGCCCACGACGGGCTTCTTCATGTTGCCCTTGATCCAGCGGGCGCACGTCTCCTCGTCGGAGCCGCCGATCTCGCCGATCATGATCACCGCATCGGTGTCGGGATCGTCGTTGAAGAGCCTGAGCACGTCGATGTGCTTGAGGCCGTTCACCGGGTCCCCGCCGATGCCCACGGCCGAGGACTGGCCGAGCCCCAGGGCGGTGAGCTGCCCCACGGCCTCGTAGGTGAGCGTGCCGGAGCGCGAGACCACGCCGATGCGGCCCTTCCTGTGGATGTGGCCGGGCATGATGCCGATCTTGATCTCCTCGGGCGTGATCGTGCCGGGACAGTTGGGCCCGAGGAGGATCGTCTTCCTGCCCTTCATGCGGTCGCGCGTGCGGATCATGTCGCGCACCGGGATGCCCTCGGTGATGCAGATCACCAGGTCCAGCTCCGCGTCCACCGCCTCGTCGATGGCGGCTGCCGCGAAGGGCGGCGGCACGTAGATCACGGAGACGGTCGCGCCCGTCTGCTTCTTCGCCTCCGCCACCGAGCCGTAGATCGGGATGCCCTCGAAGTCCTCGCCGGCCTTCTTGGGATTCACGCCGGCCACGAAGCAGTTCCTGCCGTTCGCGTAGTCGCGGCACATCTTCGTGTGGAACTGGCCGGTCTTGCCCGTGATGCCCTGCGTGATGACCTTGGTGTCCTTGTTGATGAGGATGCTCATGTCGTTTTCCCTGTCAGCCCTTGGTGGCGGCGACGGCCTTCTGCGCCGCATCGCCCATGTCGGAAGCCGAGATGATCGGCAGCCCCGAGTCGGCGAGGATCTTCTTGCCGATGTCCACGTTGGTGCCCTCCAGGCGCACGACCAGCGGCACCTTGAGGCCCACCTGCCTGGCCGCAGCGACCACGCCGCTCGCGATCGTGTCGCACTTCATGATGCCGCCGAAGATGTTGACGAGGATCGCCTTCACCTTCGGGTTCTTGAGCATGATCTTGAACGCCTCGGTCACCTTCTCCTCCGTGGCGCCGCCGCCCACGTCGAGGAAGTTGGCGGGCGTGGCGCCGTACAGCTTGATCGTGTCCATCGTCGCCATGGCCAGCCCCGCGCCGTTCACCAGGCAGCCGATGTTGCCGTCGAGCGAGATGTAGGTGAGGTCGAACTTCGACGCCTCGACCTCCGCCGGGTCTTCCTCGTCGAGGTCGCGGTAGGCGACGATGTCGGGGTGGCGGAAGAGCGCGTTGGAATCGAAGTTGAGCTTGGCGTCGAGTGCCACCACCTTGCCCTCGCCCGTCACGATGAGCGGGTTCACTTCCGCGAGCGAGCAGTCGCACTCGTCGAACACCCGGTAGAGATTCTTGAGCAGGTCCCGGGCCTGGGCGACCGAGCCCTCCGGCACGCCGATCCTGCGCGCGATGTCCTCGGCCTCGGCGTCCTTCAGCCCCGTCTTCGGGTCGATGGCCACGCGGTGGATCTTCTCCGGGGTCTTCGCCGCGACCTCCTCGATGTCCATGCCGCCCTCGCTGGAGGCCATCATCGTGGCGCGCTGCGTGACGCGGTCGACCACGAGCGCCACGTAGAGCTCCTTCGCGATATCCGCCCCTTCCTCGATGAGGAGGCGGCGCACCTTGCGGCCATCGGGGCCGGTCTGGTGCGTGACCAGCGTCATCCCGAGGATCTTCCCGGCGAGGTCGCGGACCTCGTCGAGGGACTTGGCGACCTTCACGCCGCCGCCCTTGCCGCGGCCGCCGGCGTGGATCTGGGCCTTCACCACCCAGACCTTGCCGCCGAGGGTTTCGGCGGCCTTCACCGCCTCGTCGACCGAGAACGCGGGAATGCCGCGCGGCGTGGGCACGCCGAACTTGCGGAAGACTTCCTTGCCCTGGTATTCGTGGATGTTCATTGTCGTGGGGAGCCTGAGTGATGAGCCCGGCCATTCTAGCAGCCGGGGCAGAGGGCCCCGCCTTGACGCCGGTCAGTCGCGCGCGGGGATTCGCGCGCTCAGTGGTTCTCGGTCGGCCCGCCTTGCGCGGCCGGGGTGCCCCCCCGGTACCAGCGCGGATAGAACCGCGCCACGACCTCCCCGTGCGAGTCGAGCGCGTGGCAGCGGTCGAGCTGCGGGGGCTTGCGGTCGGGCGGGGCGAGGCCCTGGCCGGCGAAGGTCTGGAAGGCGGCCGTCGCGAGCGACCCGGCGAGCTCCGTGAGGTGCGTGCACCCGTTCACGCCGCCGAGGCGTTCCTTCACGTGCCGGAGGTAGCCGGGGCCGATGGAAAGGCCGACGAGCTTCGCGTAATCGGGCGTGATCGCGTCGCACGCGCCGGCGTAGGGCATGGCGTCAGTGGCCGCGGCCGCGTCGACGATGCGCAGCTCCCGGTCCACGGTGATCCTGAGCCACATGTCGTGGACCGCCTCGCCGGGGGGCCTGCGGCGGCCGCCCACGGGGAACTCCACGTCCTTGCGGTCGAAGAGGCGCCCCTCGATGTCGTAGAGGCCGTCCTCGCGCCGGTAGCCGACGATCTCGATCGTGCGCCTGTGCAGGGGCTCTCGCTTCGCGCCGGAATCGGGCAGCGGCATCGCGTCCGGCTCGCGCCTCAGCCCTTGCGCGCCTGGCGGATCGCCTCGGCGAACTCCTGGCCCGTCTGGTAGCGCTGGTTGAAGTCCTTGGCGAGCGCCTTGTCGATGATGGCGTCGATCCAGGGCGGCAGGTCGGGGTTGATCTCGCGGATGCGGGGGTGCGGGTTGCTCGCGATGGCGAACATGAGCTGCGTCATCGACTCGCCCTCGAAGGGCAGGCGCCCGCACAGCATCTGGAAGAGCGTCACGCCGAGCGAGAAGAGGTCGGAGCGGCCGTCGATCTTCTTGCCGGCGAGCTGCTCGGGCGACATGTAGGACGGCGTGCCCAGCACCATGCCGGTCTTCGTCCTGGACGAGTCCGTGATGCGCGCGATGCCGAAGTCCGTCACCTTGGCGGTGTCGCTCTCCGGCTCGTACATGATGTTGGCGGGCTTGATGTCGCGGTGCACGACCCCCATCGAGTGCGCGTAGCCCAGGGCGTCCGCCACGCGCTCGACGATCGAGAGCACGCGGTCGGCCGGCAGCAGGTTGGGCTGCTTCACGTAGGGCACGAGGTCCTTGCCCTTCAGGAACTCCATGGCGATGTAGGCGAGGTCGTGCTCCTCGCCCGCGTCGTAGATGGTGACGATGTTGGGGTGGGTGAGGCGCCCGGCCGTCTCCGCCTCGCGGAAGAAGCGCTCCTTGGCCTCCTGCAGCTCGTCGCCCTCGAATTCCGCGGACAGCGCCATCGTCTTGATGGCCACCGTGCGCCCGATCTTCGGGTCCTTGCCGAGGTAGACCACGCCCATGGCGCCCTTGCCGAGTTCCTTCTCCACCTGGTAGCGGCCGAGCATCGGCTTCTCCGCCTGCCCGCCCTGCAGGACCATGGTCGCCGCGTTGGAGCGCGCGGCCGACGAGCCGCCGAGGATGATGGTCTCGCTCATCGCCTTGGCGCGCTGCATGCGCTCGGCCACGTCCTTGAACCCGGGGTCGGAACGGTGGATGAACCCGAACACCGATTCCGCCTTGTTGAACTGGCGGCGCCGCTCGAAGTCGAGGGCCAGCGCGTAGAGGTTCTCGCCCAGCTGCTCGTCGTAGGGGCACTTGCGGAACTTGTCGAACGCCATGTCGAGCTGGCCCTGCTGCTGGAAGGCGAGCCCGAGCATGCGGTTGGACTCCGCGCCCTCGAGGTCGGCCCTCTCCTTGCCGCGCTCGGTGACGAGGAAGCGCTTGGTGGTGAGGAGGAGGTGCCCGACGACGAGCAGGGTGGCGGGCAGCATGAGCTGCAGCCACAGCCCCGCGCCCGTCATGAGGCCCAGGTGCGCGCCGAACAGCGCCACGAGGAGCAGCGCCGTGAGAACCGCGCCCATGCCCGCGCCCAGGCGCGGCAGGAGCAGCACCAGGTAGGCGGCGATGAGCACGTAGACCGCAAGCGATGCCCAGGGGCCCCAGGTCGGCGCGACGAAGAAGTGCTCCTGGAGGAGCGAGGAGACGGAGTGCGCGAGGGTGGTGACCGGGTGCATCTGCGCCGAGATCGGCGTCACCTGGTTGTTGCCGATTCCCGCGGCGACCGCCCCGATGAGCACGATCTTGTCGGCGTACTTGGCCGCCGGGATCTTGCCGGTGTAGACGTCGAAGAACGAGTCGACCGGGAAGGCCGTGCGGCCGTCGCGGTCCTTGTAGAAGTACGTGAACATCTTGGACTGCTCGTCGGTGCGCAGGATCTTGCTGCCCAGCGCCACGCTCTCGCCGACGTTCACCTTGATGTCCTTCGGGCCCAGGTTGAGGCTGCGCGCGGCGATCGTCAGCGCGAGCGAGGGAAAGAGCTGGCCGTAGTGGTCGATGACCAGGGGCTCGGTGCGGATGGCGCCGTCGGCCGGGTCCGGGTAGGCGTTGAGGTGGCCCATCGCGGCCACGTTGGCGCCGATCTGCTCGATGGGGGCGATGAGCGATACGCCGTAGATGGGGGAGGCGTCCACGCGCGAGTTGCCGCCGATCGCGTTGCGGGCGACGTAGTCGGGCAGCGGCTTGTCCGGCTTGCCCGGCGGGGCGGCGCCCATCAGCTCGTCGAAGACCATGGGCACCACGACGTTGCCTGCCTTCTTCACGCTCGCGGCAAGGCGGATGTCGTTGTTGAGCGAGACGGAGGCCTCGCGCAGGAGCTTGCCGATCTCGGCGACCTCGCCGGCGGGCTGCGCCACCTGGGCGGCGGGCGTCGCCCCGCCGATGACGCCGACGCCGGGCGCCTCCTGGGGCGCGGCCTGCGGATAGGCCTTGTCGTAGATGTCGAGCATCTTCTCGACGTAGGCGAGGCCCGGGTCGATCTGCGGCTCGAAGAAGAAGACGGTGTTGCCGATGACCTTGGCCTTCGCGGCGGAGAGCTGGTCGATCAGCTTGGCGTGGACCTCGCGCGGCCAGGGCCAGCGGCCGATGTTGGCGATCGACTGCTCGTCGATCGCGACCACGGCGATCTTGTCGCTCGGGTTCTTGGAGGTCATGCGGACGCCGAGGTCGTAGGCCCAGCGCTCGAAGCCGGGTATCAGGTTCGACGTCATGCTGAAGGCGAACATGGCGACGGCGATCACCACGCCGAGGAACCAGTCGGCCTTCCAGAATTGGCTCTTCATTGGCACTCCCTGTGCGTTCCCCCGGCCGCCGGGCGGGTGGCTCCAGCGGGCGGCCGCTGCGAGAGCCGGAATCTTACACGGTGTGCGAGGCGGGCGTGTGCCGCCGCGGCCATCGCGCGTTTCAGGTCCCGTGCCGGGAAAGGGCCGCCCGGATCGCCTCCACGCGGTCGCGGTTGACGGAGAAGTCGCGCACCCCGAGGCGCGCGGCGCTCTTCACGTGGATCACCCCGGACGCGGCGACCAGCGCGAACTCCGTGTCGTCGACGAAGCCCATCGCCCGGCTGGCGAACTCCGCGTGGAGGTAGGAAGGCGTGCGCGTGACCACCGTCGCGCGAGGCATCGACGCGACGGCGGCCTCGAGGGCGGCCCAGGCCCGAGCGGGGTCGCCCTGGAAGGCGATGGGCGCGACGTGGTGCGTCGCGTCCTCCCGCGGCGCCGTGGAGGAGACCCAGTTCGGCCGCCAGCCGCCGTCGGCGAACCGGCCGCCCGCGAACCCCAGGGAGGCCGGCCGCGTTCCGGAGAAAAGGCCCATTGTCGGTCCGGCGAGGGCGGCGGCGAGCACGGCCAGGGCGAGGGCCGCGGTGCCGGTCGCGGCAACGCGGCGCACCCGCCCGGCGTTCACGGCACCAGGATGGTGGACCCGGTCGTCTTGCGGGCCTCGAGGTCGCGGTGGGCCTGCGCCGCGTCCTTGAGGGCGTAGGACTGCCGCGGATCGATCTTGATGCGCCCGGCGACGACGTGGTCGAAGAGTTCCTTCGTGGCGGCGAGCAGCTCCTCGCGCTTGCCGACGTGGGTGTCGAGCGTGGGGCGCGTGACGTAGAGCGAACCCTTGGCCGCGAGGACGCCGAGGTTCAGCGCGTCGACGGGCCCCGTGGCGTTGCCGAAGCTCACCATGAGGCCGCGCGGCTGCAGGCAGTCGAGCGACTTCATGAAGGTGTCCTTGCCGATCGAGTCGTACACCACCGGCACGCCCTTGCCGCCCGTGATCTCCTTCACGCGGGCGAGGAAGTCCTCCTTCGTGTAGATGATCGTGTGCGCGGCGCCATGCGCCCGGGCGATCGCCGCCTTCTCTTCAGAGCCCACGGTGCCGATGAGATTCGCGCCCAGCGCCTTCGCCCACTGGCAGGCGATGAGGCCCACGCCGCCGGCGGCCGCGTGGAAGAGGATCGTCTCGCCCGCCTTCACGGGATAGGTGCGGCGCAGCAGGTACTGGACCGTGAGGCCCTGCAGCATCATGCACGCCGCCTGCTCGAACGAGATCGCGTCGGGGAGCTTCACCAGGCGCTCGGCCGGATGGATCTTCACCTCGGCGTAGGTTCCCAGCGGGCCCGTGGTCCAGGCCACCCGGTCGCCCGCCTTGATCTCGGTCACGCCGGGGCCGACCGCCTCGACGACGCCGGCGCCCTCGCGACCGATGGCCGCGGGAAGGGGCAGCGGGTAGAGGCCGCTGCGGTGGTAGGTATCGATGTAGTTGAGGCCGATGGCCTTCAGGCGGATGCGCGCCTCGCCGGGGCCGGGGTCGCCGACGGCGACTTCCTCCCACTGGAGGACTTCGGGACCGCCGGTCTTGTGGAATCGGATCGCGTGGGGCATGGGGAGCTCGGAAGAGGTTGGGGTACGGAGGCGATATTGTGAACCGAAAACGCCCGGGGAACGGGGACGCGGCGGCAGGCGCACCGCCTGCGCGCGGGAATGCGCCTCCCGGGACTTCGCGCGAGGCGCGTCAGGTGCCGAGGATCGTGCCGGGGCCCGCGCCCGCGGCCCTGGCCCACTCGGCGGCGGAGACCTTCTTGCCCTCCTCCGGCTTCACCTTGGCGATCTCGACCTGGCCGCCCTGGGCGGTGACGCGAATGGACTCGGCGCCGACCTCGGTGATCTCGCCGATCTTGCCCTTCACCGCGCCGAAGGTGCGCACGAGGTGCTTGCGCGAGCCGAAGAGCTGCAGCTTCCTTCCGCCGATGGTGGTCCACGCGCCCGGCGCGGGATCGGCGCCGCGGATCGTGTTGTGGATCCAGTCCACGTGCTGGTTCCAGTACACCCGCGCCTCGGCGGCGCGGAACCAGCCCTCGTAGGAGGCCTGCGACTCGTCCTGCACGACTTCCGCGTGCTTGCCGGCGACCACGAGGTCGGCGGCCTCGAGCATCGCCTGCACGCCCATCGGGAAGAGGCGGTCGAAGTAGACCGTGCCGAGCGTGTCGTTCTCCGAGACCGGCGTGCGCTTCTGCAGGATCACCGCGCCCTCGTCCAGCCCGTCGGTGGGGCGGAAGATCGTGAGCCCGGTCTCCGTCTCCCCCCTGGTGATGGGCCAGTTGATGGAACTGGGGCCGCGGTACTTCGGCAGGAGCGACGGGTGGAACTGGATCGTGCCGTGCGTCGGGATGCTCACGAACTCCTGCGGCGCGAACTGCAGCACGAAGGCCATGATGCCGATGTCGGCACCGAGCTTCTTCATCGCCGCGGTCGCCTCCGGCGCCTTGAGCGAGGGGAACTGGAAGACCTCGAGGCCCTTCTCGAGGGCCGTGACCTTCATGGGGTCGGGCCTGGCGCCCTCCTTCTCGGGGGCGCAGAAGACGCCGGCGACGGTGTCGCCGCGGGCGAGGAAGGCTTCGAGGACGGCTTTGCCGAAATCCTGCTGTCCGATGATCGCAATGCGCATGAGAGTTATCCGATCGAAAGTCCTGGGAAACGCCGATGAACGCCGATGTCACGCCGATGAACGCCGATGGCCTGGCGGCAATTCAATGAGCGCTCA
>JAMPXV010000142.1 GCA_023700985.1 Lysobacter sp.
CGAATGTTCCCTCCAGGAATCACGGACTGCCCGTGGCAGCGCCCTTCCTCCTGTCGACCAGCATTGCCTGCGAACGACCGCCGCCACCACGCACCCTCACTCCATCCCCCACCATCCCCCACCATTGTCCGCAGCGACCACGCACCCTCACTCCGAGGCCTTCGCGTGGCAACGACGCTGCGTCGAATCGAGTCGCCGGTGAACGGAGAGGGTATCGGGTCGGGTGGGTCGTGCTTGTTTCCGTTTGCGGCCGATTTCAACTCGCCCGGATCGCGTCACCCTGGCCTATGTCGACGCGGACTCCGAAGCTGTCGTCCGGGGCAAGTTCGCTCGGCCGCAAACGGAAAACAAGCACGACCCACCCGACCCACCCCCCGCCGGGCACTAAGCTCGCGCCAGCGCCGCGAACTCGGGGGCGGTCATGCGGACGAGCTCCCACTCGGGCAGGACCTTGGCGCCGAGGGACTCGTAGAAGCGGATGGACGGCTCGTTCCAGTCGAGCACGCGCCACTCGAAGCGGCCGCAGTCGCGCTCGACGGCGAGGGCGGCGAGGTGGCGCAGGATCGCCTTGCCGATGCCCAGGCCCCGGTGCGCGGGCTCGACGAAGACGTCCTCGAGGTAGAGGCCCGGCTTGCACAGGAAGGTGGAGAAGGTGGTGAAGAAGAGCGCAAAGCCCACGGCGCGCCCATCGCGCTCGGCGACGATGGCCTCGGCGGCCGGGCGCGGGCCGAAGAGGGCGCGCTCGAGCCCCTCGGGCGTGCCGACCATGTGCTCGGAGAGCTTCTCGTACTCGGCCAGCTCGCGGACGAGGCGGTCGATCTCGCCGCAGTCGCGCGGCTCGGCGGGGCGGAGCGTGAATTCGGGCATGGTCGGGAGGCGAAGCGTTGGGGGGGTCAGCGGAAGTTGTTCTTCCACTCGCGCACGGCGGTGAAGACTTCCACGGGTGAGGCGAGCGCCCGGCCCGCGTGCTTCGAGGCGGAGGCGATCACCTCCGGCGAGGCCCAGCGCAGGAAGGGGTTGGTGTCCTGCTCGTCGGCGATGGTGCAGGGCAGCGTCGGCCTCCCGGCGGCGCGGGCGGCGGCGTCGCGCTCGCTGCGGGCGAAGAGCTTCGCGTTGCCGGGCTCGACGGCCAGCGCGAAGCGGATGTTGGACATCGTGTATTCGTGGGCGCAGTAGACGCGCGTCTCGCCGGGCAGTTTCGCGAGCTTTGCGAGGGACTCCTGCATCTGCGCGGGCGTGCCCTCGAAGAGCCGGCCGCAGCCGCAGGCGAAGAGCGTGTCGCCGCACAGGACGATGCCGGGCCCCACGTAGGCGATGTGGCCGCGCGTGTGGCCGGGCACGTCGAGGACGGAGAGCTCCAGCCCCAGGCCCGGGACGGTGATCCGGTCGCCCTCCCGAAGGCGTTGCGTGAGTCCGTCGATCCTCTCCCCGGCCGGGCCGAAGACGGGGCACTTCCAGCGCCCGGCCAGCCACTCGACGCCGCCGACGTGGTCGCCGTGGTGGTGGGTGACGAGGATGGCCGAGAGCTCGAGCCCCTTCGACTCCAGGAAGGCCTGCACGGGGTGCTCGTCGCCGGGGTCGACGACCGCGGCGTGCCGGCCGTCCTCGATGACCCACAGGTAGTTGTCCTCGAACGCCGGAACGGGATGGATCTGCATCATGGGGCCGAGTCTATTAGAATTGCCCCATGCCCACCAACACGCTCGCCGACTGGTTCGCCACGCCGCTCGGGGCCTACCTCCTCGAGAAGGAGCGCGCCTACCTGGACGACGTGACGCCCGACATCTTCGGCTTCCACGCGCTGCAGCTGGGGCTCCCGCAGTTCGACCTGCTGCGCGAGAACCGCATCACGCACCGCATGCGCATCGACGCGGGCACCGGCGTGGACGTGCGCGCCAAGGCGACGGAGCTTCCCCTCGCCACCCAGTCGATCGACCTGGCGCTCCTGCCGCACACGCTCGAGTTCGCCGAGGAGCCGCACGCGGTCCTGCGCGAGGTCGACCGCGTGATGATGCCGGAGGGCCGGATCGTCATCCTGGGCTTCAACCCCTGGAGCCTCTGGGGCATGCGCAGCGTCTTCGGCCCGGCGCGCCACGAGACGCCCTGGAACGGCAAGTTCGTCTCGCTGCTGCGCGTGAAGGACTGGCTGGCGCTCCTGGGCTTCGAGGTGTCCGCCGGCCGGCTCGTCTGCTACGTGCCGCCGGTGAAGAACGAAGCGTGGCTCAGGCGCGTGTCGTTCATGGAGCCCGCCGGCGACCGCTGGTGGGCCGTGGGCGGCGCGGTGTACATGCTGCAGGCCATCAAGCGCGTGCGCGGCGTGCGCCTGATCACGCCGGCGTGGCACGAGGCGGCGGCGCGCGAAAAACCCGTGGCGCTCGCCGCCAAGCGCGAGGGCGCCGCGGCGCCGACGCGGGCGGGGTCCCTGAAGATCGTCAAGTGACCGGGGCGCACCGTGCAGCCGCCGGAAAGGCGGTCGAGATCTACACCGACGGCGCGTGCAAGGGCAATCCCGGCCCCGGTGGCTGGGGGGCATTGCTGACCTGCGACGGCAAGGAACGCGAGATGTTCGGGGGCGAGCCCTCGACCACGAACAACCGGATGGAGCTCACCGCGGTGATCGAGGCGCTCGCGGCGCTCACGCGCCCGAGCCGCGTCGTCCTGCACACCGATTCCCAGTACGTGCAGAAGGGCATCACGGAGTGGATCCACGGGTGGAAGAAGAAGGGGTGGAAGACGGCCGCGAAGGCGCCGGTGAAGAACGTGGACCTGTGGATGCGGCTGGACGAGCTCGCGGCGCGGCACCACGTCGACTGGCGGTGGGTAAAGGGGCACGCGGGGCACGACGGGAACGAGCGGGCGGACGAGCTGGCGAATCGCGGTGTCGTCCAGGGAAGCAAGAGTCCTTGAAACGCCGATGAACGCCGATGCCACGCCGATGAACGCCGATTTCATTTCGAAGAGTGCAAGGGAGTGCCTTTTGAGGGAAGGGGCCGGCTGGTGAGACGGATCGTGCTCGACACGGAGACGACGGGGCTGGACCCCTCGGACGGGCATCGCGTGATCGAGATCGCGTGCGTGGAGCTCTTCGACCGCCGGCCGACGGGGCGCAACTTCCATCGCTACCTCAACCCTGAGCGCGAGATCGACGCGGTGGCGGTGAGCATCCACGGGCTCACGGTGGACTTCCTCGCCGACAAGCCTCGCTTCGCCGACATCGCCGACGAGTTCATAGAGTTCGTGGAGGGGGCGGAGCTCCTCATCCACAACGCGCCCTTCGACGTGGGCTTCCTCGACGCGGAGTTCGCGCTGGTCGGGCGGCCGGGCATCGGGACCGTGTGCCCGGTGACGGACACGCTCGCGATGGCGCGCGAGATGCACCCGGGCAAGCGCAATTCCCTCGACGCGCTGTGCGAGCGCTACCAGGTGGACAACTCGCGGCGCGCGCTGCACGGCGCGCTCCTGGACGCGCAGCTCCTCGCCGACGTCTGGCTCGCCATGACGCGCGGCCAGGACACGCTCGACATCTCCCTCATGTCGCGGCAGTCCGATGCCGGCGCGGGCGGCGAGCCGGAGCGCCCGGAGAAACTCGTGGTCCTGCGCGCGGCGGCCGACGAGCTCGCCGCCCACGCGGCGATGTGCGAGCGAATCGACAAGGAAAGCAAGGGCCGCTGCCTGTGGAAGCAGGCGGGGTAGGCGGGCGATGGCGACCGGGCCCGAAAAGGACGACCTGAACCGGCTGGCGGCGCGGCTGGTCACTCTGGGGGCGATCCCCATCGCGGTGTTCTGCGGCGCCTTCGCGCTGCTGCGCGCCGCGCTCGGGGTGAGCCAGGCGGCCCAGGCCTGGACGTGGGTAGTCGCGCTGGCCGCGGCCGTGGCCTCGGTGTTCGTGCTCGCGAGGCGCACGGCGCGCGCCCTCGACGGCGAGGTGCAGGTGATCCGCGAGGCGGTGCGGCACACCGCCGGCGGCTCCGGCGGGACGGACCTCCCGGAGCTCGACCCGCCGCTGGAGGGGCTCAAGCGCCAGGTGCTGGCGCTCGCCACCGACTTCCAGGCGAAGGAGCAGCGCCTGCAGGAGCGGCTCGACACCTCGCGCCAGCAGGTCTTCTTCCTCACAGCCCACGACGCCCTCACGGGGCTCCCGAACCGCAAGACGCTCGAGGAGCGGCTGGAATCGGCGCTCGCCTCCGCGCGCGGCACCGGCTCCACGCACGCCCTCGTGTACATGGACGTCGACTTCCTGCACCGCATCAACGACGCCTTCGGCCACCTCGCGGGGGACGAGCTGCTGCGCCGCATCGTGCCGATCCTCAAGGGGAGCCTTCGCGACGAGGAGCTCCTCGCGCGCATCGGCGGCGACGAGTTCGCGGTGCTCCTCGAGAACTGCAGCGCCGACTACGCGGTGCAGGTCGGCACGCGCCTGCGCGACGCCGTGCAGTCCTGGTCGTTCGACTGGAAGGAGCACGCCTTCCAGGTGGGGGTGAGCGTGGGCGTGGTGGCCATCACGCGACTTACGCCCAGCATGTCGGCCATCTTCAACGAGGCCGACAGCGCGTGCTTCGCCGCCAAGGAGCAGGGGCGCAACCGCGTGGTCGCCTTCCACGAGGCGCAGGCCTCCCAGACCATGCGCCAGACGAGCCGCGGGTGGCTCAGGCGCATCAACGACGCCATCTCCGCGGGTGCCTTCACGCTCCTGTACCAGCCCGTGGTGCCGCTCGCGGGGCTCCCGGCCGCGCCGCAGCGCGTGGAGGCGCTGCTGCGCATGAGCGAGACGGGCGGCGAGCTCATCCTGCCCATGTCCTTCATCCCGGTGGCCGAGAGATACGACCTCATGCGCACGATCGACCGCTGGGTCATCGAGCGCGCCTTCGCCGACTTCCGCCGCCTGGCGCGCGACCGGGGCGTGGAGTGCCCCGCGGTGTTCTCCATCAACCTCTCCGGCCACACGCTCTCCAGCCCGGACTTCGCCGACATGGTGCGCGAGTGCTTCGCGCAGTACGGCGTGCCACCGGCCTGCATCTGCTTCGAGATCACCGAGACCGCGGCCATCGCCAACGTGGAGCGCGCCCGCGCCGCCATCGAGGGGCTGCGCGCCACGGGCGTGCGCTTCTGGCTGGACGACTTCGGCACCGGGCTCTCCTCCCTCAACTACCTCAAGCACTTCCCCGTGGAGGGGCTCAAGATCGACGGCAGCTTCGTGAAGGGCGTGGCCCGGAACACCCTCGACCACGCCCTGGTGGAGGCCGTCCAGAGGATCGCCACGTCGATGGGCCTTTCCACCATCGCGCTGCACGTGGAGAGCGAGGAGATCGGGGAGAAGCTGGTCGCCCTCGGCGTGCCGTGGGGGCAGGGCTTCCACCTTGGGCCCCCGGGGCGCCTCGAGACCGTCCTCGGCTAGCCCCTTTCGTCCGTGGCGCGGGCCCCGGGGACGGGCTATAATCCGCGCCGAGTCGGCGCCAGACCTTGGGAAGGGTCGGCAGCCTCCCCCCGAAGCACAGACCACAACGAGAAGCCATGACCCGCACTCGCTTCATCCTCGCCGCCGTCGCTGCGGCCCTCGCCACGTCGGCCCACGCGGCCGGCGACCCCGCCGCCGGCAGGCAGAAGAACTTCCAGTGCATGGGGTGCCACGGCATCGCCGGATGGAAGACCGCCTTCCCGGAGGTCTACCACGTGCCCAAGCTCGGGGGGCAGCACGCGGCCTACCTGGTAGCCGCGCTCAAGCAGTACAAGTCCGGCGAGCGCGACCACGCCACGATGCGCTCCATCGCCGCCACCCTGTCCGAGAAGGACATGGAGGACCTCGCGGCCTACTACTCGCAGGCCGGCGGCTCGGCCGCGGCCGGAAAGTGAGGCGCGCCATGAAGAAGCAAGCCCTCGTGGCCCTCGCCGCACTCGCCCTTTCCGCCCCGGCCTTCGCGGCCAAGGGCAACGCCGAGGCCGGCAAGGCCAAGGCCGAGCCCTGCAAGGCCTGCCACGGCGAATCCGGCTCCAGCGCGACCCCGGATTTCCCGCGCATCGGCGGCCAGCACGCGGACTACCTCGCCGTCGCGCTGCGCCACTACAAGCTCGGCAAGCGCAAGAACCCGATCATGGCCGGGCAGGTCGCGAACCTCTCCGAGAAGGACATGCTCGACCTCGCCGCCTGGTACGCGTCGCAGGCGGGGCTCGCGATCAAGTACTGACCACCTGCGGTGTCAGACACCACGTGGTGTCTGATACCAACAAGGAAAGCCCGGCCGAGCGCCGGGCTTTTCGTTGGTGCGCCGCGC
The DNA here is from genome assembly GCA_023700985.1 of Lysobacter sp. Lineage (GTDB taxonomy): Bacteria > Pseudomonadota > Gammaproteobacteria > Burkholderiales > Usitatibacteraceae > FEB-7. The sequence continues at coordinate 6,270 of JAMPXV010000142.1, forward strand.
GCGGCCGCCTTATGATCGCCTGACATGACGACGACGACCGACTTCGACCGCCACTGGGCCGAGGCCGCCGCCTGCCACGGCCGCGGCGACGAGCACGGCGCGATCCTCGCCTTGCACCGAGCCGTGACCGCGCGCCCCGACGACATGCGCGCGCTTGCCCACCTGTGCCGCACGCTCTACGAGAATCCGGCCCTGTTCGTCCCGCCGCCCGCACCCCGCCCGGCGGCCCCCGCACCCCTCGTCTCCGTGGTGGCCTGCAGCATCGACGCGGCGAAGTTCGACCGCGTTCGGGCCTCCTACGCACGCGCCTTCGGGTCCGACCCCTGGGAACTCATCGGCATCCACGACGCGCGCTCGCTCTCCGAGGGCTATGCGCGCGGGTTCGCGCAGGCGTCGGGCGACCTCGTGGTGTTCAGCCACGACGACATCGAGATCCTCACCGGCGGGATCGGCGCCGCACTCGCCTCGGCGCTCGCCGCGGCCGACGTCGCGGGCCTCGTGGGGACGACGCACCTCACCGGGCCCGCGTTCGCGTGGAGCGGCAAGGCGCACGCCCGCGGGCGAGTCGCCGAGCCGGCCCGCGGCCGCCAGGGCGTCGACCTGGTCGTCTTCAACCCAGTGCCCCGCGCGAGCGCGGGCATGCAGGCGCTGGACGGCGTCTTCATCGCGGCCACGCGGCGCGCCGTCGAGGCGGTCGGTTTCGACGCCGTCACCTTCGACGGCTTCCACCTCTACGACATGGACTTCACCTACCGCGCCCACCTCGCGGGGCTCTCCGTCGCGATCACGCCCGACATCGTCATCCGCCACGACTCGACCGGCAGCTTCGACGGCAAGTGGGAGGGCTACGCCGCGCGCTTCCTCGCCAAGTTCCCGGGGCTGCTGCGCGAGCGGCAGAGGAGCGACATGCTGCGCATCCCCTTCGCGAGCGGGGAGGAGGTCGCGGCCTTCTGCGCCCGGCTGGACGAGGCGGGGCGCGCGGCCCACGGTGTCTGACACCGCGTGGTGTCAGACACGGTCTCAGGCACCGCGACGGAGCTTCGCGTCGAGGCTGGCTAGGTAGGCGGCGTTGTCGAAGGCGACGCCGTTGCGCTGCGCCTGCCACACCTGCTCCGCCAGGCACTCCATGACCGCGTGCTTCGCGTCGTGCTCCGAGTCGTGCTTCGCGGCCAGCCGGCGCACGGCCTCGCGGATGCCGGGAGGCTGGTCGATGGAGAGCTGCTCCTCGATGGCGAGGTGCATCGAGAGGTGCAGGAACGGGTTGGTCTCGCCGCCCTCGGGCCGCCACTCGCGCTCGCGGTATCGCTCGGGATTGCCGAGCACCTCGTGGTACTCCGGGTGCTCCATCGCGATGGCTAGCGCCATCGACTCGAGCGGCGTGAGGGCCCCGCCCGGGCGCGACTTCGCCCACAGGCCGAAGAAGAACTCGCGCACCTGGTCGCGAGAAGGGTTGAAGAGGCTCATTTCGGCAGGCGCGAGCGCTTCCGGGCGGGGGGGGCCGCGAGCTTCGCCTTGTCCTTCCAGCCGCACGGCGCGTAGACGCGGCACTCGCCGCACTTCGGCTTCCTCGCAAGGCACGTGTAGCGCCCGTGCAGGATGAGCCAGTGGTGGGCGTGCAGGCGGAACTCCTCCGGGACCACCTTGAGGAGCTTCCGCTCCACCGCCAGCGGGTCCTTCCCCGGCGCGAGCCCGGTGCGGTTGGAGACGCGGAAGATGTGGGTGTCCACGGCCATGGTGGGCTCGCCGAAGGCGACGTTGAGCACCACGTTGGCGGTCTTGCGGCCCACGCCGGGCAGCTTCTCGAGCGCCTCGCGCGTGCGCGGCACCTCGCCGCCGTGCTCCTCGAGCAGGATGCGCGACAGGGCGAACACGTTCTTCGCCTTGGTCCGGAAGAGGCCGATGGTCTTCACGTACTCCTTCAGCGCCTCCTCGCCCAGGGCGACGATCGCCTCCGGCGTGCCCGCCACGGGGAAGAGCCTGCGGGTGGCGAGGTTCACGCCCTTGTCGGTGGCCTGCGCCGAGAGCACCACGGCGACCAGCAGCTGGTAGGGCGTGCCGTACTCGAGCTCGCTCTTCGGCTCGGGGTCGGCGTCGCGCAGGATGCGGAAGAATTCGGTGCGTGCCTCGGGCTTCACTCGTAGGCCTCCATTCTCGTCGCGCGCTCGGCAATGTCGCGCTCCAGGCGCGCGGCGCGAAACGCATGGCGCTCGCGGGAAAGGCCGGGGTCGGGCAGCTTCGCCACGGGTACCAGCGCGATGCAGTCCACGGGGCAGGGCGGGATGCACAGCTCGCACCCGGTGCACCAGTCATTGATCACCGTGTGCATCATCTTCGAGGCGCCCACGATGGCGTCGACGGGGCAGGCGTGGATGCACTTCACGCAGCCGATGCACAGCCGCTCGTCGATGACCGCGACCTGCGGCGCCCGGAAGGTGCCGTGGACGGGGTTGAGCGGCTTCACGGCGCGGTCCAGAAGCGCTGCGAGCTTCGCGATGCCCTCGTCGCCCCCCGGGGGGCACTGGTCGATGTCCGCCTCCCCGCGCGCGATCGCCTCGGCGTAAGGCAGGCACCCCTCGTAGCCGCACTTCGTGCACTGCGTCTGCGGCAGGAGCGCGTCGATGCGCCGGGCGAGCGCGCTCATTGGGCTACCTTCCTGTTTCCGTGCCCCTTGGGTGACTGCCAAGTGCGCTGGCCTTGCGAGGGCCCGCATGAGACCCGCAGCCCCGAGGGCGCCGGAAGACCACGACGGGCTACAGGATGTAGCGCCAGGTTTTGCCGAC
>JAMPXV010000143.1 GCA_023700985.1 Lysobacter sp.
AATGAGCGCTCATTCCGTCGTCCGCAATCCGGCGCCATTGAGTCATCGGCGCTCATCGGCGTGACATCGGCGTTCATCGGCGATTCAAAGACCTTGGTTTACTGAACTCCCGCTACGCCGGCTTCTTGGGCGGGAGGGAAAAGGCGCCCGCGGCCTTCATCGCCGCGACCGTCGCCTCGTCGTAGCCGAGCACGTTCTTCAGCACCTCGTCGGTGTGCTCGCCGAGCAGCGGGCTCCTCTCGATCCTCGCGGGGGAGGCGGAGAGCTTGATGGGCATGCCGACGTTGTACCACTTGCCGCGCTGCGGGTGGTCGAGCTCCACGTACATGTCGCGGCCGCGCACGTGCTCGTCGTCGGCCAGGTCGCTGGTCGACATGATCGGGCCGCAGGGAACGTCGATCTCGTTGAGGATCGCCATGACTTCACGCTTCGTGTACCTCTCGGCGAACTTCCCGAGCAGCCCCCACATCTTGGCCTGGTGGCGGCGCCGGTCCGCGATCTTCGCGAGGTCCGGGTCGGTCGCGAGGTCGGGATGGTGCACCTCGGGGCCGATGCGCTTCGCGAGCGCCTCCCAGACCGCCTCCTGGACGACCACGTAGATCCAGTCGTTGGGGCCGTGCGGCTTGCAGTGGATGGCGTTGCCGAGCTGGCCGCCGCCGGAATCGTTGCCGGCCCGCGGCACGTCGCCCATGCCCTCGTAGGTCGGCACCGAGTACTCGGCGAGCTCCTGGCGCGTGAGGCGCTGGTGGTCGCGGAACTTGACGCGGCAGAGGTTCATCACGCCGTCCATCATCGCGACCTCCACGTACTGGCCCTGCCCGGTGCGGTTGGCCTGGTGCAGCGCCGCGAGGAGCCCGATGGCCAGGTGCAGGCCCGTGCCGGAGTCGCCGATCTGCGCGCCCGTCACGAAGGGGGCCCCGTCGTGCAGGCCCGTCGTGCTCATGGACCCGCCCATGGCCTGGGCGACGTTCTCGTAGGCCTTGAAGTCCGCGTAGGGGCCGGAGGAACCGAAGCCCTTGATGGAGCCCACGACGATCTTCGGGTTGATCTCGTGGATCTTCTCCCAGGTGAAGCCCAGGCGCTCGAGGACGCCGGGGCCGAAGTTCTCCATCATGATGTCGCACTTCTTCAGCAGGTCCACGAAGACCTTCTTGCCCTCGGCGCTCTTCATGTTGACGGTGATCGAGCGCTTGTTGCAGTTGAGCATCGTGAAGTAGAGGCTGTCGGCGCCCGGGACGTCGCGCAGCTGCCCGCGCGTCGCGTCGCCCTGAGGCGGCTCGAACTTGATCACGTCCGCGCCCATCCACGCGAGCAGCTGCGAACAGGTGGGGCCGGCCTGGACGTGGGTCATGTCCAGGATTCGAACGCCTTTCAGTGCTTCCATGTCGTTCCTCTCGATGCGGTTTCTCGGCGGACGGTGAACGGCGCCTTCCGCGTCCGTTCCCCGGGGCGCCCGCCTGAAGCGGCACGCCCGGATGGCTATTCTAGGTTTCCCGTGCTTCCCGCGCCCGCCCGAGGCGCTATTTCCTGGCGGTCGGGTTCAGGTTCGTGATTCGCCCGCTCTCCGTGCCCGCCTTCTCGTCGATGACGGCGTTGATGAGCGTGGGGCGGCGCGAGCGGATGGCCTCTTCCATGGCCTGGCGCAGCCCGGCCGGCGTCGTCGCGTGCACGCCCACGCCGCCGAATGCCTCCATCAGCTTCTCGTAGCGCGCGTCCTTCACGAACACCAGGGGCGCGGGGTCGCGTCCGCCGGTGGGGTTGACCTCGTCGCCGCGGTAGACGCCGTTGTTGTTGAGGATCACCACGCAGACGGGCAGGTTGTAGCGGCAGATGGTCTCGACTTCCATGCCGGAGAAGCCGAAGGCGCTGTCGCCCTCGATCGCGATGACCGGCTGGCCGCTCACCACCGCGGCGGCGACGGAGAAGCCCATGCCGATGCCCATCACGCCCCAGGTGCCGACGTCCAGGCGCTTGCGCGGCTTGTACATGTCGACGATGCTGCGCGTGAAGTCGAGGGCGTTGGCACCCTCGTTGACGAGGATCGCGTCCGGGTTGGCCTTGACGATGTCGCGCACCACGTTCAGGGCGCTGTGGAAGTTCATCGGCGACGGGTCGCGGGCCAGGGTCTCGGCCATCTTCGCGACGTTCTTGGTCCGGCGCTCGGCGATCGCGCCCAGCCAGTCCGCCGGGGGCTTCGGCCAGTCGGCGCCGATGCCCGCGAGGAGCGCCGACACGCAGGAGCCGATGTCGCCGACCACCGGGGCGTCGATGGGGACGTTGCTGTCCGCCTCCTGGGGCGAGATGTCGACCTGGATGAACTTCTGGCCGCCCCAATCCTTGGCGCTCTTGCCGCCCCAGGTCTTGCCCTTGCCGTGCGAGAGCAGCCAGTTGAGGCGAGCGCCGACGAGCATCACGACGTCGGCCGCCGGCAGCACGTAGGAACGCGCGGCCGCCGCCGACTGCTCGTGCGTGTCGGGAAGCAGGCCCTTGGCCATGGACATGGGCAGGTAGGGGATGCCGGTCTTCTCGACGAGTTCGCGGATCTGCGCGTCGGCCTGGGCGTAGGCCGCGCCCTTGCCCAGCAGGATGAGCGGGCGCCTGGCGCCCTTGAGCAGGTCGAGCGCGCGCCGCACGGCGTCCGGGGCCGGGATCTGGCGCGGCGCCGGATCGACCACCTTGATGAGCGACTTCCGGCCGGCTTCCGCGTCCATGGCCTGGGGGAAGAGCTTCGCGGGCAGGTCGAGGTACACGCCGCCCGGGCGACCGGAGACGGCGGCGCGGATGGCGCGCGCCACTCCCACGCCGATGTCCTCGGCATGCAGCACGCGGAAGGCGGCCTTGCACAGGGGCTTCGCGATGGCGAGCTGGTCCATCTCCTCGTAGTCGCCCTGCTGCAGGTCGACCACCTCGCGCTCGCTGGAGCCGCTCACCAGGATCATCGGGAAGCAGTTCGTGGTGGCGTTGGCCAGCGCGGTCAGGCCGTTGAGGAAGCCCGGCGCGGAAACCGTGAGGCAGACGCCCGGCTTCTGCGTCATGAAGCCGGCGATGGACGCCGCATAGCCGGCGTTCTGCTCGTGGCGGAACGAGATCACGCGCATGCCGGCCGCCTGCGCCTTGCGCGTGAGGTCCGTGATCGGGATGCCAGGCAGGCCGAAGATCGTGTCGATGCCGTTGAGCTTGAGCGCATCGATGACCAGGTGGAAGCCGTCGGTCTGCTCCTGCGCCGGCGCATTGGCGGCGGCCTGGCTGCCGCTCGCCTGGGGCGTGGCCGGCGCGGAGGCGGATTCGGTGACGGTTGCCATGCTTTTCTCCTCGGGAAGGGCGCGGCGCCTCGCGCAGGCAGGGGTTCGCGCGGGCGGCATGCCGGATCGATTGTTCGTCGTCGGCCTCGCTCACTCGGGTTCGGCCGCATTGAATCGCGATAGAATGGTAGGGAACCGCGCGAGCACACCGCCTTGATGCGGGTCAATAGTCCACACCCCATGACCCTGCTGGCCAATCACCCCGATCGCGACGAGATCTGCGCGCACCTGCACAGGAACATCGTCCTCCGGCGCCTGGAGTCGAAGGCGTTCTGCCAGCTCGAGGCCGACCTGGCGATCGTCGACTACCGCAAGGGCGACGTCCTCCTCACGCAGGGCGCCCACGACATGGAGCAGTACTTCGTGATCGACGGGGTCCTCAAGCGCGTCGTCTCCAACCCCGAGGGCAAGGAGATGATCCTGCGCTTCGCCCGGGAGGACGACATGGAGACGAGCTACGCCGCGTGGCGCCTGCGCACCCCCGCGCCCTACTCCATCCGGGCCGTCACCAAGGCGCGCGTGGCGAAGCTGCCCCTGCCGCAGTGGGCGGCCTTCCTGGACAGCCGCCCGGAGCTCAAGGAGGACTTCGAGTACGAGGTGATGTTCCTCATGAGCGAGGTGATGGCGCACACCATCACGCTGCACCTCCTCGACGCGCCGGGGCGCGTGCACCGGTTCCTGCGCAAGCACCCGGAACTCGCCGAGCGCGTGCCCAAGAAGGAGCTGGCCTCCTACCTCAACCTGTCCGCGGAAACCTTGTCGCGCCTGAAGCACGCCGGCAAGATCTGACCTGTGCCCGCGGCCGGCGCCCCGGAGGCGCCGGCCCCCGCTGGACCGGCGGCCGACGGGGCCGCGAACGGAGAAGCCCATGCTCGACGAGAGCCTCGTGTTCCAGAAGACGGAAGCCGGCGTGGCCGAGATGGCCTCGCCCGCCCTCGGGCTGCCCCCGAAGATTCGCCGTGCGCTCATCCTGGTCGACGGCGCGAAGAGCGTGTCGGAGCTGGCGCCCATGTTCCGGCCCGGCGAGGTGGAGCCGATCCTCATGGACCTCCAGGCGCGCGGCCTCGTGACGCTCTCGGGCGGCGTGGTCGCCGAGGCGGCCGATCGGCCCGACGCCGGCGGGGCGCCCGGCGCGATCACGGCGGACGTCTTCGAGGAGGTGCGCCGGCAGGCGATGCGCGAGGTCTCGCACCGCCTTGGCCCCAACGGGGACGCGCTCGCCCTGAAGATCGAGCGCTGCAAGACGCCCGAGGAGCTGCGCGTGGCCCTCCGGGAAGCCGAGAAGATCCTCGCGAGCTTCCTGGGCGCGGAGTACGGCCGGACCTTCGCGCAGAAGATCGGCCGCGACCTGCTCTAGGCGCTAGCGGCGCAGGCTCTGCTGCGGGAAGGTCTTCATCCGGCCCGACATCGTCGTGAGGTCGTCCTCGACCCCCGCGGGGCCGGCCACGGTGGCCACGACCTCGTGGCACATGGCGTGCTCGCGGTCGTTGGCGACGATGCCGCGCAGGACCAGGCGGCCGTCCTTCGCCTCGATGTGCACGTCGATGCCGGCCGTGGACGCGTTCGCCTTGAGGGCGGCCCGCGCCTTCGCGCCCAGCGCCAGATCGGCGAGATGCCGGCGCGATTCCGGCGTCTCCTGGAAGGCCGCGCTCCTCGCGAGCCCGACCACCATGTCGACGCAGGTGGCCACGGGAATGCGCTCCGTGTTGAGGGTGAGGTCGTAGAGCTCGGGGCTGCCCCAGTGCACGTTGAAGTGCTCGGACATGCGCGTGGCGCGCGCGTTGTCGTCCACCTCGATCTCGTGGCGCGCGAGCTTCTCGTCGTCCGTTTCCAGGCGCTGCATCAGCCGCTGCACGCGCAGCTCCATCGGCGCGCAGACGCGCACGCAGGGCACGTGGGCGACCGGGCGCAGCAGCATCGTCGCCCCCCACCCGCGGATGAGCACGTTGCCCTTCACCGCCAGGTCGTAGATCTCCTCGGCAGTGAAGGTCGAGATCGACTTCTCGTCGGCCGTCCAGCGCTCGAACGGGCCCGCCTTGCCCTCGCGGAGCCGCCGGATGAGGCTCTTCTTCACCTGCATCCTGCCGGCGACCACGTCGCCGACCTCGTGGCGGACCATCCCGAGGCCCAGTGCCTCGCACACGCCGGCCGCGACGTCCGAGCCGAGCGTGGCCATTTCCTGCGTGAACGCGATCACCGCCATGTCAGCCTCCCCGGCCGTTGCGGCCACGCACGATCGCCAGGGCGCGCGAGATGAGCGGCCAGAAGAGCAGAAAGAGCGCCGCGCCCGTGATGGTCCCCACCAGGGGATTCGCGAAGAAGACGGTGAGCGAGCCCTCGGGACCCAGCATCGACTGGCGGAAGGCGTCCTCGGCTCGGTCGCCCAGCACGAGGGCGAGCACCAGCGGGGCCATCGGGTAGTCGAGCTTCTTGAAGACGTAGCCGAGGATTCCGAACACGATCATGAGCCAGACGTCGAAGATCGAGTTGTGCACCGTGTAGGCGCCGATCGCGCAGATCACCAGGATCACGGGCGCGATGATCGCGAACGGGATGCGCAGGATCGAGGCGAAGAGGGGCACGCAGGTGAGCACCACGATGAGGCCCACGATGTTGCCCAGGTACATCGAGGCGATGAGGCCCCAGACGAAGTCGGGCTTCTCGACGAAGAGCAGCGGGCCGGGCTGCAGGCCCCAGATCAGCAGGCCCCCGAGCAGCACGGCGGCCGTGGGAGAGCCCGGCACGCCGAGGGTGAGCATGGGCAGCAGCGCCGAGGTTCCCGCGGCGTGGGCGGCGGTCTCGGGGGCGACCACGCCCTCGATCTTGCCGGTGCCGAACTCCTCGCCGTCGCGCGACATCTTCTTCGCCAGCCCGTAGGCCATGAACGACGCGGGCGTCGCGCCCCCGGGCACGATCCCCATCATGCAGCCCACGGCGGAGGACCGGATCGACGTCTTCCAGTACTTCGGGAGCTCCTTCCAGGTGTCGAGCACCACGCGAAGGTTGAGCTTGGCCTTGGTGCCGCGGAACTCCAGCCCCTCCTCGATGGTGAGGAGGATCTCGCCGATCCCGAAGAGGCCGATCACGGCGATGAGGAAGTCGAAGCCCTTGAGGAGCTCCGTGAAGCCGAAGGTGAGGCGCAGCTGCCCGGTGACCGTGTCGATCCCGACGGCCGCCAGCGCGAAGCCGGCCATCATCGCGGCGATCGTCTTGAAGGGCGTCCCCTTGGACATCCCCACGAACGCGGAGAACGTGAGCAGGTACACCGAGAAGAATTCCGGTGGACCGAACCGCAGGGCGAACCGCGCGATGATCGGCGAGATGAACGTGATGAGGATCACCGCGACCAGCGCGCCGATGAAGGAGGAGGTGAACGCCGAGGTGAGCGCCGCGCCCGCCTGGCCCTTCTGCGCCAGCGGGTAGCCGTCGAAGGTGGTGGCGACCGACCAGGGCTCGCCGGGGATGTTGAACAGGATCGAGGTGATGGCGCCCCCGAAGAGCGCGCCCCAGTAGATGCAGGACAGCAGGATGATCGCGGAGGTCGCGCCCCCGGGCTGCTGCGACATCGTGAAGGTGAGCGGCAGCAGGATCGCCACCCCGTTGGCGCCGCCGAGGCCCGGCAGCACGCCGATCAGCACGCCGAGCGTCACGCCGGCCAGCATCAGCGCGAGGTTGAACCACGTCATGGCGACCGCGAAGCCGCCCATCAACGACTGGATCTCTTGCATGTTCTGCCCCTTTCAGTTGAAGCCTAAGGCGGCCTCGATGGGACCCTTGGGAAGGGGCAACTTGAACCAGACCTCGAACATGACGAAGAAGAAGACGGCCACGCCGAGGGAGACGGGCGCGATCCTCGTCCAGCGGTACTTGCCGAGGTGCCACATGAAGAAGGAGATGAAGATCGCCGACGAAAGGTAGATGCCCAGGCTGAACCAGGGGTTGGAGATGAGCGCCGCGTAGACCACGGTGGGGGCCATCACCAGCAGCACCATCTTGAGCTGGCCCCGTTCCACGAAGGCCACGCGGCCCTTCTCGCCGAGGTTCAGCGCACGGAAGATGATCACGACCGCCGAGACGACGATGAACAGGCCGATGTAGAAGGGGAAATAGCCCGCCTGCGGGCCGTCCTCGGCCCACGAGGCCCCGAGCCGGCGGCTGTCCCACATGACCAGGGCGCCGAAGGCGACGAAAAGCCCCGCCATCACCAGTTCCGCCGCGCGCATGGACGCGACCGGCTTCTTCTCATCCATCTCCGACTCTCCTCTTGTATTTTTTGTCCGCCCGCCCGAAAAGCCGGGGGGCCGCGGCGCGGCCCCCCGAACCGTTCGCGGCCTGCTACTTCTTGGCCATGAAGCCGGCTTCCTTCATCAGCCCCTCGTGCAGCTTCTCCGCCTTGGCGACCCAGTCGGCGTACTCCTTGCCGGTGAGCGCCGTCTGGTTGAAGGCGCCCCGCTCCATGAATTCCTTCCACTCCGGCGTCTGGCGGACCTTCTCGAACAGGTCGACGTAGTACTTCACCTGGTCGGGCGTCACGCCGCCGGCCATGAAGATGCCGCGCAGCATCACGTAGTCCGTGTCGACGCCCGCCTCCTTGCAGGTCGGGATGTCGTTCCAGCTGTACTGTCCGGCGACCTTGCCCTTGTAGGGCATGCGCTCGTTGTCGAACACGCACAGGGGCTTGAGGTTGCCGGCCCGCCACTGCGCGACCGCCTCGATCGGGTTGTTGACGGACGAGTCGACGTGCTTGCCGACGAGCTGCGTGGCCACTTCGCCGCCGCCCTTGTAGGGGATGTAGGTGAACTTGGCGCCCGACTGCTTCTCGAGGGCCACGGTGATGATCTGGTCTTCCTGCTTGGACCCCGTGCCGCCCATCTTCATCTTGCCCGGGCCCGCCTTCTTCACGGCCTCGACGTAGTCCTTCGCGGTCGTGGCCGGGTTGTCCTTGTTCACCCAGAGGACGAACTGGTCGAGCGCCAGCATGCGCACCGGCGTCAGGTCCTTCCAGTTGAAAGGGACGCCCGTCGCCATCGGCGTGGTGAAGAGGTTCGACAGCGTGATGATGATCTTGTGCGGGTCGCCCTTGGCGCCCTTCACGTCGAGGAAACCCTCGGCCCCGGCGCCACCGCCCTTGTTCACCACCACCATGTTCTGCTTCATGAGGTTGTGCTTGGCGATGATCGACTGCGTGAGGCGGGCCATCTGGTCCGCGCCGCCGCCCGTGCCCGCGGGCACGATGAACTCGACGGTCTTGGTGGGCTCCCAGGCGAAAGCCGGGGTCAGTGCGGAAAATGCGGTGGCCACTACGGCGGCCAGCAGTGTCTTCGCGGTCGTGCGGCGGTTCATGGGTATGGTCTCCTCTTGGGGCGTCGTTGAAATAACGGCGTGGGCGATTCTATCCCGAGGGGGGCCGACCGGATCAAATGCCGTGGATGCTCCCCCGCCTGGGCCGCTCTTGTGTCGGCTGGCCCATTCTAGAACCGGCAGGGGTCGCGAGTCTCTTGACCCGCGTCAAGCGGGCGGGATCAGTGCGACATCAGGACCGCGACGCCCGCGCCGCGCAGGACGGCCCGGGTTGCGCCGCCCAGCACCAGCTCCGCGAACCGCGGGCGGCCGTAGGCGCCCATCACCACGAGGTCCGCGCCGGCCTTCTTCGCGCGCGCGAGGATCGTCTCGCCGACCCGCTCGTCCGCTGCGGTCGCGTGCAGCGGCTCCGCCGCGATGCC
>JAMPXV010000144.1 GCA_023700985.1 Lysobacter sp.
ATCGTCGGCAAGCAGCGAAACGGCCCCATCGGCACCGTGAAGCTCACCTTCCTCGGCCGCCACACGCGCTTCGAGAACTACGCCGGCCCCACCGGCTACTGATCCCGCGCCGCCCGGGAACCGACGGCCACCATGTCACGCCCCATCCGCGCCGACATCTCGCTTGCCGCGTTCGGCCGCAACTACGCGGCGGCCAGGCGCCATGCGCCGCAATCGCGCGTGCTGGCCGTGGTGAAGGCCAACGCCTACGGGCACGGGCTCGCGCGCGTGGCGAAAGCGCTGCCGCAGGCCGACGGCTTCGCCACCCTCGAGATCGACGGCGCCGTGCGGCTGCGCGAATCCGGCTTCGTCCGCGAGATCGTCCTCCTGGAAGGCTTCTTCGAGCCCGCGGAGCTCACGGCGATCGCCGCCTCGCGCCTGGCCACCGCCGTGCACTCCGAGGACCAGCTGCGCATGCTGGAGACGTTGCGCCTGCCCGCGCCCGTCGACTGCTACTTGAAGATCAACACCGGCATGAACCGCCTGGGCTTCGCGCCGGAGGCGGCCCGGGAGGTGCTCGGAAGGCTGCAGGCCTCGGGCGCGGCCCGCTCCATCACCCTCATGACCCACTTCGCCACCGCCGACGGCCACGAAGGCGTGCACGAGGCGATGAACCGCTTCGAGACCGCCACGCACGGCATCGACCTGCCGAAGAGCCTCGCCAATTCCGCGGCCATCTTCGCGCACCCGCGCACTCACGCAGACACGGTGCGCGCGGGCATCGCCCTCTATGGCGCGACGCCATTCGCCGACCGCAGCGCGGAAGAACTGGGCCTGGCGCCGGCGATGACGCTTCGCTCGCGCCTCATCTCCATCCAGGACCTGGGCCCGGGCGATCCGGTGGGCTATGGCGCCACTTTCCACGCGCTGCACGCGATGCGGGTCGGCGTCGTGGCGTGCGGCTATGCCGACGGCTACCCGCGCCACGCGCCCAACGGCACGCCGGTGCTGGTCGACGGCGTGCGCACGGTCACGGCCGGGAGAGTCTCGATGGACATGATCACCGTCGACCTCACGGCGGCGCCCGGCGCGCGCGTGGGCTCCGAGGTGGTGCTGTGGGGCGAGGGCCTGCCCATCGACGAGGTGGCGCACTCGGCGGGCACGGTGGGCTACGAGCTCATGTGCGCGCTGGCGCCGCGGGTGCCGGTGGTGGAGGTGGCGTGAAGCGCGGCAAGCCGGGCGAGGCGGCGCTCACGCGCGACACCGTCCGCTCCGAGGTGGCGAAGCGCTACGCCACCCGCTTCCACATGACGCTCATCATCGCCGGCAGCATCGCGACGGGCGCGCTGGTGACCTCCTCCCTCATGGGCGCAGGCGTCGGTGCGCTGTGGCTGCGCTGGCTGCCCGCGCTCGCCTCGGCCTACCTTGCGTTCTTCGCGGGCGTGTGGCTGTGGCTGCACCTGTCGGCCTACGGGCGGCACCTGCGCGAGGCGAAGCGCCGCGAGGGCAGTTCCTTCGTCGATGCGGGCGCGGATGTGCTCGACGGTCTCGCGAACATCCCGTTGCCGCGTGGCGGCGGCTCGGTGGCGCGCGAGGTGTTGCGCACTGGCGGCGGCACGTTCGACGGCGGTGGCGCTTCGGCGAGCTGGGTCGCGGATTCGGCCTCGTCGTTCGTCTCGTCGCCTTCGTCCGGGCTGGGCGATGGGCTGGGCGAGGTGGCCGGGGAGGCGGTCGGCGGGCTCGCGAGCGACGAGGGCGGCTTCGCGCTCGTGGTCGCGGTGGCGCTCCTGGTCGCCGTGCTCGCCGTCTTCTTCGGCGCGGCGGCCTACGTGGTGTGGCAGGCGCCGGCCATCCTGGGCGAAGTGGTCTTCGAGGTGCTGCTGGGTTCGCCGCTGGTGAAGGGCGTGCAGGCGGTGGAGGCGGGCAACTGGGCCGGGGCGCTGCTGTCCCACACCTGGAAGCCCTTCGGGCTGGTGGTGGCGTTCGCGCTGGTGTTCGCGGCGTTCGCGGGCGCGGTGGCGCCGCAGGCGCGCACGGCGGCGCAGGTGATCGAAGTCCTTTCGGCGAAGGCGGCTGATTGATGGCTATCGCGACGGGATTTCCGGTTCTCCGGTTCCCGGTCGCCGTGCTAGAGTGAATCCATGTCTTCCGTGTCGATGTCCGACCTTCTCAAGCTGCCCGTGGGCGAGCGGATTCGCAGTAAATGAGCTTCGCTCTGGTCGCCTAGCCGGACGCGAATGTCGAACTGCCCCGTTGCCGCCACGATCACCATCCTGCCATGCACTTCGAGTGGGATCGCAAGAAGGCCGAATCGAATCTCGGGAAACATGACGTGTCCTTCGATGAGGCGGCAACCGTCTTCTTCGACATGCTGTCGGCGACGATTCCCGATCCCGATCATTCGATAGGCGAACGGCGCTTCCTCACGATGGGAATGTCATCAAAGGGCCGGCTGCTGGTTGTTGCCCATGTCGAAGCTGCGACAGCACTTCGAATCATTTCTGCCAGACCCGCCAGCGCAAGCGAGCGCAATCGATATGAAACCTAAAGCGTTGAAGGTGGCCGAAATGCGCACCGAATACGATTTCACGAATGCCGTTCGTGGAAAGTACCGCGATCGCCTGCTCAAGGAAGGGTCGAACGTGGTCGTCCTCGATCCCGATGTGGCCGAGGTGTTTCCCGATTCCGCTGCCGTGAACGAGGCCCTTCGGGTGGTGATCAAGGCGAGCAAGTCCGTGAAGCGCTCGGCTCGGTCTTCTGGCGGCCAGGCGGCAAAGGCGGCATCGAACCCTCGGCGGCGAAACTCCTAGCCGATGGCCAAGGCGAAATCGGTCTACACCTGCACCGAATGCGGCGGCCAGGCCCCGAAGTGGCAGGGCCAATGCCCGCACTGCGAGGCGTGGAACACGCTCATCGAGACGGCGGTGGAGCAGGGCAAGGGCGCGGGGGTGAACCGCTTCGCGAGCCTGGGCGGCTCCGGCGAGGTGGTGTCGCTGGGCGAGGTGGAGGCGAGGGATTTCCCGCGGCTGCCCACGCTGATCGGCGAGTTCGACCGCGTGCTGGGCGTCGGGATGGTCGAGGGGGGCGTGGTCCTGATCGGGGGCGACCCGGGCATCGGGAAATCCACGCTGCTGCTGCAGGCGGCCGCGCGGCTCTCCGAGCAGGTGCTGGTGCTCTACGTGACGGGCGAGGAAAGCGCGCAGCAGGTGGCGCTGCGGGCGCGGCGGCTGGAGGTGAACGCGTCGAAGATCCGCCTGCTTCCGGAGATCGAGCTGGAGAAGGTGCAGGCGACGATCGCGAAGCTCAAGCCCGGCGTGGCGGTGATCGATTCGATCCAGACGCTGTATTCGTCGGCGCTCACGTCGGCGCCCGGGTCGGTGGCGCAGGTGCGCGAGTGCGCCGCGCAGCTCACCCGCGTGGCCAAGCAGTCGGGCACCGCGATCGTGTTCGTGGGGCACGTCACCAAGGAAGGGGCGCTGGCCGGCCCGCGGGTGCTGGAGCACATGGTCGACACCGTCCTCTACTTCGAGGGCGACACGCACACCAGCTTCCGGCTGATCCGCGCGTTCAAGAACCGCTTCGGCGCGGTGAACGAGATGGGCGTCTTCGCGATGACGGAGAAGGGGCTGCGGGAAGTGACGAACCCTTCCGCGCTGTTTCTCTCGCACCACCGGGCGGACGTGCCGGGTTCGTGCGTCATGGTCACGCAGGAGGGCACGCGGCCCCTTCTCGTGGAGTTGCAGGCGCTCGTGGACGAATCGCACGGGCCGCAGCCCAGGCGGCTGACGGTCGGGCTGGAGCAGAACCGGCTCGCGATGCTGCTGGCGGTGTTGCACCGGCACGCGGGCATCGCGCTCTTCGACCAGGACGTCTTCGTGAATGCGGTGGGGGGTGTGCGGATCGCGGAGCCGGGCGCGGATCTCGCCGTCACGCTCGCCATCGTCTCGAGCCTTCGCAACCGGGCCTTGCCGGCCAAGCACGTGGTCTTCGGCGAAGTGGGCCTCGCCGGCGAGGTGCGGCCCGTCCAGCGGGGCCAGGAACGCCTGCGCGAGGCCGCCAAGCTCGGCTTCACCCACGCCATCATCCCCGCGGCCAACAAGCCTCGCCAGAATATCGACGGCATCGAGGTCATCGCCGTCGACCGCCTCTCCGACGCCGTCGACTACCTCAAATAGGGACAGGTATTGGGGACAGGTATTGGGGACGGGTCCACAGAACCGGTATTGGGGACGGGTATTGGGGACGGGTCCACAGAACCGTCCCGGAGAACCGTCCCGGAGAACCGTCCCGGAGAACCGTCCCCGAACTACTTGACGAGGAGGGTGACGAGGAGGGCGATGGCGGCGATGGCCAGGACGGCGATCGCGATGATGGCCGGCATGTTGGAGCCGGTGCTCTCGGGGAAGCCGGGGGCCTCCTGGCGGGAGGCGGGAGGCGCCGAGACGAAGCGGGGGATGGGCTTGAAGCGGGGCTGCTCGGGCTCGACGGCGGCGGGGGCGGGTTCCGCGGGCGCGGGCACCGCGGGGGCGAGCGGGCTGCCCGGCTCGATCCTGCCGCGGTAGGCGCGCATCTTCTGCGTCGCCGTGATGTATTCCTCGAACTCCCCGACCTGGTTGGTCATCGCCGCCAGCCGCAGCGTCGCGTCGAACGAGTCGAAGCTGTTGGCGATGCCCAGGGGCTTCGTGGTCTCGTCTTCCTTCACCCCGGCCTTGTCGTGCTTGCCTTCGGTGGACATCGGGATGGTGGAGATGTCCTGCGAGAGTTGTTCCGAAGGCGGCCGCGGCGGCGGCGGGGCCGACCTCGCCTTGAGCGCCACCGAGGGCTTGGCCGCATCCAGCTGCCGGCGCACCTCGCGCAGGTCGTCGGCGAACTCCTTCACCGACTGGTAGCGGTCGTCCACGGCTTTCGCCATCGCCTTGGCCACGATCAGGTCCAGCATCGCCGGCACCTGGCGGTTGTGCGTCGAGGGCGGCGTGGGCGAGGTGTTCACCGTCGCGTACATGATGGCGTTCACGTTGTCGCCGTCGAACGGCGCCTGGCCGGTGAGCGCCTCGTAGAGCACCACGCCCAGCGAGAAGGTGTCGGTGCGCGTGTCCAGCGACTTCCCGATCACCTGCTCGGGCGACATGTAGCGGGGGCTGCCCAGGATCAGGCCCGTCATCGTCTTCACGGCGGAGTTGGGCAGCCGCGCGATGCCGAAGTCGGTGATCTTCGCGATCCCGCCCTTGAGCACCATGATGTTCGAGGGCTTCACGTCGCGGTGCACGATGTCCTGCTGGTGCGCGAACCACAGCCCGTCGGCCACCTGCGCGATGATGTCCACGACCTGCTCGGTGGACATGCGCGTGCCCGAGGCGATGATGTCCTTGAGCTCGCGGCCCTCCAGGAACTCCATCGCCATGTAGGCGACCGACTCGGTCTTGCCCACGTCGTAGATGGTGACGATGTTCGGGTGGTTCAGGCGCCCGGCCGCCTTGATCTCCTGCTGGAAGCGCGCCTCGTACTCCTCGAGCTCCTGCTTCGAGAGGTTGAGGTTGATCGTCTTGATCGCGACCGTGCGGTCGATGATCGGGTCCACGGCCTTGTACACCGTGCCCATTGCGCCCTGCCCGATCTCGGAGACGATCTTGTAGCGGCCGAGTACCGGGATCATGGGGCCTTCTTCTGGGACTTCTCGGCCGCCGCCTTGTCCGCCTGCGCCTTCTTCGCCTGCGCCTTCGCGCCCGCGAAGGTCCGCGTCCACGACGGGTGCCCCGCCTCGGCGGGCGTCAGGTCGAAGTCCGGGTCGATGTCGTAGATCCGCAGGAATTCCGCCCGGCACGCGGGCCACCGGTTCTGCAGGCACAGGCTGAAGGCGGCGAACTTGAGCGCGCGCACCTGGTCCTTCTTGTCGGCGAGCCCGTCCTTGAAGGCCTCCTCGAGCAGCCGGTGCGCCTCCGCGTATTCGCCGGCGTCGTACTTCACCAGCCCGTCGACCAGCTTCTGCTCCGCCTTGGGCAGCGCCGCCTTGGGCTTGCCCTGGGCGGCCTCGCGCTCGGCGATGAGGGTGGCGCGCACGGTGCGGTACACGGGGCCCCAGATCGGGTGGCCGTCCTCGGCCGCGGTGAGCGCGAAGGACTGGTCGATCTCGAAGGCCTTGCGGAACTCCGCCGCGCACTGCGGCTCGCGCCCGCCCAGGCAGTGGACGAAGGCGAGGTACTTGCGCGCGCGGCTCTGGTCGCTCTTCTCGAGGAGCCCGTGGTCCAGCGATGCCTGCAGGCCCTTCATCGCCCCGTCGTAGTCGCCCGCGTCGTACTGCTTCACGCCGGTGGCGAGCTGCTCCTTCGCGCGCACGCGCAGCGTGTCCTCGGTGATCTGGGGTGCCACGGGCTTGGGCGCCTCGGTGGGCATCGGGGCGCAGGCGGCCAGCGCGGCCGCGAGGAGGATCGCGCCGGAAAGGCGCAGGGCAGTGGGCGGGCGCATCACTGGAAGCGGTGCCTGATGGTGAGTTCGTCGCGCGACTTCACGTCGATGTTCTCGACCTGCACGGGGAACGTGGTGTTCCTGATCTCGATCTTGTACTTGCCGGGCGGGAGCTTGAGCGACTTCATCGGCGGGCTCACGCCGCTCGGCTTGCCGTTCACGAACACCTCGCCCCAGGGATGGATCGAGAAGACGAGCGTGGCCGGCGGCACGGCGGGTGCGGCGGGCTTGGCCGGCTCGGTCTTGGCGGGGTCGGTCTTGGCGGCATTCCCTTTCGCGGCCTCGGGTTTGGCGGGAGTCTCGGATTTCGCGTGCACGGCGGGTGCGGCGGGCTTGGCCGGCTCGGTCTTGGCCGGCTCGGTCTTGGCGGCCGCTCCCTTGTCGTCGACGCCGGCCGCGGGCGCCGCCTTGGGCGCCTCGACCACGGGCACCGGGGCAGTCGGTGCGGGTTTCGTCGCGGGGGCCGCGGCCGTCACGGGCGGAGCGGCGGGCTCGTCGCCCTTCTTCGTGACCACGAGGAAGCCCAGCACCGCCACGATGCCCGCGAGCACGCCGGCGATGAGGGTGAGCTTCTTCTTGTCCTGCACGAAGTTGGGCACCGTGAGCGTCACGGTGGCGGTGCCCGTGGGAGAGGCCGCGGAGGCCGTGCGCTTCACGTTGGTCGTGGTGCTGGAGGCGCGGTCCTTCATGCTGTCGCGCGCCTTCTTCATCGCCCCTTCGTTGAAGCCCACCACGTAGATCTCGTGCTCGCGCACGTGCTTGTCGGTGCGCGAACCCTCATAGGTGAAGAGCTTGGCGTACTCGCTCGCGAGGTTGGAGACGACGTCGTAGTACGAGCGCGAAACCACGATCTGGCCGGGCCGCGCGAAGCTCATGATGCGCTGCGCGACGTTGATGCCGTCGCCGATGATGTTGGGGTGCCCGTTGATGTCCTTCACCAGCTTCACGGGCCCGAGGTTGATGCCCATGCGCACCGCGTCGTCGCCCTCTTCGCCGCCCTGGGTCTCGGGCTGGTTCTCGCGCACCATCGCCTCGCGCAGCGACAGCGTGGTGAAGAGCGCGTCCTCGGGGTCGCCCAGGAACGACAGCGCGGCGCCATCCCCCGTGTCGAGGATGATGCGGTCGTTGACCGGGATGTCCTTGATCGCCTCCGACAGGTTGTTCGTGAGGCTGGTCTTCAGGCGGATCTGCTCGGCCACCGGCTTCTTGGAATAGCCGACGAGGTCGATGAACACGACGCTGCAGATGAAAGTCCGGTTGGCCTGATCGAGCATCGTGCGACTTGGAACGGCGGTGCGCCGCCTCCCCTTGGGCAGTTTATCTCTTTAAAACAAGGGACTTACCGAACAAAGTTCGGGCAAGACTTAGTTTAGCCGATTCCCGTGGTGCCTGTCTGCCGATTAAGCGACAACGTCGAGGGGGGCGGGGCCCATGCCGCGGCCCTCGGGGCCGAGCAGTCGCAGGTAGGCGACGGCGACCCGTTCGGCGGCCGGCAGGGCGGCACGGTTTTCGCCCGGATGGCTCTGCATGCGCTGCGGCGAGGCCACGGGCCCCGGTACCAGGACATGGAAGCGCGGCTTGCCGGCCTGCTCGCATTCGTCGGCCCAGACCGCCGCGAGCGTGCCCAGGCCCGACTTCGACACGGCGAACGCGCCCCAGTAGGCCGCGGGCCGGAACGCGTGCGTCTCGGCGGTGAAGACGACCGCGCCGTCGGGGGCGGCCTCCAGCATCGGCAGGCAGGCGCGGGTGAGCGCGAAGGGCGCGGCCAGGTTCACGCGCAGGTGCGCGAGGCACTGCTCCAGCGGCTGGTCGCGCAACGGCACCAGCGGCGTGAAGTGCACGGCGCAATGCACGAGGGCGTCGAGCCGGCCGAGGTCGCGGCGCAGCATCCCCGCGAGCGTCTCGAACTCGCGGTCGCCGGCGGTGGCGAGGTCCATGGGGATCGCCGCGGGCTCCCTTCCGCCGGCTGCGACGATGGCGTCGTACGTCTCGGTCAGCGCCTCGGGCTTGCGGCCCAGCAGTGCCACGGTGGCGCCGTGGGCCGCGCACGCGAGCGCCACGGCACGCCCCAGCCCGCGGCCGGCGCCGGTCACCAGCACGACGCGGTCCTCGAGCAGGTCCTTGGGCACCACCCAGTCGGCGGAAATGGTTCGCTTCTCGTTCATGTTCTCTCCCTGTGCAATCCTGCGTAATCAGATTAGAAAACCTAATCTGATTACGCAGGATTACGTGAGCATTCTGGCCGCGCGCAGGCCGCTTGCGACGGCGGCCTCCAGCGTGGCGGGGTAGGGGCCTTCGGTGTAGTCGCCGGCCAGTGCGAGCCCGGGCATGCCGGTGTCGGCCGGCGGGCGGTAGGCGCCCGGCACGCAGGCGAAGGTGGCGCGCTTCTCGGTGATCACCTTGGTCCAGCGCGGCGGGTCGATGGTGCCGCCCAGGCGCTCGATCTCGCGGTGCACGGCGGTGGCCAG
>JAMPXV010000145.1 GCA_023700985.1 Lysobacter sp.
ATCCCGCGCGGCTGCGCGCGCACTGCGAGCGCGTCGCGCGCCGCGGCTACGACCACCGCGGCATCGCGCGGCAGTTGCTGGCCGTGCTCGCCGCCGGCGACAGGCGCGCGGAGGTCGAGTCTATCCGCGTGCCGACGCTCGTCATCCACGGCACCGACGATCCGCTCATACCGCGCTCCGCCGGCCGCGAGGTGGCGCGCCTCGTTCCCGGCGCGAAGCTCCTCGAGCTCGACGGCATGGCACACGACCTGCCCGACGAACTCATCCCCGAGGTCGTCGCCGCCATCGCCTCGCACTGCCGCTGAGCGAAAAAGGGGTCAGATCCCTTTATTGGGACGGTTTTGCGGAGCTGTTGGGACGGTTCTACAGAACCGGTCTATTCGGGAACTGGTGCACGATTCTCGCCAATCACGGAATAGACCGGTTCTGTAGAACCGTCCCAACAGCTCCGCAAAACCGTCCCAATAAAGGGATCTGACCCCTTTTCACGACAACACTTTCCGCTCGCGTCTCCCGTCGGCGACAGATGCGAATCGTGCGGAACCGCGGCGCGATGCGCGCATCAGAAGAGGCAGTCGCATCCCACACCGAGGTAAAAAACCATGCAGGCCATTCACGCCCGGAGTCCCGGTTTCGCCCTCATCCAGCAGGTCTTCTTCCACGCGCTCGTGTCCACCCTCGCCGTCGGCATCGCGTTCTCGCTGCCCGCGATGGCGAAGTTCGTTCTCTACGAATGGTGGCCGCGTGTCGCGGGGAGCTCCAGGCTGCTCCTCCTCACCGAGCTGGGCCTCGCCGCCGCGCTCGTGCTCCTCTTCAACGCGCTGCATCTCGCGTGGGAGGGGCTGCGCGTCATGCGGCTGCACGACGTCGCCGCACTGGTGCACGTGCGCCGGGACAAGGACGCGGTCTCGCGCAAGCGCGCGCGCAGGGCGGCGTCCTCGGCTCGCGACGCGGTCATCCTGTCCGTCACCGGGTTCCACACCTTCGCGGACGCGCGAGCGCCATTCCGCGAGCTGGTGGACCGCTGCTTCGAGACGCGCGTGCTGCTCCTCAACCCGTTCAGCGACGGGGCGCGCGAGCGCATCCGGTCGCTGCCCGATCCCGTGGAGGCGGAGAAGCTCTACCGGCAGGAGGTCGGCGCGAGCATCGCGCGCCTGAAGGCGCTGTGCGAGGCGGGCAAGCGCGTGAGCCTCAGGTTCTACGACCGCGCGCCCTTCTGGAGCATCGTGGTCGCGGGCGACCAGGCCTGGGTGCGCTACTGCCACGACGGCTACCCCCTCAGCGCGCAGCCCGACTACGTCTTCGCGCTGCGACCGGACGAGCCCACCCAGGGACTCTTCCCGCCGTTCTGCAAGTACACCCTCAACCAGTGGGACGACCCCGCGAACGCGGAGTACGACTTCGCGACCGGGGAACTCGTGCGCCGCGGGCCGGATGGCGCGGAAGCCTCCCGCACCGCCCTGCCGCTGCCGGCACCGGCCTAGGGAAACCTAGGGGGCCTTCGCGAGCTCCGCGCGCAGGTCCTTGAGCGTGGCGTGCGGCCCGGCGAGCCGCGTGGCGCCGAAGCGCAGCGCCGTGTGCGCCTTCGACTTGTCGCTCTTCGGCGGGGCCAGCGTGTAGGCCGTCCAGCCGGCGAGGTTCGTGGCGTCCTCCAGCACGCGGCCCATCTGCGTGCCGCTCGCGGTGCCGGCGAACGTCCAGCGCGCTCTCTCGCCCGGCTTTTCGCCGCCGGGGGCCTCCAGCTCCAGCCGGAACGACACGGTGCTCGCATCGACCCGCTCGACGCTTCCCTTCAGGGCCCAGGGCGCGACGAAGCGCGCGGTGGCGCTGGGCGTAAACGCCTCGATCGGCGAACTGCTCTCGCGCCTGTCGACGGCCTGCTTGCCCTTCAACGCGGCCGGGCCGGCCGGCAGGGCGGTATCCAGCAGCCGGGTGAGCACCTTCAGGTTCACGATCGCCACGTCGAGGGGGTCCACCTCGAAGCCCGGCTCCAGTGCGAGGCCCTTCACCGCGATGCCCTGCCCGCCCACGAGCATGATCGTGCCCTTGCTGCGGCCCTTGGTGCCCGGCGCGTCGAACTCCACGACCATGTCCCCGGGGTTCGCGAAGGTGCGGTACTTCCAGGTCCCGGCCTCGCCCTTGGGCGGGACCTTCACCGTGAGCGTGTAGTCGGCGAACTCCGACCAGGGGGACGGCGCGGCGCGGGCCGACGAGCCGCCGATGGGCGGGTGGCCGGAGGGCATCGCGGGCTTGGTCGGGGCGGGCGGCTGGGACGACACCGCGAGGGGCAGGCACAGGAGGCCGGCGGCGAGGATCTTGAGGGTTTTCATGGTGGGCGAATTCTGCCCGAGGCCCGGCCCGCCCGATTGACCGCGGGCAAACGCCCCCGCCTGGCGCTACTCCGAACGCCCTGCGCCGGGCCGTGGTTTGGGGGCGACGCCATGGCCGCGGGAAGTCCATCGACGGATTCTCCGGAGTTTGTTTTTTACCACAGATAGAAGGAGTTAGAAGCAGATAGCCGGCGTTGTTGAGAGAAAGTGAATGGCACGGATCCTGCAGCTCTCCAGGGGCGGGCCGCCTTTCTAGCCCCGCCTCCCATCGACACGAGAGGAAATTGCCATGAAAAAGACCCTGGCCACGATCGTCATCCCCGCCTTTCTCGCCGGTTGTGCCGTCGCGCGCGACCAGCAGACGGTGGGCCAGTACGTCGACGACACCACGATCACCACCCAGGTGAAGGCGAAGTTCGCCGACGACACCACCGTGGCGGCGACCTCCATCCGCGTCGAGACCCTGAAGGGTCAGGTCCAGCTCTCGGGGTTCGCCAAGTCCTGGCAGGAAAAGGAGCGGGCGGAAGTCCTCGCGCGCTCGGTGAAGGGCGTGTCGGGCGTGCGCAACGACATCATCGTGCGCACCCCCTCGTGAGTCGAGGCGCGGGTCAGGCGCCCAACTCGTCGCGGAGGATCAGGTCGGTGTTGCGCAGCCGGCCCGCGATGTCCAGCGCGAGCGAGGCGTAGATCCGCGCGACGACGTCGGGCGCCTCCTGCGCCAGCCGGTCCAGGCCCGGCCGCGACAGCAGCGCCACGCGGCACGCGACGTCGCACACGGCGCTTGCCGTGCGCGGCCGGCCGTCGATGAAGGCCACGTCGCCGAAGGAATTGCCGGGCAGGAAAGTGACGACGCGCGTGCCCTGCTTGCCGCTGCGCGTGAGGTAGATCGAAAGGCGCCCCGAGAGCAGGAAGTAGAGCTCGTTGCCGGCGTCGCCCTCGCGGAACACGGCGTCTCCGGCGGGGAGGTCGCGGATCTCCGTCACCGCGAGGAGCTTGCGCGTGTCCTCGGCGTCCAGGCCGAGGAGCTTGCCGATGGCCTCCGGGTCGATCGCGGCCTCGCTCGGGTGCAGGCCGGCTTCCTCGAGGATCCGCCCCTCGATCCACTCCACGGCGCGGTCGCGGTCGGGGAACGCGGGCGGCAGGCTGCCGTCGACCGTCGCGAGGCCCTCCGGGCGCCCGCTGAGGACGAGGACGCGCTGCTCGGCGCGCAGCCGCACGTGGGTGCGCGCCAGCACGGCGCTCGCCGTGGAGTCCAGGGCCTGAACGCGCCGCAGGTCCAGCACGACGTACCTCACCGTGCGCGGCAGCCGTTCCACGGTCGCCGCGATGCGGTCCGCGGTGCCGAAGAAGAGCGGGCCCTCGAGCTCGATGACGGACACCGTTCGCATCGCCTCGGAAAGCGCGGGCATCACGGTGGGCGGGTAGAGGCGGCGGGAGCGGATGCCGGCGCCCACCGCCACGGTGCGCACCACGTGGTGGTTCATCGTGCGGATGAAGATGACGGCCGACGCGGTGAGCCCCACGGCCAGCGCCGCCACCATGTCGAGCACGACGATCGAGACCGCCACGAGCACGTAGACGGCTAGGCTTTCCCGCGCGACCGGGTCGAGGCGCTTGCCGCGGCGCAGGGCCAGCCGGACGAGGGCCATGCCCCACGGGTCCGCGAGGCGGTAGGCAATGAAGATCATCAGCGCGGCGAGGACGGTCAGGGGAACGCTTTCGAGGAAGAGCGCGCACCCGATCGCCATGAGTGCCACGCCCGCGCCGGCCATCGGGGCCACCAGCGGGCCCGTCGCGCCCGAGGAGCGCGCCGCCTGCACGGAGACCACGGAATACGCGATGGCGGCGCCCCCTGCCGCGCCGGCGATCGCGTTGCCGATGCCCTGCGCCAGCAGGTCGCGGTCGGGCTGCGAGCGCACGTGGTAGGCCGTCTCGACCACCATCGTCCCGACCATGGAGTCGATGGAGGCCACGCAGGCGAGCGCGAGCGCGAACGAGATCATGAGCCGGGGACCCAGCGGGTCGCGCAACATCGCGGGAACGGCCTCCCAGTAGAGGAACGGCGACTGCACCGACGGGACCAGCCCGGGCGAGACGTACGTGCCGGCCCCGAACGCGGGCGCGAGGGCGGTCACGGCGAGGTGGAACGCCACGCCCGCGGCCATGCCGAGGAAGATGGCCGGCAGGCGCGCGCTCGCCCTCCAGACGAGCACGATGACCGCGAGCGTCACGGCGCCGACGATCGGCGCGCCCCACTGCCAGGCCTCGGGACGCGGCCACGCGATGCGCGGCAGTTCCGCCACGCCGAGGAGGATCGGCGCGAACGCCAGCAGCAGCGAGATCGCGATGCCGTGCGTGAAGCCGGAGACGACGGGGAAGGGCACGAAGCGGATGAGGCGCCCCAGGCGCATCGCCGCGGCGAGCATCTGGATGACGCCCGCCGTGACCACGGTGAGGCTGGTGAGCGCGATCACGCCGTGCGGCCCGAGGTCGGGCACGGCGCGGTTCACCGTCGCGACGAAGCTTGCCAGCACGATGCACGACGCGGCGCGCGGCGAGCTCAGCGAGACGGGCGTGGAGGAAAGGATCGAGGCGATGGTGCCGCCGGCGACCGTGGCGATGAAGGCCGCGACGATGCCGTAGGGAAGCCATTCCGCGCCCAGCGGCGCGAAGATGAGCACGCCACCGCCGACCGACACCGCGAACGAGCTGGCGGCGCCGTTGGCCGCGCCGGCGAGGTCGTGCCACCAGGACTTCGGCGAGCGGTCGGGCGGGGCGTCGGTGGTGGACGTGGTTGCGGACATTTCGGCGACCCCGCATGCGCAGGGGCGTGTGCGGAACCTGCGAAGGATAGCCGAAACTCGCCTTCACGGCCCCGTCTCCCCGACGGGGCCGGAGGCGCGCGCGCCTAGCGGCGAGCCGGGCAGGTGTTGATGCCGAGCAGCGGGTAGAACGGGCAGAAGCCGAAAAGGCCCGTGGCAAGCGGAACGATGCCGACGAGGCCCCAGTAGCGGGTCGCGCCCTCGCTGATGGCGAAGAAGGCGAGCAGGCCGATGCCGGCCGCGATGCGCAGGGACTTGTCGAGGCCGCCGACGTTGGTCTTCATGGGTGTCTCCTTGGGGTGGGTGAGTGACGACCCGAAGGCTACGGGGCGCGCGGCGCCCGGTATGTGACCCAGGTTACACAGGCCGTCAGCGCCCGGCAGCCAGCGCCTCCAGCCCGCCGCGCTCGACCACCTCGATGCGCCCCCGCCCCAGCGACACCAGCCCGCGGTCCTCGAAGTCGCTGAGCAGCCGGCTCACGATCTCGCGCACGCTGCCCAGCTCGGTGGCGATGTCCTGGTGGCGGGCGGCCACATGCGGCCCGTGCGCGAGGAGATGCGCGGCGAGCCGCTGGTCCAGGCGGCGGAAGGCGACCTCCTCCACCAGCAACATGAGCTCGCCGATGCGGTCGGCGAAGAGCGCGTGGACGTACTCGCGGAAGGCGGGTGCGCCCGCCATCAGCTCGTCGAAGACATCGCGCGGGATGGCCACCAGGGTCGTCTCCACCTCCGCGGTGCCCGTGGCGGAGTAGTCGCGCCGCGACAGCAGGCAGCTGGACGTGAGCAGGCAGCTCTGCCCGGGGCCCACCCGGTAGAGCACGATCTCGCGGCCCGTCGGCGAGAGCTTCGCCACCTTCACGCGCCCCTCGATCACGAGCGGGAAGGCGCCGCAGGGGCTGCGCTCGTCGAACAGCCGCGTTCCCGGAGGCACCTTCACGACGCGGCAATGCGCGGCAAGCCGGGATTCGAGCGCCGGGGGCAGGCCGGCGAGTGCCCGGAAACTGGCCCGCGCGCGCGCCAGGGCGTCTTCGACGGAAGGCGCTCCCACGGGCCGCCTACGCCGCCGGCGGTCGCTTGATGACGAACCCCTGCCCGGTGGGCAGCGGCGACACGCGATACCGGCGCGCGTCCAGCCACGCGTCCTCGGCCAGCTTCTGCGGGCGGTACATGTTCGCCCACTCGTAGTCGTCGAAGATGACGACGCCGCCGGGCACCACGCGGTCGAACAGGTGCTCCAGCGTGGCGATCTCGGCATCCGCGTTGTTGAGGTCGATGTGCAGGTAGGCGATCGCCTCCGGGCTGTGGCCCGCGAACGAGTCGGGGATGAGCCCGCGCACCAGCCTCACGTTCGCGTAGCCCTCGAAGCGCTTCTGCACGAGATCGTAGAACCCGGGCTGCTGCCCGTCGAAGGCGTGCCCTTCCACCGGGTTGTAGTCGTACGTGTCGTAGGCCCAGAAGGTCTTCGGGAAGTCCTTGCCGCCGAGGTAGTCCGCGACGGTCTTCACGCCCGTGCCGGCATACACGCCGCACTCCACGAAGTCGCCGGGCAGCTGCACCGCGTGGTAGGCCATCGTCGCGAGGAAGTAGCGCCGCCACGCGACGGCGCGGTCGGCGTCGTTCACGATGTTGCGCTCCCACGCCTCGCGGAACGCGAGGTCGTCGAAAAGCGAGTTGTTGCGCGCCCAGGTGAAGAGGTTGTCGCCGAAGTAGATGCCGCCCTCCACCAGGCGGCTCGCCTCGCGGATCAGGCTCACGAAGCGCTCCGGGTCGGAGATCATCCACGACGTCGGCGAAAAGAAGTTGTTCAGGGACCGGGGATTGCCGGGGACGTACTTGGGAAGGGACATGGGGCGGCCGCGAGGGGAGAACGACGCCGATTTTCGCACACCCCACCGCCGCGCCCGCCGCCGCGATGACCCCTGCTAGTTCGGGGCCATCGACCTGCGCATCGACTCGGTAAGCGGGTGGGTGGCGCTACGCGAGCGCAGGTTCGCGATCCAGTCGGCGGGCACCGCGAAGTTGAGGTTCTGGCCCGTGCGGTGCTGGAAGGTCATGATCCCCACGAGGCGGCCGTAGGCGTCGAAGAGCGGGCCGCCGGAGGAGCCCGGGGAGATGGGCGCCGTGGTCTGGATGACGCGGCCCTGCGGAAGCTCGCGCATGCCCGAAACGATGCCGTCGCTGATGGTGAGCTCGAGCCCCTGCGGGGCGCCGATCGCGTAGACCTTCTGGCCGGTCCTGAGCGTGTCGGCGCTGCCGATGGGGACGGCGGGCGCGGCGAGTCCCGGCACGGAAAGCCGGCAGAGGTCGTATTCCTCGTCGGCGATCTCGACGGAGGCCGAGAACTGCTCGGCGCCGACCTTCACCACGAGCGAACCTCCGGCCGTGGCGACGTGGCAGTTGGTGACGACGGCACCGGCCGCGACCACCACGCCGCTGCCCAGGCCGACGGCGCGCCCGGAGACGTCGTGCGCCGTGATGCGCGCCGTGCTGGGCGCGAGCTCCGTGAAGAGCTCCTCGGCGCTGCGGGCGCGCAGCACGGGGGGGTCCGGCGCCGGCGCGGGCGCCGGCTCGGTGCGCGCTTCCGGCGCGGCAACGGGTGCCGGCACGGGCGCGGGCGGCGTGCGCGCGAGCCAGACGACAATGACCACGGCGAGCAGGACGCCGGCGGTGAGGACGTACTTGTTCTTCCAGGGCGGCGGCGCCTCCTCCTCCTCCGGCTCGAGGACGAGGTCGGGGCTGCGGGCGGCCTCCCTGGCGGCCGCCTTCTCGGCCATCGAGAGGAGCTTGGCGTCGTAGGCGGCGCGCTCGCTCGGCATGCAGAGGACGTGGTAAGCCTCGTTGACGAGGTTCACCTCGTTGGGGTCCGCCCCCGCGTTGCGGTCGAGCGCCTCCATCCGCGCCTTGTAGGCGATGCCGATGTCGATCGCGTTGGCGTCCCGGTCCACGCCGAGGATGTCGTAGAGCGTGCGTTTCTTCGGCGTCTGCGGGGTGGCCATGGGCCACATGATCGGGCTTTTGGTCCGCCGCAGGCAAATCCGCGAACTCTGGCACGATGGGGCCCCGGACACCGGAGACTTCCGCCCATGATCACCCTGCACCGGCACCTGGCGGCCTGGGCGTACCAGAATGCCTGGGCCAATCACCGATTCCTGAAGGCGTGCGCCGCGCTGCCCCAGGCGGAGTTCGAGGCCGCGCGCACGAGCTTCTTCCCGTCGATCAAGGCGACGCTCAACCACATCGTCACGGTGGACTGGATGTACGCGGACGCGATCGAGCGCTCGCTCGCGGAGCGCGAGCCGCACCCGGACATCGGGAGCTTCTACGAGCCGGAGGTGCCCTTCGCGCGCGTCGCCGACCTGGCGCCCGCGCAGGCGGCCGTGGACCGGCGCTTCATCGCGATCTGCGAGTCGGTGGACGGGGCGGGCCTGGAGCGTCCCGTCGCGATCCTCCGCCGAAAGGGGCGCGTCGAGGAGGCCCTGCACCGGCTGCTGGCCCACGTCTTCGAGCACCAGATCCACCATCGCGGGCAGGCGCACGCGATGCTTGCCGGCACGACCGTGGCCCCGCCGCAGCTCGACGAATTCTTCTGCGCGAACGAGGCGGACCTGCGGGCGGCGGAGTTCGCCGAGCTGGGCTTCTCCGAGGAAACGGTCTGGGGGCGCTGATCCGGCGCGGAAAAGGGGTCAGAGTCATTTCTGGGAAAAGGGGTCAGAGTCATTTCACTTTCCCGAAGAACCCTTCGGGCTTCC
>JAMPXV010000146.1 GCA_023700985.1 Lysobacter sp.
AACTCACCTGAACGCAGTCGCATCACGCCTGAACGGACGGCCCCGTCAGACATTGGACTGGCGATCGCCCGCAGAGGCACTACAGGCTAGTGTTGCAGCGACCGGTTGAAATCGCCGACCCCTTTTTGCCTTTGACTTTCCGGGCACCCATCCGACGGTCACGTTTGCATGCCCAGGATTCCGGCCGACCTTTCCGGACGTCGCCCTTATCGAGAACTCCTGCCAATCTTTCCCGCCATCGCCCTTCTCAGCCCCACTGCATGTTGCGTAACGGCAACGTCCTGGGTCGCTTGCCGGTGAGGGCGAAGATCGCGTTGGCGACGGCCGGGGCGATGGGCGGGGTGGCGGGCTCGCCCACGCCGGTGGGCTTGTCTGCCGTGGTGGGGACGAGGTGCACCTCCACCTTCGGCATCTCGCTCATGCGCAGCACCGGGTAGTCGTGGAAGTTGGACTGCTGCACCTTGCCATCCTTGATGGTGATGGCGCCGTGGAGGGCGGCGGAGAGGCCGAAGGCGATGGCGCCCTGGACCTGTGCCTCGACGGTCATCGGGTTCACGACGAGGCCGCAGTCGAAGGCGGCGACGACGCGATGCACCTTCACGGCGCCCTTCTCGATCGAGACCTCGGCCACCTGCGCGCAGACGCTGCCGAACGACTCGTGCACCGCGATGCCGCGCGCCCGGCCCTTGGGCAGGGGTGTGCCCCAGCCGGCCTTCTGCGCGGCGAGGTCGAGCGCGGCGAGGACGCGCGGGTGCTTCGCCAGCAGCCTGCGGCGGAAGGCGACCGGGTCCTCGCCCGCGGCGGCGGCCATCTCGTCGACCATGGTCTCCATCACGAAGGCCGTGTGCGAGTGCCCCACGGAGCGCCACCAGAGCGTGGGCACGAGGGACTTCGGCGAGTGCAGCGTCACGGCCATGTTGGGGATGTCGTAGGGCGTGTCGCTCACCCCCTCGACGGAGGTGGCGTCGATGCCGTCCTTCACCATGAAGGGCTCGAACGACGTGCCGGTGATGATCGACTGGCCGACGATGGCGTGGTTCCAGCCGACGATCGCGCCCTTGGCGTCGAGGCCCGCTTCGACGCGGTGCACGTACATCGGCCGGTAGTAGCCGCCGCGGATGTCGTCCTCGCGCGTCCAGACCACCTTGACGGGCACCTTCACGTCGCGCGCGATCTCGCAGGCCTCGGTCACGTAGTCCGCGGCGGGGTTGGCGCGCCGGCCGAAGCCGCCGCCGGCGGGCAGCGTGTGCAGCTTCACCTTTTCCGGGGCGAGTCCCATCGCCCTGGCGGCGGCGGCCTGGTCGACGGTCTGGAACTGCGAGCCGCACCACACCTCGGCGGAATCGCCGCGGAACTCCACGGTGCAGTTGAGCGGCTCCATCGGCGCGTGCGCGAGGAACGGCACCTCGTACTCGGCCACGATCGTCTTCGCCGCGGCCTTGAGGGCGGCGGGATCGGCCGCCTTCCTCGCCATCGGGCCCGGCTGCTTAGCGAGCCCGGCGTATTGCGCGCGAAGCCCCTCGGAGGAAATCCCGGTGCCGGCGCCGAGGTCCCACTTGATCTCCAGCGCGTCGCGGCCCTTCTTCGCCGTCCAGAAGGTCTTCGCCACCACGGCCACGCCATGGGAGGTCTGCACCACGTGGGTGACCCCCGGGATGTCCCGCACCTTCTGCACGTCGAACGAGACCACCTTCGCGCCGAACACGGGCGCGTGCGCCACCAGCGCGGTGTGCAGGTTGGGCCGCTTCATGTCCATGCCGAAGACGGTCTTCGCGTCGATGCGCTCCACCGAGTCGAGGCGGCGCATGGGCTTGCCGATGAGCCTGAACTGCTTCGGGCTCTTGAGCGCGACGTTCCCGGGCACGGGGAGCTTCCCGGCCGCCTCCGCGAGGCTGCCGAACGAGGCCTTGCGGCCGCCCGGGCCCAGGACGAAGCCCTTCTCGGCCCGGCAGGCCTCCGGCTTCGCCTTCCATTGCGCGGCGGCCGCGTTGATGAGCATCGTGCGCGCCTGGGCGCCCACGGTGCGCAGCTGCGTCCAGGAATCCGCCACGCTCGTCGAGCCGCCCGTGCCCTGCATGCCGAAGCTCGTGTGGAAGTACTCCGGCGCGGCGGGCGCGAGCTCGGCGCGCACCTTCGCCCAGTCGCACTCGAGCTCCTCGGCCACCAGCATGGGAAGCGACGTGGTCACGCCCTGGCCGAACTCGAGGTGCTTCACCATCACGGTGACGGTGCCGTCCTTCGCGATGCGCAGGAACGCGTTGGGGTTCGCGGCCTTGGGCGCGCCCTGGGCGCGGGCGAGGCCGCCGCGCTCCGGCATCCAGAAGCCGATGACGAGGCCGCCGGCCAGGGCGGCGGAGGACTTGAGGAAGGCGCGGCGGGAGACGGTTCGCGGAATGGGGTTCATCGCGCGCCCCTATCGCTTGCCGCGCAGCGTCGCGGCGGCCGACTTCACGGCCTCGCGGATGCGCGGGTAGGTGCCGCAGCGGCAGAGGTTCCCGTCCATCGCGGCGTCGATCTCGGCCTCCGAGGGAGACTTGTTCTTCGCCAGCAGCGCCACGGCGGCCATCACCTGCCCGGGCTGGCAGTAGCCGCACTGCACCACGTCCTTGTCGACCCACGCGCCCTTCACCGCCTTCACGACGGCGTTGCCGGGCGCGAGCCCCTCGATGGTCGTGACGCGCTTGCCCTTCACGTCCGCGACGGTGAGCGAGCACGAGAGCGCGGCCTCGCCGTTCACGTGCACGGTGCACGCGCCGCACTGCGCAAGTCCGCAGCCGAACTTGGTGCCGGTGAGGCCGAGGTGGTCGCGCAGTGCCCACAGCAGGGGCGTGTCGGCGGCGCGGAAGTCCACCACGTCGCCGTTGACGAAGAAAGTGATCATGGAAGGCGGTTCCCGGGAGCGCCCCTGGGGCGGGCGAAGGCGGCAATTATGAGGGATGGGGAGGGGCGCGGGGGAAGGGGCCTAAGGTATCATTCGCCCGCCAACCGCCCATCCGCCATGCCCCCGCGCACCCGCAAGCTCTTCCCCACGCCCGACGACGCCGAGACCGCCTTCTACGAGGCCTTCGAGCGCGCCGACCTCGCCGCCATGATGGTCGTCTGGGCCGAGGGCGAGGACGTCGTCTGCGTGCATCCCTCGGGCCCGCGCCTCACCGGCTTCGAGGCCGTGCGCGAGAGCTGGATGCAGATCTTCGCCTCCAACGTGAAGCTCAACGTGCGCGTCTCCGAATCGAGCCGCTTCGACGGCCCCTCGGTCGCGGTGCGCTCGGTGGTGGAGTCGATCACCGCGCCCGGCACCGAGTCGTCGCCGCAGTTCGTGAACGCGACCAACGTCTACGTCCTCACCGACGCGGGATGGCGCATCGCGGTCCACCACGCCTCGCCCCCGGAGCAGGCCGCGCCGCCCGAGGAAGACGAGGCGGCGCAGCCGCACACGCTGCACTGAGGCCGCGTCCCGCCTTGGCGCGACTGGCCGCCGCCCTCCTCGCCCTGGCCCTTGCCGCGCCGGCCGCGGCGCAGCCCGACCCGCGCAAGGTCGTGCGCACCGCCTACCCCAGCGCGGAATCCAAGCTCGACCCCGCCGCAGAGTCCGACGAGGCCTCCGGCAGCATCTCGCACGCGATCTTCGACCCGATGCTCGCCTACGACTTCCTGGCGCGCCCCGCGAGGCTCGTGGGCAACACCGCCGCGCTCCCCGAGATCACCGATGGCGGCGCCACCTTCACGCTGAGGATCCGCCCGGGGATCTTCTTCGCGCCCGACCCGGCCTTCGGCGGCAAGCCGCGCGAGCTCACCGCGCACGACTACGTCTACTCCATCAAGCGCCTCTTCGACCCGAAGCTGCGCAGCCAGTGGCTCTTCCTCGTCGAGGGCAAGATCCTCGGCGCCGACGCGGCCATGCAGGATGCGAAGCGGACGGGGCGCTTCGACTTCGACCGTCCCATCGAGGGCCTGCAGGCGCCGGACCGCTACACGGTGCGCATCCGGCTCGCGAACCCCGACTACTCCTTCCCCTACGTGCTCGCGATGCCGGCCACGGCCGCGCTGGCGCGCGAAGTGGTGGAGCATTACGGCCAGGACATCTCCCACCATCCCGTGGGCACGGGCCCCTACCGCATCGCCGAATGGGTGAAGGGCTCGCGCATCGTGCTCGAGGCCAACCCCGGCTACCGGGAGGAATACTTCGACGGCGACCCCGGTCCCGACGCGGCGAGCCGCGCCATCCACGCCCGGCTCAAGGGACGGCGGCTGCCCATCGCGGGGCGCATCGAGATCCACGTCGTGGACGAGGCGCAACCGCGCTGGCTCGCGTTCCTCAATGGCGAGCACGACTACATCCGGCCGCTGCCGGAGGATTTCGCCAACATCGCGCTGCCCGGCGGCAAGCTCGCGCCCAACCTCGCGAAGGCGGGCATCTACGTGACGCCCGACGAGGTGGCCTACACCACCTACACGACGTTCAACACGGCCGAGACCATCGACGGAAAGCCCAACGCGATCGGGGGGTTCGCGCCCGAGCGCGTGGCGCTGCGGCGCGCCATCGGCATGGGCTACCGCATCGACGAGCAGATGGCGATCCTCGACAAGGGGCAGAGCGTGCGCGCGCACACGCCGCTGCCGCCCGCGGTCTCCGGCCACGACCCGGATTTCGTGAGCCCGACCCTCGAATTCAACCCGGCGAAGGCGAAGGCGCTGCTGGACATGTTCGGCTACGTCGACCGCGACGGCGACGGGTACCGCGAGGCGCCGGACGGCTCGCGCTTCTCCTTCGACCACGCCTCGGTACCCACGCTGCGCGAGCGGCAGCGAAACGAGCTGTGGAAGAAGTCGATGGACGCGATCGGGATTCGCGTCACCTTCGGCAAGGTGGAGAAGCTCCCGGAGCTGCGCAAGCAGGCGCAGCACGGCCGCGTGCAGTCCTTCAGCTACGGCTGGATCGCCGACTTCCCGGACGGCGAGAACTTCCTGCAACTCCTGTGGAAGGGCTCCATCGGGCAGGTGAACTACGCGATGTTCGACCACCCGGAGTACAACGCGCTCTACGAGCGCATCAAGCGCATGCCCGACTCGCCGGAGCGCAACGCGCTGATCGAGCGCATGGTAAAGCTGATCCTGGTGTACTCGCCGTGGCTGGTGGAGACCTTCAAGGCGCAGAAGATCCTGGTGCAGCCCTGGGTGCTCAACTACAAGAAGCATCCCTTCGGCCACGAACCCTGGAAGTACCTCGACGTGGACCCCGCGCGCCGGCCGGCGCGCTAAAGGCCCTATCATTCGCCCATGGCCACGCTTCCCGAGGACCCTGCCGCCCCCCCGCCGAGCCGCTTCGGCGCGCTCCTGACGGTGGCGCTCGTCCTGGCGCTCGCGTGGCTGCTCGCCAAGTGGACCTGGGTGTTCCTCGCCCCCCCCGCGGCTGCGCCTGCGGCGGCGGCCTCACCGGCGGTCGACCTGGCCGCGCTCTCGCGGCTATTCGGCGGCGCCGCCCCGGCGGGCGCGGCCGCGCCGGCCGCGTCTTCCTCCGGATTCCGCCTGAAGGGCGTCATCGCACCCACCCCTGCGGACATCGGCTCGGCCGTGTTCAACCTGGGCGGCAAGGACATCGCCGTGCCACTGGGAGGCGAGCTGCAGCCGGGGGTCACGCTGGTGGCCGTGGCGCCGGACCACGCGGTCATTTCGCGCGCCGGAATCCGCGAGCGGGTCGACCTGGACACGCGCATGGCGCCCGTGCCGCGCGCCGTGGGGGGCCGGCAGTCCGGGTTCCGCCTGGCCGTCTCCCGCTCCGGCCCGGGCGCCTTCAGCTTCTCGCGCCGGGACCTCGAGGACGCCCTCAAGGACCCGGGCCAGCTCTCGTTCCTGGGCCGCATCGGCGTGCCGCAGGGCGGCGGCGTGCGCCTGGACGAGGCGCCCGCCGGGAGCCTCGCCGCCCGCCTGGGCCTGCAGCCCGGCGACATCATCCGCAAGGTGAACGGCCAGGTCGTCGCCTCGGCCGGCGACCTCGCCCGCGTGCACCAGCAGTTCTCCACCACCTCCCTCGTCCAGGCCGAGATCCAGCGCGGCACCTCCTCCCTCACCCTCTCCTACCCCATCAATCCCTAGTGGGACGGTTCCGTGGAACCGGTCTGTTGACCGGTTCCACGGAACCGTCCCGAATTCACTCGATTGACACGGTACTGTCGTAAAATCGGGAAACGGCGCAAAATGCCCGACAAATCAACGAGGAAGCTTCATTTCGTGACACGGTTTCTAGCATTGGCCGCGCTTGCCGCGATCTTCGCCCTTTCTTCCGCCCGGGCGGCGGAGGAGGAGAAGGTCACGCTCAATTTCGTGAACGCGGACATCGTCTCCGTGATCAAGGCGGTGGGCGGCCACACGGGGAAGAACTTCATCCTCGACCCGCGCGTCACCGGCACGGTGAACATCGTCTCCGAGAAACCGGTGCCGAAGGACCTCCTCTACCCGATGCTGCTCTCCGTCCTGCGCACGCAGGGCTACGCGGCGGTCGAGTCGGGCGCCTTCGTGAAGATCGTCCCCGAGGCGGAAGGCAAGACGGGCGCGAGCCCCGTGGGCGAGGCGGCCGCGAAGGTCCCCGGCGACCGCATCGTCACGCGCGTGTTCCTCCTGCAGAACGAGTCCGCGATGCAGCTCGTGGCCGTTCTGCGCCCCCTGGTGACGGCCAACAACTTCGTGGCCGCCTACCCGAACAACAACGCGATCGTCATCACCGACTACGCCGAGAACGTGAGGCGCATCGAGTCGATCATCCGCTCGATCGACCAGCCCACCGGCGGCGACGTGCAGGTGATCCGCCTGCAGCACGCCTCGGCCGTGGACGTGGCGCAGACCATCAAGGGCGTGGTGCCCGAGACCAATGCCAATCCGGCCTCGCCGGGCGCCCCCGCCAAGGCCGCCATCTCCATCGACCCGCGCACCAACAGCCTGCTCGTGCGCGGCGACAATCCCGGCCTCCTCGGGCGCATCAAGGCGCTCGCCACGAGCCTCGACACCCCCGGCGCGGGCGCGGGCAACATCCACGTGGTGTATCTCCGCAACGCCGAGGCCGCCAAGATCGCGGAAACGCTGCGCGCGCTGGTCTCCGGCGGGGAAGCGGCCCGCACCAACGCGGCCCAGCCCACGACCACCCCCGCGCCCACCTCCGGCAACCAGTCCCCCGGCGCCGCGATGAGCGCGCCCGCCGCCGTCGCCGCCCCCTCCTCGATCATCCAGGCCTACACGCCCACCAACTCGATCATCATCACCGCCCCGGAGCCCGTGTACCGGAGCCTTCGCGCGGTGATCGACCAGCTCGACACGCGGCGCGCGCAGGTCTACGTCGAGGCGCTCATCGTCGAGGTGTCCACGGGCATCGCGAGCGAGTTCGGCGTGCAGTGGCAGTCGGCGCGCAACGTCGGCGGCGACCAGTCCGTGTTCGGCGGGACGAACTTCAACACGGGAGTCGCCGGTGGGCTGGGCACCAACATCATCAACGCCGCCATCGACCCGCGCACCCTCGGCGGGGGCCTGAACCTCGGCCTCATCAACGGCACGCTGCGGATCCCCGGCACCGACATCGAGGTGCTCAACCTCCAGGTGCTCGCCCGCGCGCTGGAGGCCGACTCCGGCGCGAACGTGCTCTCCACGCCCAACGTGCTCACGCTCGACAACGAGGAGGCCCGGATCATCGTCGGCCAGAACGTCCCGTTCATCACCGGGAGCTACACGCCGAGTTCGGGCAGCGCCACCAACCCCTTCCAGACGATCGAGCGCAAGGACATCGGGCTCACGCTCAAGGTCACGCCGCAGGTCGCGGAATCCGGCACGGTCAAGCTCAAGATCTTCCAGGAGGTCTCCAGCGTCACGCGCGAGGCGCAGCTCGTGCGCTCGGCCGACATCATCACCAACAAGCGCTCGCTGGAATCCACGGTGCTCGTCGACGACGGCCAGATCGTGGTCCTCGGCGGCCTCATCCAGGACGACCAGCAGGCGGGAATCGACAAGGTGCCGCTGCTGGGCGACCTCCCGTGGATCGGCAGCCTCTTCAAGTACGAGACCAGGAACCGCAAGCGCACCAACCTCATGGTGTTCCTGCGCCCCGTGGTGCTGCGCGACGACAAGGCCGCGGCCGCACTCACCTCGGACCGCTACGAGTACATCCGCAACCAGCAGCGCGGCATGGACCTGCCCGCCAACGTGCTGCTCCCGCCCGTGAAGGCGACCGAGCTGCCGCCGATGGACACGACCAAGGGCAAGCCCCTGGTCCCCAACTAATCGGATTAGAAAAAGTAATCTGATTATGAAAAGCCTGGAAAGAACGGTGAATCCCCAGGAACTGGACCCCGCCACCGTCCGCCTGCTGCCCTACGCCTTCGCGAAGGCGAAGGGGGCGATCGCCGCGCGCGTGGCCGGCGGGACGCTGGAGGTGTGGCTGCGCGGCACGCCGCAGGCCGCAACGCTGGCCGAAGTGCGCCGCATCGCCGGCAAGCCCCTCAAGGAAGTGCTCCTCACCGCCGAGGAGTTCGAGCACTGCCTGGCGCTTGCCTACACGCGCGAGCCCAACGCCGCCGAGACGATCGTCGAGGACATGGGCGAGTCCCTGGACCTCGCCAAGCTGACCGAGTCGCTGCCCGAAGTCGCGGACCTGCTGGAAGCCGAGAACGACGCGCCCATCATCCGCCTCATCAACGCGCTCCTCACCCAGGCCGTGCGCGAGGGCGCCTCGGACATCCACCTCGAGATCTTCGAGTCGCGCGCGCTGGTGCGCTACCGCGTCGACGGGACTCTGCGCGACGTGGTCGAGCCGCGGCGCGGCCTGCACCCCGCCATGGTCTCGCGCATCAAGGTGATGGCCT
>JAMPXV010000147.1 GCA_023700985.1 Lysobacter sp.
AGGCGGGCGAGCTGGTGAACTTCGTCGCCCAGCAGGTGGGCGGCAAGGGCGGCGGGCGGCCGGACATGGCGCAGGCGGGCGGCACCAACCCCGCGGGGCTCAAGGACGCGCTCCTTTCCGTCGAGGGCTGGCTCGCCGAGCGGCTCTAGGCCGGGAACGGCGCCTGCGGCGGGCGCAAGGGAGGGACGATGTTCGAGAACCTGCTGTTCGCCTTCCTGGTCGCCCTGGTGGCGGTCGCGCTCGTTCGTGCCGCCATGCGCGCCAGGTCCTCCTCGCCCGGCGCGGCTCCTGCAGGGGCGTCGCCGCAGGAGAAGGCGGAGGTGCTCTTCGTCTCCATGTTCCCGGAGCTGCAGCCGCACTACCACCCGGAAAAGCTGGTCGCGTACGTCGCGGCCCGGCGCGGGCGGACCCCGGCGCGGGACGGCTTCACCTGGAAGCAGGCGCCCGGATTCGGCGGGGCGTCCGTGGACATCCGCTTCGTGAAGGAGCGCGAGGAGTGCGCGGTCGTGGACGCCGCCGGCAGCGTCCTCGGGCGTTTCCGCTTCGAGAGTCATCCCGACGGCGGCGTGCTGCGGGTCGGCGCCGGCAAGCTGACCGTCGACCTGCGCAACGATCGCGACCCGGCGGTGCGCTACTGGCACCCGGAACGCGAGTTCAAGTGGACGCGGCGCGGCGGCTGGCGATTCAAGACGCCGGTCGCGGAACGACCCATCGATTCAGGCGATCGCGGCACGAGCGGGTCCGACAGCTCGTCGTCGGATGGCGTGCGCACGGCCGCGGCCGCCGCCGGGATCGCGGGACTCGGGGGCACCTTCGACGGCGGCGGTGCCTCGGCGGGATGGGGCGGGGCGCCGGCGGCCGATGACGCGCGCGGCTCGATCGACCCGGCGGGCCTGGCCACCGCGGCCGTGCTCGTCTCGGGCGATTCCCACGGAAATGCCGGTGCCGAGTCAATTGCCGGTGCCGAGTCAATCGCCGGGTCCGGTGTCGATGCGGGTGGCGATCGGACGAGCGATACCGGCAGCGTTTCCGGCAATGATGCGGGCAGCGATTCCGGCCGCGACTCGAGCGGTGATTCCAGCAGCGATTCAAGCGGCGATTCAAGCAGCGATTCGGGCAGCGATTCAAGCGGCGACTCCGGCAGCACCTCGTACTGATGGACCGCGCAGCCGACTTCCTGGTGGCCGGACCCGTTGCCGACGGGATCGGCGTCGACGACCGGCGGGAGCCCCTGCGCGCCCTCGTCTCGTCGCTGGCCCGGGGCGGTGCGGAGCGCATCGTGCTCGAGTGGCTTGCCGCGGAGCAGCGCCGCGGGCGCGCCGTCGAGCTCGCCGTGCTGCACCACCGACGCCACGAATACCGGGTGCCGCCCGGAGTCGCGCTGGTTCGCCGCAGCGAGGAGCCGGTCGATGCGTTCGTGTCGGCACTCGCCGCGCGCTGGGCACGCTCGCCGGCCCCCGTGTCGACCCACCTCGTCGGCGACGAGCTGCTCGCCCGGTTGTGGGGCGGCGGCGTGCGCACCGTGCCGGTCGTCCACAACATGCGGGAAGGCTGGCGCAACGATCCGGCGCGGTGGCGCCCGGAACACGTGCCCTTCGCGGTCGCCTGCGCGGAGGCGGTTCGCGCGCAGGTCGCCGGGGCGGGCTGCGCAGTGCCGGTCTTCACGATCCGTCATCGCCCGTCCGTCGGCCCGGCGGCCACCGACGCCCGCGAGCGCGCGAGGCTGCGGGCCGAATGGGGCATCGCGGCGGATGCATTCGTCGTGGTCGCCGTCGGCGCGTTGAAGCCGCAGAAGGACTATCCGCGCGCGGTCGAGGTCCTCGCGAGCCTTCGGCGGTCGCGCGAGGCGGTCCTCGTCGTGCTGGGCGGCGCCCTCGACGCAGCCGGCCTCGCGCAGCTCGGCGAAATCGCCGGGACCGCCGCGCGCCTCGGCGTGGCGCGGGCGCTCCGCCTGCCGGGATTCGTCGATCCCGTCGAGCCGTGGTACGCCGCGGCCGATGCCCTCGTCAACGTGAGCCGACACGAGGGCCTGTCGATGGCCACGGCGGAGGCGCTGGCGGCAGGGCTTCCCGTCGTTGCCGCCGACGTGGGCGGGCAACGCGAGATTTCGCACGCGCATCTCGAGCTCCTCCCGCCCGGCGCGCCGCCCGAGGCGTACGCGCGCGCGCTGGCCCGCCTGCCGGTGCGCGAGGCGCTGGTGGCGGACCCCGCGCCGCGCCATCCGCGCGCCTGGTCGGTGAGCACCGCCTGGCGTCGCCGCAACGGCGCGCCGCTGGAAACGCTCTTCGTGACGGCGAACCTCAACGCCGGCGGCGCGCAACGCTCGCTGGTGAACCTGGCGGAGCGGCTCGCCGGGCGGCACCGCTTCGCCATCGCCGTGTGCGGCGAGAACACGCACCCCGCCTTTCCGGCACGGCTGGCGGGCGCCGGCGTCGAGAGGTTCCGCGTCGCGCCGTCCGCCGACCCCTTCGACGTCGCCGAGGGGATTCTCGCGCGTGCCACGGCGGGCGGCGCGCGCAACCTCTGTTTCTGGAACGCCGACCCGCGCGTGAAGCTCCTCGTGGCGCGTTTCGCCCCGCCGGCGCTGCGGCTGCTGGATGCGAGCCCCGGCGCGTACGCCTACGAGGAGCTCGAGTCGGCCGCGGCGCTCGCCGCGACGCTCGCCTTCGGGCCGGCCGACTACTACCGGCGCCTCGATTGCCTGGTGACCAAGTTCCACGACCGCGCGTGCCCGCCCTGCGGGCGTGTCGAGGTGATCCCCAATGGCGTGACCCTGCGCGATCCGGCGCCCGCCGCCGCGGCGTTCCCGCGGTTCCTCGTGAGCGGACGCATCGCGCCGAGCAAGCGACTGGAGACGGTCCTGGACGCGTTCGCCGCGCTGGTGCGCCTGTGCCCGGGCGCGCGCCTAGAAGTGGCAGGGCAGGCCGAGGCGCGCCACCGTGACTACCTCGAGTCGGTGCTCGACCGGGCGCGCGATCTTCCCGTCGTGTTCCGCGGTGCCCAGCCCGGGCTCGACTACCTCGGAGAGCCGTTCACCGCGGCGGTCGTCCTGGGCACGCACCAGGGATGTCCCAACGCGGTGCTCGAGGCGATGGCGGCGGGCCTCGCGGTGATCGCCAACGCCAGCGGCGGCACGGGCGAACTGGTCCGCAGCGGGCTGACGGGCTGGCTCCTGCCCGAAGCCTGCTCCGCCGGCGCGCTCGCGCAGGCGATGGCGGATGCGGCCGGAGACCCGGGCCGGGCGAGGCGCCTGGGGCTCGCCGGCAGGGAGCACGTCGCGCGCCACCATTCGCCCGAGGACATGTCCCTGCGGTATCTTTCAATCCTGGAATCCGGCCGCCCGGCCACCGACGTCGAGACCCGCCACGCCCACGATGATTTCCCCCGGCTTCGCCCTGCCTGAGGACAGCCAGCGGCTCGCCCTCAACGACGAGCTCCATGCGCGCCCGCCCGTGCGCCTCGCCGGCGCCCAGCACGTGGTGTACCTCGCCGTGCGGCACGGCCCGACGGAGCGCGACGCGCACCGGCAAGCGCTCGCGCGCATCGCCCAGTCCTCGGGCGCCGCGGTGGCCCCCGGGGTGGACCACGCGGTGGTGACGCTGTCCGAGGGACTTCGCTTCAAGTGGGAGGGCCACGCGGAGTTCGCGACCTACACGTTCTTCGCGGAGGGCGGCGGCGAGATCCCGCCCGCGGCCATCCTCGAGCGCGCCGGCTGGCCCGACGTGGCGTTCACGCTGCCCGGCGAGGTGCTCGTGGCGGTGTCGATCGACCTCGTGCCCTTCGCGGGCGACGAGCCGCCCCCGCAGGCCTTCCGGACGAAGGCCGACACGGTGATCGGCGGCGCCGTGGCGGAGGGGCGCGGCTGGGCCTACGCGGACTTCCGCATCCGCGAGGACGGGTTCACGCGCTTCCTGCTGCTCAACCGCGAGATGGGCCTCGGGCAGGCGGGCCGGATGGTGCAGCGCCTGCTCGAGATCGAGACCTACCGCATGATGGCGCTCCTCGCCTTCCCGGTGGCGCGCAGGTCGGCGCCGGACCTGGGTACCATGGAAATGGAGCTCGCCGACATCGTGGAGCGCATCGCGGGCACGACGCCCGAGGACGAGGCGCGGCTGCTCGACGACCTCACGCGCCTGGCCGCCCGCGTCGAGCACCTGCAGAGCGCCACGCGCTTCCGCTTCGAGGCGGCCGAGGCCTACGAGGCGCTGGTCAACCGGCGCCTCGCGGAGCTGCGGGAAGTGCGCATCGCGGGGCTCTCCACGATCGAGGAATTCCTGCATCGCCGCCTCGCCCCCGCCATGGCCACCTGCCGCAGCGCCTCGCGGCGCATCGGCAACCTCGCCGCGCGGGTGACGCGCGCGAGCGCGCTCCTGCGCACGCGCGTGGACATCGCCCGCGAGCAGCAGAACCAGAAGCTCCTCGAGGCCATGAACCGCCGCGGCCGGCTGCAGCTGCGCCTGCAGCAGGCGGTGGAGGGGCTCTCGATCGTGGTCATCACCTACTACGGCGTGTCGCTGGTGGGCGTGCTCGCCAAGGCCGCCAAGGCCGGCGGCCTCGACTGGAACCCCGACCTGGTGATGGGGGTCGCGGTGCCCTTCGTCGCCGCGGCGGTCTACGGCGGCGTGCATCGCGTGCGCAGGGCGCTCGACGGCCGGGAGGGGAACGGCCCATGAGCGCGGAGGCCTTCGCCTTCTGCCCGCGCTGCGCCAGGCCGCTCGCCGGGCGCCCCATCGCCGACGACGGCGGCACCGTCGACCGGCTGGCGTGTCCCGACGACGCCTGCGGGTTCGTCCAGTGGGGCAACCCCACGCCGGCGGTGGGCGCCCTGGTCGAGCACGAGGGCGGGATGATCCTCGCGCGCAACCGCGCCTGGCCCGAGGGCTGGTTCGCGCTCGTCACCGGCTACCTCGAGGCGCGCGAGGATCCGAAGGCCGCCGTCGTCCGGGAGGTGAAGGAGGAGCTGGGCCTCGACGTCGTCGAGACGCACCTCATCGGGAACTACATCTTCGAGCGCAAGAACGAGATCATGCTCTGCTACCACGCGGTGGCCACCGGGACGGTGAAGCTGGGCGAGGAGCTCGCGGAATACCGCCGCTGCGCGCCGGCCGACCTGAAGCCGTGGCCCCGTGCCACCGGGTTCGCCGTCGCCGACTGGATGCGCGCCCGGGGACTGCCGGTCGAGTTCGTCGACTTCGCCGCCGGCGCGCCGACCCGCAAGTGAACACGCCGGGAATCCCATGCCCATGAAGCCCGCTCCGGACCGGCCGGCCGAGGGCCTCGCGCGCATCGCGGGCTACCTGCGCGCCGCGGGCCTCGCCCAGCTCGAAAGCCACGAGGACGAGATCGCGCTCGCCATCGCCGACTTCATCGAGGCGATGGGGGAGAAGGTGGCGATCGGCGACCCCGGCTCGCTCTACGCCTATCCGGTGCCCATGCTCTCCGAGGACGGCACGTGCTCGATGCCGGACGAGCTGGCGCCGGTGCCCTACGACCTGGGCGCCATCCTCGGCGGGCGCAGCGAGCTGGCCACGCGGCGCCTGGCCCTCCTCGAGCGGCTCGTGGAGCGCGCGCAGGAGACCACCGGCTCCGACTGGATCGGCATCTACCAGCGGCGCACGAACCCGGCCGGCACGCCGGTGCTCGTGAAGCTCTCCTACGTCGGACGGCCCAGCCGCGCCGAGTTCCCGCTCACGCCCGAGTTCGCCGAGGGGAGCACCAACAGCACCGTGGGCCTCACCGGGCGGGCGCTGGTGATCGACGACGTGGGCCGGCACGTCGAGGCCGGCGGCGGCTTCTACGTGTGCGACGCGGAGGTGAAATCCGAGGCGTGCCTGCCGCTCCTCGACGACTCGCTGCGGGTGGTCGGCATCCTCGACGCGGAGGCGAAGCCGCGGTCGTTCTACGGGCCGACGCGGCTCGCGACCCTCGCCGCGCTCGCCATCGTCGCCTCCGCCGTCCTGCCGTAACGCGGCCGGCCCGCGGGCCTCACGGCTCGCGCGAGCCGAGGGCCGCGCAGAACCCGTCCA
Organism: Lysobacter sp.; assembly: GCA_023700985.1. Taxonomy (GTDB): domain Bacteria; phylum Pseudomonadota; class Gammaproteobacteria; order Burkholderiales; family Usitatibacteraceae; genus FEB-7. The sequence goes on from JAMPXV010000147.1 coordinate 6,027, forward strand.
GCTCGGCCTGCATCGCGCGCGCCTCGTCGGCGGTTCCGAACCGCACCGCGTGGAAGTGATTGGGCTCGGATGGGCCCTGCCCGATGGGCGCGAACTTCGACACGAAGCGCTTCGCCTGCGCCTCCCAGGCGGGGCCGAGGCCGCCGCGCGAGGCGTGCGCGACGAGGATCCCGGTGTCGACGGCGACCGCGAGCCCCGCCCGCCGGGCGCGCAGGCAGAAGTCGAGGTCGTAGAAGTGGAAGCCGTCGAAGGTCGCCGCGTCGAAGCCCGTGGCGCGGGCGGCGGCCGTGCGCGCGGCCATGAAGCAGCCGTCGAGCGCCTGCATCCCGGCGTCGAGGCCGGCGCGCAGCGCGAGCGCCGAGAAGTCCCAGGTGGCCGAGGCGCTCGAGCCGTGCACGAGCCAGCCGCGCATCTCGCGCTGCCCGGCCCAGCCCAGGGTGGGCCCGGCCAGGCGTCGCGTGCCGGCCACGCCCACCACGTCGGCCCGCGCCAGGGCCCGGGCGAGCAGGGCGTCGAGACCGGGCGAGAGCACCTCCACGTCGTCGTGGACGAAGACGATGGCCTCGCCGCGCGCCTGCGCGAGGGCGCCGTTGTAGGCCTCGGCGAGCGAGCGCGGCGCGCGGATCTCGAGGTGCTCGAAGCCGGGCGCGAGGCTGGCGCGCAACGCCGCCCGGCAGCGCGCGAGCTTGCCTTCGTCCACGCTGCAGGTGACGACGGTGAGCGAAAGCGGGCGGCCGGCATCCGGCGGCGCGCGATCCTGCGCGAAGACGCGGCGGCCGTCGCGGACGATCTCGGCGACGGCCTGGAAGGCGAACTCCACGGTCATCGGGTCGGTGTCGGGCAGCCCCGTCGCGGCGAGCGAGCGGCGGCATCCTTCCCGGTCGCCCGTCGCGAAGAGTCCGAAGGCCTCGACGAGCAGCGCGGGCACGAAGCCCGGGCGCAGCGCGAGCGACCGGCGCGCGCCTTCGAGCGCGCTCCCGACCTCGCCGAGCCGCCACTGCACGCGGGCCAGCGAGGCGAGGACTTCCGGAGCGGGGGCGGTGGCTGCCGCGGCGCGCAGCCGCCTGGCCGCGAGCACCAGGTCGCCGGCGCGGGAAGCGATCTCGCCGCCGAGGTGCAGGGCCTGCGCGTCGGCAGGGGCGCCGGCGAGGACAGCCGCGATGCCCGACTCTGCCGAGGCGAGGTCGCCGGCGCGAAACTGCGCCAGAACCGCGCCCAGCGCGGGGGCGGGGGAGGGCGGGGCCATCCGCGAGTGCCGCCCCTTACTTCTTGGGCGGCATCATGTCGGTGATGGACCCTTCCGCGATCTCGGCGGCGAAGAACACCGATTCCGAGAGCGTGGGGTGCGGATGGATCGTCAGCCCGATGTCCTCGGCGTCCGCGCCCATCTCGAGGGCGAGCACGGTCTCGGCGATGAGCTCGCCGGCGTTGATGCCGACGATGGCCGCGCCGAGGATGCGCTTCGTGCCCTTCTCGAAGAGGATCTTGGTGAGGCCCTCCTCGCGGGCCATGCCGATGGCGCGGCCGCTCGCGGCCCACGGGAACACGGCCTTCTCGTACTCGATGCCGCCGGCCTTCGCCTCCGGCTCCGAAAGCCCCATCCAGGCCACCTCGGGATCGGTGTAGGCCACGCTCGGGATGGTGCGCGCCTCCCAGACGTGGTGGGCCTGGCCCGCGATCACCTCGGCGGCGAGCTTGCCCTCGTGCGTCGCCTTGTGCGCGAGCATGGGCTCGCCGACGATGTCGCCGATCGCGTGGATGTGCGCGACGTTGGTGCGCATCTGGTTGTCCACCGGGATCCAGCCGCGGTCGTTCACCGTGACGCCGGCCTTCTCGGCGGCGATGTTCTTCCCGTTGGGCCGGCGGCCCACGGAGAGGAGCACGCGGTCATAGACCTGCGGCTCCGGCGCGCCGGGAGAGCCGTCGGCGTTCTCGAAGGTGGCGCGAAGGCCCTCGGGCAGCGCCTCGAGCTTCGCGACCTTCGTCTTCACCAGGATCTTCTCGTAGCGCTTCTCGATGCGCCGGGCCAGCGGCTTCACGATGTCGGGATCCGCCCCGGGGATGAGGCGGTCCATGAACTCCACCACGGTCACCTTCGAGCCGAGCGCGTCGTAGACGGTGGCCATCTCGAGGCCGATGATGCCGCCGCCGATCACGAGCAGGCGCTTCGGGATGTCCCTGAGCTCGAGGGCGCCCGTGGAATCCATGAGCCGCGGGTCGTCGGGAAACCCGGGGATCTTCGCCGGCAGGGAGCCCGCCGCGATGATGCAGTGGTCGAAGGAGACGACCTTCTTCCCCTCGGCGGTCTGCACCTCGAGCGAGTGCGGCGAGGCGAACTGCGCCGTGCCCTGCACCACGGTGACCTTGCGGCCCTTGGCGAGGCTCGAGAGGCCCTTGGTGAGCTTGCCGACGACGCCGTCCTTGAAGCCGCGGATGCCGTCCAGGTCGATCTTCGGCGGGCCGAACGACACGCCGTGCGCGGCCATGTCCTCGGCGTCCGCGATGACCTTGGCCGCGTGCAGCAGCGCCTTCGACGGGATGCAGCCCACGTTGAGGCACACGCCGCCCAGCGTGGGATAGCGCTCCACCAGCACGACCTTCTTGCCGAGGTCGGCCGCGCGGAAGGCGGCCGTGTAGCCGCCGGGGCCCGCGCCGAGCACGAGCACCTCGGCGTGCATGTCGGCGTCCAGGCTCGCGAGCGTCGAGGTGAGCGCCTCGCGCAGCGAAGGCTGCGCGCCCGCGGGCGCCTTGGCCGGGGCGGCCTGCGCCGGCGCCGGCGCGGCGGGGGGCGGGGCGGCGGCCGCCTG
>JAMPXV010000148.1 GCA_023700985.1 Lysobacter sp.
AGGCGCATGATGAACCACAGCGCCTCGCGGCCAGGGCGCCACGCCGTTGGCGGTCCGGTTGAACGACTTGTTGGGCGGCATTGCTGGCGTTGAGCGCGCTGACGCCTGCCAGGCCAGCGAGCGGTGCCGACCTTGCAAGCCAAGACCGCTGACAGCGACCTCGGCAGGCCACCAACCCAAGCGCAAAGGGTGAGTTGAAGACAAACCTCCTCTGCGGCCAGCGGGCGGCTGCAGCAGCAACGGCGCCACGCGCATGGAATTGGCCGAGCGGATGACCTCGACGAGTTCCCGCGAACGCCGAAGGACGTGAGCGCTGCGGAACCCTTCTTGGTGCCGAAGCGCGCCGGCGCTGCCGGGCGACAAGCAGCGACGCCGGGTGTTCACGCACGCACCCGGCCTGGCAGACGCGCCCAGCGCGAACTCGCATGCGAGGGTCTCGATTGCCTGCTGGCCAAGGGTGCCGACTGCGCCGCCCCTGTGCCCGACTGCGTTGACCGAAGAGGAAGAAGCCGACATGAGGCTTATGACGCCCAACTTAGTATTAGGTAGCACCCGACGGGTGCCTCACCGATATGCTGGCATATGAAGTTAACAAAACCAAGATGCGAGGCATATGTCTGCATATATCGCTAACTGGATCGCTCCCGACCCGCCGCTGCCACCCTTCCCCTCAAGCCCAGAGCCAGGACTTTTCCCCACTCGAGCTCCCAGACCTTCCTTTTGGCTATCCAGACGCCGCCCGCCGATACGATCTTCCGTCGCAGATCGGTCTCGTCGAAGGCAACTTGCACGCTTACCCGCTCCTGCGCCTGGAGTCGGGAAGCCCGGGGCCGTGGCGTCCAGGGCACCGTTTCGACGATCAATTCGACCGTCTTGATGCGCACTTTTGCCTCGGCATCGTAGCGATAGCGCACGCGAACGAGCCGCTCCCCGAAGCGGGCGAGCAGTTTCTTGGTGCCGTTCTGTCCTGGAGCAAGGCTGAGGCGCGTTTCCATTCCGGTCCCTTGAGACCAGAACGCATGGCTGCCCGGAAATGTTGACGCGCCCGGGCGCGGAGCGGTCACGCGCTCGAAGAGTGCAGCTACCGGTTCTTCCCCTGCTGCCAGAGGACGTCCGGCCTTCCCGCCGCGCGGTTGAGGACGCGCGCGATCACGAAGAGCAGGTCCGAGAGGCGGTTCACGTACCGCCTTCCCCCGTCCGGCCCCGGCTGCGCCTTGTCGAGCGCCACGAGTGCCCGCTCCGCACGCCGGCAGATGGTACGGGCCAGGTGCGCGTCGGCCGCCGCAGGTGAACCGCCCGGCAGGATGAATTCCTTGAGCGGCGAAAGTACCGCGTTGAACGCATCGAGTTCTCGCTCGAGCCGCCCGATGTGCGCCTCCTCGATCTTCGTCACACCCGGCAGGCACAGCTCCGCCCCCAGGTCGAAGAGGTCGTGCTGAACGCGGTCGAGGCACTCGCGGACCTCGCCCGGCACCTCGTGCGCCAGCACCCGCCCGATCGCGGAATTGAGTTCGTCCACCGTGCCCATCGTCTCGACGCGAAGGTCGTCCTTGCCGACGCGCGTGCCATCGCCCAGGCCGGTCGTGCCGTCGTCACCCGTGCGCGTGTAGATCTTCGAAAGCCGGTGTCCCATGGGTTTCCTCAGTTGGTGGCCGCCGCCAGGCAGGCGGGGCAAAGGCAGGTGGCGCCGGCCACTGGAGCAACCGGCGGGTAGCGTCCGCACCAGCATGCCCCCTCCGGGCCGTTGGCGCCGCAGCCGAACGGCGTGCCGCATTGCGAGCAGCGCCGCGGCTCGAGTTCGGCCGGCTCGCCCTCGAGGCGACGATGGCGCTCCGGCAGCGCTCCGATCACGCGCGCGCGCACCTCGTCCGTGAGGCTTCCCCAAAGGGCAATCTCATCCGTCGTCCGCAGGCAGCCCAGGCAATACCGCCCGCTCGCGTCGAGCGTGCAGACCTTCATGCAGGGCGATGCGATGGCGACCGTTGCGCTCATGCGGCCGCCTTTGCGGAGGCGCCACGGTTCGCTGCCCAGCGGGAAATGATCGCGTGCAGCGCGTCCAGCCCGACAGTCAGCGCCGCCGGCCCCGGCTGCAGGATGAGAGGCGACTTCACCTCGTGCAGTTCGCCGTTGCGCACCGCGGGAATCGCGTCCCAGCCCGGCCTCGCCGCAACTGCCGCGGGCCGGAACTTCTTGCCGCACCAGGAGCCGATGATGATGTCGGGTGCGCGGCGCACCACCTCGGACGGATCGGCGAGGATGCGGTCGCGCCCCATCGCGCAGGCCGCCTTCTCCGGGAAGATGTCCGCCCCGCCCGCGATCCCGATGAGCTCGCTCACCCAGCCGATGGCGCTGATGCAGGGATCGTCCCACTCCTCGAAGTAGACCCGGGGATGCCGCGTGAGCGCCCTGCCCACTGCGCGCACGGCAGCCACCCTGGCTTCGAGCAGGTCCGCATATTCCTCGGCCTTCTCCCCTGCCCCCACCATCGCGCCAAGCCGCCGCACGTAGGAGACGATGCCATCCACCGTCCGGTGATTCGCGATCCACACCTCGACGCCGCGCTTCACCAGCGCCTGCGCGATGTCGGCCTGGATATCGGAGAACCCCACGACGAGATCGGGTACCAGCCGCGTGATCTCGTCCACCTTGGCGCTCGTGAACGCGGAGACCTTCGGCTTTTCGCGCCGCGCGCGCGCCGGCCGCACGGTGAAGCCGGATATGCCGACGATGCGCGCCTCCTCCCCGATCGCGTACAGGACCTCGGTGGGCTCCTCCGTGAGGCAGACGATGCGGCTCGGGTACATGCGGGCGGCGCTCAGCGGTTCACGTCGACGACGGTCCGCCCGCGCACCTTGCCCTCGAGCACCGCGGGGCAGAAGGCGATGACCTCGGAGAGCCCGATCTCCTGCGTGATGGCCTCGAGCTTCGCCGCGTCCACGTGCCTCGCGATGAGAGCCCAGGCCTGGCGGCGCTCGTCGTTCGGGTTCTGGATGCTGTTGATGCCGTAGAGCGCCACGCCCCGCAGGATGAAAGGCATCACCGTCGCGGGGAAGTCGAAGCCCTGCGCCAGCCCGCACGCGGCGACCGCGCCGTAGAAGCGCGTCTGCGCGCAGGCGTTGACGAGCGTGTGGCTCCCCACCGTATCCACCACGCCGGCCCAGCGTTCCGATTGCAGGGGCTTGCCCGGCGCGGAGAGCTCGGCCCGGTCCATGATGCGCGCCGCGCCCAGCCCCTTGAGGTAGCCCTCCTCCGCCGGCCGGCCGGTCGAGGCCACGACCTTGTAGCCCATGCCCGCGAGGATCGCGACCGCAATCGAGCCCACGCCACCGGCCGCACCGGTGACCAGCACCTCGCCGTCGCCGGGCTTCAGGCCGTGCTTCACGAGCGCGCGCACGCAGAGCGCGGCCGTGAACCCGGCCGTGCCCACGGCCATCGCCTGTCGCGTGGTGAAGGGGGGCAGCACCTCGAGCAGCCACTTCGATTCCAGCCGCGCCTTCTGCGCGAGGCCGCCCCAGTACGACTCGCCCAGTCCCCAGCCGGTGACCACCACGCGGTCGCCGGGCTTCCAGTCGGGGCTGCGGCTCGACTCGACCACGCCCGCGAGATCGATGCCGGGGACGATGGGCCACTTGCGCACGATGGCACCCTTGCCGGTGACGGCGAGCGCATCCTTGTAGTTGATCGTGGACCACTCCACGCGCACGTCGACGTCGCCGGACGGCAGCACGGCCTCGTCCAGTTCGCGAAGCTCCGCCTTGGTGGCCTTGCCTTCCTGCGTGAGATAGAGCGCCTTGAACATGCCGGCCTCCTACATGCTGCGGCGGTACTGGCCGCCGACCTCGAAGAGGGCGTTGGTGATCTGCCCCAGGGAGCAGCAGCGCACCGCGTCCATGAGCACCGCGAAGACGTTCTCGTTGGCGATGACCGCGCGCTTGAGCCGCGCGAGGGCCGCCGGCGCCTCGGCTGCATGGCGCTTCTGGAAGTCGTGCAGGCGGTCGAGCTGGCTCTTCTTCTCCTCCTCCGTGGAGCGCGCGAGCTCCAGCGTCTCGTGCGTGGGGTCGCCGTGCGGGTTCCTGAAGGTGTTCACGCCGATGATGGGGTACTCGCCCGTGTGCTTCTGGTGCTCGTAGTGCAGCGACTCCTCCTGGATCTTGCCGCGCTGGTAGCCCAGCTCCATCGCGCCCAGCACGCCGCCGCGCTCGCTGATGGCCTCGAACTCCTTCAGCACCGCCTCCTCCACCAGCTCGGTGAGCTCGTCGATGATGAAGCTGCCCTGGCTGGAATTCTCGTTCTTGCCGAGCCCCCACTCGCGGTTGATGATGAGCTGGATCGCCATGGCCCGGCGCACGCTCTCTTCCGTCGGCGTGGTGATCGCCTCGTCGTAGGCGTTGGTGTGCAGGCTGTTGGCGTTGTCGTAGGTCGCGATGAGGGCCTGCAGCGTGGTCCTGATGTCGTTGAAGGCGATCTCCTGCGCATGGAGGCTGCGGCCGCTCGTCTGGCAGTGGTACTTGAGCTTCTGGCTCCTCTCGTTGGCGCCATAGCGCTCGCGCATCGCCACCGCCCAGATGCGCCTGGCCACCCGCCCCATCACCGTGTACTCCGGGTCCATGCCGGCGGAGAAGAAGAAGCTCAGGTTGGGCGCGAAGTCGTCGATGTGCATGCCGCGCGCGAGATAGGCCTCGACGTAGGTGAAGCCGTTGGCGAGCGTGAAGGCGAGCTGGCTGAGCGGGTTGGCCCCGGCTTCCGCGATGTGGTAGCCGCTGATCGAGACGGAATAGAAGTTGCGCACCCCGTGGTGGACGAACCATTCCTGGATGTCGCCCATCACCTTGAGCGAAAACTCGGTCGAGAAGATGCAGGTGTTCTGCCCCTGGTCTTCCTTGAGGATGTCGGCCTGCACCGTGCCGCGCACGTTCTCCAGGACCCACTCGCGGATCTTGTCGGCCTCGTCGTCGGTGGGCTCGCGGCCGTTGTCGGCGCGGAACTTGTCGAGGTTCTGGTCGATCGCCGTGTTCATGAACATGGCGAGGATCGTGGGCGCCGGGCCGTTGATCGTCATGCTGACGCTCGTCGCGGGCGCCGTGAGGTCGAACCCCGAGTAGAGCACCTTGAGGTCGTCGAGGGTGGCGATCGACACGCCGCTGTTGCCCACCTTGCCGTAGATGTCGGGGCGCAGGTCCGGGTCGTTGCCGTAGAGCGTCACCGAGTCGAAGGCCGTGGACAGGCGCTTGGCGGGCATGCCCTCGGAGAGCATCTTGAAGCGCCGGTTGGTGCGGAACGGGTCGCCCTCGCCCGCGAACATGCGCGTGGGGTCCTCGTTCTCGCGCTTGAACGCGAACACCCCGGCGGTGTAGGGGAAGGAGCCCGGCACGTTCTCGAGGAGCAGCCAGCGCAGGAGCTCGCCCTGGTCCTCGTAGCGGGGCAGCGCCACCTTGCGCACCTTGCTGCCCGAGAGCGTGGTGTGGGTGAGCGCGGTGCGGATCTCCCGGTCGCGGATCTTCACCACGTACTCGTCGCCGCCGTAGGCCTCGCGCATCTTCGGCCACATGTCGAGGAGCTTGCGCGAGCGGGCGTCGAGCTTCGCCTCGCGGTCGGCGGCGAGCGCCTCGAGGTTCGCGTTCTTCTCCTTGCACTCGGCCGCGAGAAGGCGCGCGGCCTCCGCGAGGCTCTGGCGCTCGCGGGCGACCTTCGCCTGTGCCGCCGCGTGCCTCTTGTAGCCGCGCACGGTGTCGGCGATGTCGGCCAGGTAGCGGACCCGGCTCGGCGGCACCACCGGCGTCTGGTTGGTGCTGTGGCGCGTCGTGACCACCGGAAGCCGAGACTCCCCGGCCTCGAGCCCCAGCTCGCGCAGCTTCGGCAGCAGCGCCTGGTAGAGCGCCGTCACGCCGTCGTCGTTGAAGCGCGCGGCCATGGTGCCGAAGACGGGCATGGAATCCGGCGCGCGGTCGAAGGCCTGGCGGTTGCGCTGGACCTGTTTCGCGACGTCGCGCAGGGCGTCCGCCGCCCCCTTGCGGTCGAACTTGTTGATGGCCACGAAATCGGCGAAGTCGAGCATGTCGATCTTCTCGAGCTGGCTCGCGGCGCCGTACTCGGGCGTCATCACGTAGAGGCTCGCGTCCACCAGCGGGACGATGGCTGCGTCGCCCTGCCCGATGCCCGAGGTCTCGACGACGACCAGGTCGAAGCCCGCGCACTTGCACGCCGCCACCACGTCCGGGAGCGCCCGGCTCAGTTCGTTGCCGGCCTCGCGCGTGGCGAGCGAGCGCATGTACACGCGCGGGCCCTTCCCCCAGGGGTTGATGGCGTTCATGCGGATGCGGTCGCCGAGCAGCGCGCCGCCGCTCTTGCGGCGCGAGGGGTCGATGGAGATGACGGCGATCGAGAGGTCGTCGTCGAGGTCCAGGCGCAGGCGCCGGACGAGTTCGTCAGTGAGGCTGGACTTGCCCGCGCCCCCCGTGCCGGTGATGCCCAGTACAGGGATGCGGCGCCCCGCAGCCATCTCGAGCATCTTCGCGCGCAGGCCCGCGTCGGCCTTGCCCAGTTCGAGGGAGGTGATGAGCCGCGCCAGCGCCCGCCACCGCCTGGCCGTGTCAGACACGGTGTCTGACACCGCGATCTCGTCGAGAAATTTGGGGGCCTGCTTCGACAGGTCGACGTCGGTGTCGTGCAGGATCGATCCGATCATGCCGTTGAGGCCGAGGAGCTGGCCGTCCTCCGGCGAGAAGAGGCGCGCCACGCCGTAGTCGTGCAGCTCGCGGACTTCCGCCGGGACGATCACGCCGCCGCCGCCGCCGAACACCTTGATCGATTCGCCGCCGCGTTCGCGCAGCAGGTCGATCATGTACTTGAAGAACTCGACGTGGCCGCCCTGGTAGCTGGAGACGGCGATGCCCTGCACGTCCTCCTGCAGCGCCGCGGTGACGATCTCCTCGACCGAGCGGTTGTGGCCGAGGTGGATCACCTCCGCGCCCATCGACTGGAGGATGCGCCGCATGATGTTGATGCTGGCGTCGTGGCCGTCGAAGAGCGAGGCGGCGGTGACGATGCGCACCTTGTGGGCCGGCTTGTAGGACGCGAGCTTCTTGCGCACGGAAAGGTCGGTCATGGTCGAGGTCTCCTCGGTCGTGCCGCCATCATAGGCCAGGCACCCCCCGGGGCTCCATGTTCCCCGCGGACGCGAATCGTGCAAAAATCGCCACCATGGATAACCCCCCCGTCCGCAAGCCTGCCATTCGCGCCGTCCGCCCGGATCGTGCAACGGTCGCCGTCGGTTTCGTGACCGGGCTCCTCTCGGGCCTGCGACGCCGCGGGCTCGACGCCGCGGGCCCCCTGCGCGAAGCGGGCATCGAGCCGCACCTCCTCGCGGACCCGGCCGGCCGTGTGCCGCTCGACGCCTACGCGGCCCTCTACGGCGCGGTGATCCGCGCCCACGGCGACGAGGGGTTCGCGCTCTTCGCCTCGCCGCTTCGGCCCGGGACCTTCGAGTTCCTCTGCCGTGGCTCCGTCGGGGCCGCGCGCCTGGGTGAGGCGCTCGACCGGGCCGGGCGATTCCTCGCCCTGGTGCTGCCCGAGTTGCGGGTGACCGTGGCGCGCGATGGCCCCACGGCGCGCCTGGTCATTGCGGAGGTGAGGCCCCTGGCCCGTCGGGCCGGCGACCCCTGCCGCGTGTTCGCCTTCGAGTGGCTGCTGCGCCTGCTTCACGCGCTGGCCTGCTGGCTCGCCGGCCGGGGCCTCGCGCTCGATGCCGTGCGCTTCCCCTACCCCCGGCCCGCGCACGCCGCCGACTACGGCCTCATCTACACGGAGCAGTCGTCCTTCGGGGGTGCGGCGCTGGAGGCAACGCTCGACGCGGCCCTCCTGGACCTGCCCGTCCGGCGCGACGACGCCGACCTGGCGGACTTCCTCGAGGGCGCGCCGGGCAAGATCACGATGCTCTACCGCCGCGACCGCGAGCTGGCGCGCGCGCTGCGGGCGAATCTCGCCGCGGCACTGCCACGCGCCCTGGGGCTTGAAGAAGCGGCCCGCGAACTCCATGTATCGCCGCGGACGCTGCACCGCCGCCTGCAGGAGGAAGGGACGAGCTTCCGCGCGATCCGGGACGCCCTGCGGCGGGACCTGGCCACGGCGCGGCTCGCGAAGCCCGGAGAAAGTGTCGCGCGCGTGGCGGCCGAGCTGGGCTATTCGGAGCCTTCGGCCTTCTTCCGCGCCTTCCAGGGGTGGACCGGCCAGGCCCCGAGCGCCTGGCGCCGCCGCGTCCTCGGCCACCGCTGACCGGGCGCGGCGCGGCGACGAAGTACAATGCCCCCCATTCCACGGAGACATCCATGTTCGACGCGATTTCCATTCCCTTCGGCTCCAAGATGCTGTTCAACACCGTGAAGCTCAAGCCCGGCGTGGCCATGGAGGACGTCGAGCTCGCCCTGGGCGAGATGTGCAACACGGTCAAGAACACCTACGGCGGCGACAAGGGCGGCTTCATCGCCGGCCAGGTGTTCAAGTTCTCGGGCTTCGCCTCGTCCGAGGGGTCGCTTGCCGTGCCCAAGGGGACCGACGAGCACATCGTCATCGTCACCTACTGGCGCTCCTTCGAGGAGCACGAGAGGTCGCACGCCGACACGGTGTTCAAGGCCAAGTTCGACGCGCTGGCGCAGATGTGCACGGATACGCAGGAGCTGGGCTACGAGTTGCTCTGGCAGGGCGTGCCCGAGGAACACTGACGGGCCGCCCGCCCGCGCCCCCATGTTCGCCAAGGTCCTCATCGCCAACCGCGGCGAGATCGCCTGCCGGGTGATCCGCACCTGCCGCGCCCTGGCAGTGCGGACGGTGGCCGTG
>JAMPXV010000149.1 GCA_023700985.1 Lysobacter sp.
AGCTGGATGAGGAGCTTGTGCGCGTCGATGGTGACGGAGTCGCCCTCCTGGATGAGCGCGATCGTGCCGCCCTCGTAGGCTTCCGGCGCCACGTGGCCGACGACCATTCCCCAGGTGCCCCCGGAGAAGCGCCCGTCGGTGATGAGGCCGACCGATTCCCCGAGGCCCTTGCCGATGAGCGCGCCCGTGGGCGAGAGCATCTCGCGCATGCCGGGGCCGCCCTTCGGGCCCTCGTAGCGGATCACGAGCACGTCGCCCGCCTCGACGCGGTCGCCCATGATCGCGTCCATGCAGGCGGGCTCGGAATCGAACACGCGCGCGGGGCCCGTGATGACGGGGTTCTTGAGGCCCGTGATCTTGGCGACGCAGCCCTCGGGGGCGAGGTTGCCCTTGAGGATGGCGAGGTGCCCCTGCGCGTACATCGGGTTCGACCACGGGCGGATCACGTCCTGGTCCTTGCGCGGCTCCGCGGGGATGTCCTTCAGGACCCCGGCGATGGTCTGGCCGGTGATGGTGATGCAGTCGCCGTGCAGCAGGCCGTGCTCGAGCAGCATCTTCATCACCTGCGGCACGCCGCCCGCCCGGTGGAAGTCGGTCGCGACGTAGCGGCCGCTGGGCTTCAGGTCGCACAGCACCGGGACCTTGCGGCGCACCCGCTCGAAGTCGTCGATGGTCCACTCGACGTCGGCGGCGTGGGCGATGGCGAGGAAGTGCAGCACCGCGTTGGTGGAGCCGCCCACCGCCATGATGACGGAGACCGCGTTCTCGATGGATTTGCGGGTGACGATGTCCCGGGTCTTCAGGCCCTTCCTCACCGCCTCGACCAGCACGCGCGCGCTTTCCTCGGCGCTCGCGACCTTCTCCGCGTCCTCGTTGGCCATCGTCGAGGAGTACGGCAGCGACATCCCCAGCGCCTCGAAGGCGGAGCTCATGGTGTTGGCGGTGTACATGCCGCCGCAGGCGCCGGTGCCGGGCAGGGCGCAGCGCTCGATGCAGTCGAAGTCCTCGCGGCTCATCTTGCCGGCGTTGAGCGCGCCCACGGCCTCGAAGACGGAGACGATCTGCAGGTCCTGGCCCTTGTGGTGGCCCGGCTTGATGGTGCCGCCGTAGACGAAGATGGCCGGCAGGTTCATGCGGGCGAGGCCGATCATCGCGCCCGGCATGTTCTTGTCGCAGCCGCCGATGGCGAGCACGCCGTCCATGAACTGGCTCTGGACGGCCGTCTCGATGGAGTCGGCGATCACCTCGCGCGAGACCAGCGAGTACTTCATGCCCTCGGTGCCCATGGAGATGCCGTCGGTGACGGTGATGGTGCCGAACATCTGCGGCATGCCGCCGGCGGCGCGGATGGCGCGGTCGGCCGCGTCGGCCAGCGGCTGCAGCCCCGCGTTGCAGGGGTTGAGCGTCGAGTGGCCGTTGGCGAGCCCGATGAAGGGCTTCCTGAAGTCCTCGTCCTTGTACCCGATGGCGCGAAGCATCGAGCGGTTGGGCGAGCGCGAGTCGCCTTCGGTGATGGCGGTGGAGCGGAACTTGTCGGTCATGGCTTTCGTCCTCGTCGGGTCCCGGTCAATCGACCCTGATGTTGCCGGCCTTCACCACCTTGGCCCAGAGCTCGGTCTGCTCGCGGATGAATTCCTCCGCCTCTTTCGGGCCGTAGCCCGCGAGGTCGCCGCCCAGGGAGGCGACCCGCTCCCGGATCTCCGGCGACTGCATCGCCTTGGCGATGGCCGCGGCCAGCTTCTCCACGACCGGTGCGGGCGTGCCGGCCGGCGCGAAGATGGCGTTCCACTCGTAGACCTCGTAGCCGGGGATGCCGGCCTCGGCCATGGTGGGCAGGTCGGGCAGCGAGGAAGCGCGCTTCGCGCCGGTGACGGCCATGGCCCTGAGCTTGCCGCCCTTCACGTGCGCGAGGCCCGAGGCCACGTTGGCGAAGAACACCGGCACCTGCCCGCCGATCACGTCGTTCATGGCCGGTCCGCCGCCCTTGTAGGGGATGTGCGTCATGTCCACGCCGGCGCGCTGCTTGAAGAGCTCGCCGGCCAGGTGCTGGGCGGAGCCGTTGCCCGACGACGCGAAGGCGACGGACCCGGGCTTCGACTTGGCGAGCGCGACCAGTTCCTTCACGTCCTTCGGCGGGAACGAGGGCGTCACGACCAGCATGTTCGGGTAGAGCGCCAGGACCGCCAACGGCCGGAAGGCCTTGGCCGGGTCGTACGGCAGCTTGGAGTAGAGGCTGGGGTTCACCGCGAAGGACGAGGCGTCGAGCATGATCGTGTAGCCGTCGGGCGCCGCGCGGGCCACCTCGCCGGCGCCGATCTGGCCACTTGCGCCCGGCTTGTTCTCGACCACGACCGTCTGCCCGAGGGCCTCGCCCATCTTGGGCGCCACCAGGCGGGCCATGAGGTCCGCCCCCCCGCCCGGCGGGTAGGTCACGATGAGCCGGATGGGCTTGGTGGGGAAGGCTTGGGCCAAGGCGGCGGCAGGCGAGGCGAAGGCGAGGGCTGCAACGAGGACGGAGAGAAGTCTTTTCATGGTCGGAGGGGTTTCCGGCTGAGGATCGCCCGGGAAGGCCGGGGGAGACCGCTAGAATAGCCGTTCGCAGCCACCCGGCGAAACCCTTGCAAGGCATCGATACCCACGCGCACGTGTTCTCGGAAACCGCACCGTCGGTCCCCGGGGCGCGCTACCGCCCGCCGTACGCCGCGACCCTCGAGGACTGGCGCTCGCACTGGGCGAGCGCGGCAGTCGCGCGCGGCGTAGTCGTGCAGCCCAGCTTCTTCGGCACCGACAACTCGGAGGCCCTGGCGGCGGTGGCGGCGGACCCCGCGCACCTGCGCGCCGTGGCGGTGGTCGACCCCGGATTCGGCGACGAGGTCCTGGCGCGGCTGGCCGCGGGGGGCGTGCGGGCCATCCGGCTGAACGTCAAGTCGAAGCCGGACTACGCGGCCTTCGCGACCGCGGACTGGCGCGCCCTCTACCGGCGCGTGCACGCCCTGGGCTGGCACGTCGAGGTGCACGTGGACACGGGGCGCTTGCCGGACATCGCCCAGGCCTTCGCCGACTCGCCCGTCGCCGTGGTGTTCGACCACTTCGGCACGCCGGGCGCCGAGCCCGCGGCGCAGGACGCCACCTTCGCAGCGGTGGCCTCGCTCGCCCGCAGCCGTCCCGTGTGGACGAAGCTCTCGGGGCCGTACCGCCTCGCCGGCGCGGACCCCGCGGCGCTTGCCGCGCGCTGGATGGATGCCGTGGGCGGCGACCATCTCGTGTGGGGCAGCGACTGGCCGTGGACGAACCACGAGCGCGAGAACAATTACGGCCGGCTGCGCGACGCGCTCGACCGGTGGGTAGGCCCGGAGCGGGCCCGGACGATGGTCTGGGATAATGCGGCCCGCCTCTACGGCTTCGCCTGAACCTGCCCCCATGCTCACCCACCCGCAGTTCGACCCCGTCTTCTTCAGCCTCGGCCCCGTGGCCGTGCGCTGGTACGGCCTCATGTACGTGGTGGCCTTCGTCGCCTTCGTGGTGCTTGGCAAGTACCGCGCGCGCAAGGGGCTCTCCAACGGTGTCACCGAGGAGGGCGTGGACGACATGCTCCTCTACGGGGTGCTGGGCGTGATCCTGGGGGGGCGGCTGGGCTACGTGCTCTTCTACAAGCCCGAGTACTACCTCGACCACCCGCTGGAGATCGCGCAGATCTGGGCCGGCGGCATGAGCTTCCACGGCGGCTTCCTCGGGGTGCTCGCGGCCATCTGGATCTTCTGCGCGCGGCGGGACTTGCGCTGGATCACCACGATGGATTTCGTGGCGCCCCTCGTCCCCCTGGGCCTGGCCGCCGGGCGCATGGGCAACTTCATCAACGGGGAACTGCCGGGGCGGGCGACCGACCTGCCCTGGGGCATGTGGTTCCCGCAGGTGGACCGCGTGCCGCTCGCGAGGCACCCCTCGCAGCTCTACCAGTTCGCGCTCGAGGGGCTCGCCCTCTTCGCGATCCTGTGGTGGTTCTCCTCGAAGCCCCGGCCCGCGGGGGCCGTCTCGGGCGCCTTCCTCGCGGGCTACGGCATCTTCCGCTTCCTCGCGGAGTTCGGCCGGCAGCCCGACGATTTCCTGGGGCTCCTCGCCCTGGGGCTGTCGATGGGGCAGTGGCTGTCGCTCCCCATGATCCTCGCCGGCGGCGTCCTCATGGGGTGGGCCTACCGCAGGTCCTGACCGGATTCCCAGCGCGCCGCGAACTCGGCCTCGGTGAAGCGTGGCGTGATGTGCTGGGGGCAATTCCAGTCGAAGGCCTCCACCGCGATCACGACGGCGCGCTCGATGCGGGCGCGGTAGTCGGGGTCCTCGAGCCGCGCGACGAGGGCCGGTTCGTCCCCGGCGTCGACGAGCCGGGCGCGCCCGAGGATCTTCAGCCTTCGCCGGTTGGCGTAGTCCATGAGGATGAGCGACACGCGCCCATCCCCGGAGAGGTTTCCCGCGCTGATGTACTGCATGTTTCCGCGGAAGTCGGCGTAGGCGATCGTGCGCGGGTCGAGGACGCGCAGGAAGCCCGGCGGGCCGCCGCGGAACTGCACGTAGGGCCAGCCGTTCTCGCCGACGGTGGCCTGGTAGAAGCCGTCGCGCGCGCCGACGAAGGCGGACTCGGCTTCCGTGAGGGCGGCGCCGGTCTCGTCGATTCCGTCGTCGGGACGGGTGCCGCGCTGCCGCACGCCCTGCCGGGCCTGGAACGCGCGGACGCTGGGCGTGAAGGCGATGCGGCCGAATGCCGTGGACATGGCGGTCTCCATTGGTGGATTGGGGCCGGCACGCGGCCGGCCCGGGGCGGCGCTCAGGCCGCGTCCTTCATCGGGGGGGCGAGAAGCTCGACCGCCGGGAAGTCGATCTCCACGCGCGTGGCCTTGCCCAGGATGTTGGTGAAGACGTTGAGCGCGACCACGGCAATGACCTCGACGATCTCGCCATCGGTGAGTCCGGCCGCGCGGGCGGCGCCGAACTCCGCGGTCGTCACTTCGCCGCGGTTGTCGTTCAGCGCCTTCGCGAAGGCCACGATGGCGGCGGCACGCGCCTGCCCCGAGCCGCCGCGGCGATTGAGCGACATCTCGTCGTTCGTGAGGCCGGCGTGACGGCCGATGGCCGTGTGCGCGGACACGCAGTACTGGCAGGCGTTGCCCTCGGCCACGGCGAGCGCGATGCGCTCCTGCGTGGCTTTGTCGAGGGCGAAGCCGGAAGCCGCGCCGTAGAGCCCGAGGAACCCCTCGAGCGCCTTGGGCGAGTTCGCAAGCACCCGGATGAAGTTGGGCGTGACGCCGAGCTGCGCCTGGACGGCGTCGAGAAGGTCTCTGGCGGGGGCGGGGGCGGTCCTGGGGTCGACAATCGGGAGGCGGGACATGGCGGGTTCCTTTCGGTTCGGGTTGGTGGCGAGGGAGTCGTGCTCGACGGAACGCATCCTCGCTGTTGCGCTGGATGAGATAAATGCCACGGAATGTCTTAAATTAATGCGATAAGCGTAGTAATGTGCCGTCATGGACAAGCTTCGTGCCATGCAGACCTTCGTGCGGATCGTGGAGGGGGGAAGCCTCACGGCCGCCGCGGAGTCGATGGGGGTCTCGCTGCCTTCCGTCGTCCGCGGGCTCGCGTCGCTCGAGCGTTCGCTCGATGTCCGGCTTCTCAACCGCACCACGCGGCGCCTGGCGCTCACGGACGAGGGGCGCGAGTACTACGAACGCGCCAAGCGGGTGATCTCGGACGTGGACGAGGCGGAAGCGGCGCTTTCCGCAAGGCGCGTCCAGCCGAAGGGCCGCCTGCGTGTCACCGCGTCGGTGCTGTTCGGCAGGCTGCATGTGGCGCCTGTCGCCAGCGCCTTCGTGGTTCGCCATCCGGCGGTGAATGTAGAACTGGTGCTGCTCGACCGGCCCGTGGACCTGATCGAGGAAGGCATCGATCTCGGGGTTCGCATCGGCTTGCTGCCCGACTCGTCGCTGGTCGCGGTGCCCGTGGGCGAGACGCGCCGCGTCGTCTGCGCGAGCCCCGCCTACCTCGAGCGGCACGGCGCCCCCGGGGAACCCGGCGACCTGGCGGCGCACCGGTGCGTCGGGTTCACGGGACTATCGCCCGGGCACGAATGGAACTTCCGGGCGAAGAACCGCCCGCTCCGTGTCACGGTATCGCCCGCGTTCTCGTCCAACCAGATCGACGTGGCGCTCCAGGCCTGCCGGGACGGCCTGGGCCCGGGGCAGTTCCTCTGCTACCAGGTGAGCGCCGCGCTCGCGGAGGGCTCGCTCGTGCGCGTGCTCGAGGCGTTCGAGCCGCCGCCGTCGCCGGTCAACCTGATCTATCCCGGGTCGCGGCTGCTCTCGTCCAATGTCCGCGCGCTGGTGGACTGGATGGCGCCGCGCCTGCGACGGTCGCTTGCCGGCGCGCCAAAGGCGGCGCCGCCGCGCCCGCGCAGGCGCTGATACTGCCGCTTGACAGTTTGTGCGCCGCACCATAAGTTCAAGTCTTGCGTATGAAGTCCTGCCGCGGCTCCGGGCTACCCGCCCCGCCCTCCGGCCCCGCCCCAACCCCGCGGGAAGCGACACCGGCGGCAGCTAAACCGCCCGACGCCATGGCATTGATCTCGGATCCCGGCCCCTCCCCCGCCCGCGTGGCAGGGATGGCGGCCCGTTCATGGGGGTAGAAATGCGTTTTTGCATCGTTGGCGCCGGCGCCATCGGGGGCTTCGTGGGCGCGAAGCTGGCTCTCGCCGGAGAGGAAGTCACGTACATCGCCCGCGGCAGGAACCTGGAGGCGATCAACGCCGAAGGGATGAAGGTCTTCTACCGGGACGGCCGCGAGGAAGTCGCGACCACCGTGAAGGCCACCGACGACTACGCAAGCGCGGGAACCTTCGACGTGGTCATTCTCGCGCTCAAGGCGCACCAGGTGGGCGCGGTGGCCGGCAAGCTGGCGCCCCTGTACCACGAGAACACGGTGGTGATCCCGATGCAGAACGGGATCCCCTTCTGGTACTTCCACGACCACGGCGGGGAACTCGCCGGGCGCACCGTCGAGACGGTGGACCCGGGCGGGGTGGTGAAGGATGCCATCCCCAAGGAGCGAATCATCGGTTGCGTGGTCTATCCCGCCACCGAGCTCGTGGCCCCCGGCAAGGTCGTGCACATCGAGGGCGACCGCTTTCCCATCGGGGAGCTGAACGGCGTGCCCTCGGAGCGGGCCACGCGGATCGCGGAGGCGTTCGTGAAGGCCGGGCTCAAGTGCCCGTTGCTGGACAACGTGCGCGCCGAGATGTGGCTGAAGCTCTGGGGCAACCTCACATTCAACCCCATCTCCGCCCTTACGCACGCGACCCTCCAGGACATCTGCGAGGACCCGTACGGCAAGGAGCTCGCCGCGCAGATGATGCGCGAGGCGCAGGCGGTGGCCGAGCACCTGGGCATCACTTTCCGCGTGCCGCTGGACAAGCGCATCGAGGGCGCCCGCAAGGTGGGCAAGCACAAGACCTCCATGCTCCAGGACGTCGAGGCCGGGCGACCGATCGAGATCGACGCCCTCGTGGGCTCGGTCGTCGAGCTGGGCGACCTGACCGGGATCCCCGTGCCGACCATCCGCGCCATCTTCCAGGCCGCCAAGCTCCTCGACACGACGTACACGTCGCAGGCGCTGAGCATCCGCGGCGTGCAGACCGACGGCAGCTGAGCGGCACCGGAAAAGGGGTCAGATCCCATTTTTGGGACGGTTCTACAGAACCGGTCTATTCGGGAGTTGGGGCACGGACCTCAGCGATCACGGAATAGACCGGTTCTGTAGAACCGTCCCAAAATGGGATCTGACCCCATTTTCACAACGCGTAGGCGCGTTCCCTGAATAGCGTGAGGCAAGCGCCGCAGACCTTCGGGTCGTAGAGGCTGCCGCATCCCGCCTCGATCTCCGCCAGCGCGGCGTCCAGCCCCAGTCCGGCGCGGTACGGGCGGTGGTTGGCCATCGCTTCGACCACGTCCGCGACGGACACGATGCGCGCCTCGAGCAGGATGGCCTCGCCGCGCAACCCGCGCGGGTAGCCGCTGCCGTCCATCCTCTCGTGGTGCTGCAGGATCACCTCGGCCACGGGCCAGGGGAAGTCCACGCGCTTGAGCACGTCGTAGCCGCTCTGGCAGTGGCCCTTGATGAGCTCGAGCTCCATGCGCGTGAGGACCCCCGGCTTCGCGAGGATCTCGGCCGGCGCGCTGATCTTGCCGATGTCGTGGACGTAGCCGGTGAGGCGAAGGCCCTTCACGCGGTGGTCGTCCAGCCCCATCTCCCGGCCGATGGCGGCCGCCAGGTCGCCGACGCGCTTCTCGTGGCCCGAGGTGTACGGGTCGCGCAGCTCCACCATCAGCGAGACGGCCTCCAGCGTGCCGAGCACGGTGTGCTCCAGTCGGGCGATGTAGCGGTCGATCTCCTCCTGCGCCTTGCGGCGCTCGCCGATGTCCTGCGCGATGCCCAGCACGGCGGGCTTGCCGTGCAGCGTGGCGAGGACCGCGTGGGTGCCGATGTCGGCGAGCGTGCCGTCCTTCCTCAGGGCGCCGAAGGTCTCCTC
>JAMPXV010000150.1 GCA_023700985.1 Lysobacter sp.
CGCGCGCTGCTCGCGCTGGGGCGCGCGCCGGAGGCCCTGCCGCACCTGGAGGCCGCGGTGGCCGCGCGGCCCGATGACGCCGTCCTGCGCTTCGCGCGCGACGTCGCGGCCGGCGCACTGCCGCCGCGTCCGCCCGACGCGTTCGTGGCGACGCTCTTCGACGAGATGGCGCCCGGGTTCGACGAGCACCTCGTGGAGAAGCTCGGCTACCGGATCCCCTCCCGCATCGCGCAGGTGCTCGGCGGCTGGCTCGATGCCCGCCCCCGGCCCCGCCGCGTGCTGGACCTCGGGTGCGGCACCGGGCTCGTGGCCGACGCGCTGCGCGGGCGCTACGAGTCGATGCACGGCGTGGACCTGTCGCCGCGCATGGTGGAGAAGGCGCGCGCGCGCCGGCTCTACGAGGCCGTGGAGGCGGCGGAACTCTCCGCGTTCCTCGAGGGGCGCGCGGCGGAGAGCGCGGATCTCGTCATCGCCGCCGACGTGTTCGTCTACGTGGGCGACCTGGCCGGCGTGTTCGCGCAGGCGGCGCGGGTGCTCGCCCCCGGCGGGCGCTTCGCCTTTTCCGTCGAGGGCGGCGGCCCGGGCGAGGGGTTCCGGCTAGACTCGACCAGCCGCTATTCCCACGCCGACGCCTACATCCGCGCCCTCGCGGCCAGCCAGGGGTTCGCCGTCGCGCACGATTCGCCGGAGACCATCCGCGCCGAGCGCGGGGTGCCTGCAGGCGGGCGGCTATACGTTCTCGAAAAAAAGGGGTCAGATCCCTTTTTCGGATGATTCCCCCGAAAAAGGGATCTGACCCCTTTTTTCCTGCTCCCCTTTCTTCCAGCCTCAGGCCATCTTCCTGGCGAGGTAACGCATGAGCGGCCCCACCACGGGCAGCTGCGAGTAGAGCTCGCCGGCGGCGTCCCAGTAGTCGCGGTGCCAGGTCACGCGCCCGTCCGGGCCGAAGCGGACCACGGAAAGCCCGTGGATGCGGCGCGTCACGCCGGGCTGCCAGGCCTTGATCCGGAAGTCGAAGTCCCAGATGAGCACGGCGCGGTCGCCCTCGAGGATCGTCTCCGTGATCGCGAAGCGCGGCTCCTCGAGCGTCTCGTACATGTGGCCGAAGATGCGACGCAGCTCCGGGATGCCGCGCACTTCGTTGAACGGGTCGCGGAAGTACGCCTCGGGCGCATAGACCGCGTCGATGCCCGCGAGGCGCTGCGGCGTGAGGCCCTCCCAGAACGCCTTGAGGCCGGCCAGCGCTGCGGCGCTCACAGCCCGGTCGCCTTGCGCACGGCGGGGAAGTAGCGGCCGTAGGGCAGCACCCGCAGGAACTTCAGGAAGCGCGTGAAGCGCTTCGGGAAGTGGATCTCGAACTCGCCCTTCTCCAGCCCCTTCACGATCTCGGCCGCGGCCTCGGCCGGCTCGATGAGCGCGGGCATCGTGAAGTCGTTCTGCGCCGTCATGGGCGTCCTCACGAAGCCGGGGTTCACCACGCACACGCCGATGCCCTTCGGCTGCAGGTCGAGGTAGAGCGTCTCGGCGAGGTTGATCACCGCCGCCTTGGTCGGGCCGTAGACGAGGCTCTTCGGGAGCCCGCGATAGCCCGCGACGGAGGAGACGAGCGCGATCGTCCCGCCGCCCTGCGCGAGGAGCCCCGGGAGGACGGCGGCCAGAACGTTGTACGGCCCGACGAGGTTCACCTCCACCATCGAGCGCGCCGCGGCGACATCCAGCTCCCAGGCGCGCATCGGCTTGTACTCGCCGGCCATCACCACCACCAGGTCGATGCCGCCCCACGCGCGCTCGAGCTCCGCCGCGGCCTTCGCGAGCGCCGGGGCGTCCGTGATGTCCAGCGGAGCCGCGAGCGCCCTGCCCTTGCCGAACCGCGCTGCCATCTCGTCGAGCGGCGCGCGCCGGCGCGCCGACAGCGCCACGCGGGCGCCCCTGCCGGCCAGCTCCTCCGCGAGCGCCGCGCCGATGCCGGTGGAGGCGCCGACGATCCAGCAGCGCCGGTCCTTCCAGTCGCGGATGGGGGGGTTGAGGGCCATGGACTAGCGCTTGCGGAAGAAGATCGAGACCTCGCCGAAGCGGATGCCGAACTTCGAGAAGGTCGTCCTGTTCACGAGCGTCCTTTCGTCCACGAGCCACATCCAGTCGTCCATGTCGAGGTGGATGGTACCCCCGTCCTCGCGCTTCGCGTCGAGCACGTAGTTCCAGCGCAGCGTGTTGCCGGCCGCCTCGCCCTTCGCCTCGCCCACGACGTCGGCCGCCGTCCCCGTGTAGCGGTTGCCGTCCTTGCGGATGGTCCACACGCGCGTCTCCTTCGTGCCGTCGGCGTAGGTGAAGCGCTCGTCGAGCGTGCCCGTGTCGCCCACCCAGGTGCAGGTCATCTCCACCGTCATCCGCTTGAGGACCCGGCCGGAGCGGTCCTGCACCATGCCCCACGCGTCCACCTTCCCGTTGAAGTATTCCTTGAGGTCCAGCACGGGCTTCTCGCGCGCGTAGTCCTGGGGCGTGACGCTCGCGCAACCCGCCACCGCGAGGGCCGCCAGGCCCGACATCAGCTTCTTCAGCATTCGTTTCTCCTTGCTATCGCACTTTTGGTTACCCGCTTCGCGGGGGTAAGGCGGGGAACGCCGATGAACGCCGATGACCCGCCGATGAACGCCGATACAGACTTGATTGAGTGGACCGTGCCGAACTGCGACATAGCCGGACATTCGCTGGATCGCCGCTGACCCTGATTTCATCGGCGTTCATCGGCGGGTCATCGGCGTTCATCGGCGTTCCCCGCCTTACTTCCGCGCAGCGGAAACAAAGGGCGAAGCCCAAAGCACCCCCGCCGCCAGCAGCTTCAGCACGCAAGGCAGCAACGCATAGACGGCCGCCAGGGCGAAGAGGGCCTCCGGCGCGTTGTCGCCTTTCGAGGCATAGCCGAACCCCTGCAGCAGCGGCAGCGCGATCCCCGCCGCCAGCGCGAGGTTGAGCTTCGTCGTGAGGCTCCACAGCCCGAAGTAGGCGCCCTCGTTGCGCCCCGCCCCGCGCGCCTCGTCCTCGTCGATCACGTCGGCCAGCAGCGACGGCGGCAGCGCCAGGTCGGCCCCCAGCCCCACGCCGGACATCACGCAGATCGCGAGGTAGGCGGCCACGTCCCCGGCGCCCAGGAAGAAGGCCCACACGAAGGCGGCGATGGAAAGCGCCATGGCCGCGAGCCACGCGCGCGCCTTGCCGATGCGGCGCGAGAGCCACACCCAGAGCGGCAGCCCCGCCGCGCCCGCGGCGAAGTACGCGATGAGGAAGACGGGTGCCAGGTCCGCGCGCCCGACGACGTCCTCGATGAAGAAGAGCACCAGGGTTGCGGGGATCGAGGCGGCGATGCCGTTCAGCACGAAGACCGCCAGCAGGCGCCGGAAGGACGCGTTGGCGAGCGGAATCCGGAACGACCCGAGGGCCGCGGTGCCCGGCGGCGGCCGGCGCGGGTGGGCGGGCGGCGAGCCGCGGATCGTGATCCACGCGGCCACCAGGACGAGCGGCGCGAAGAGCAGGGCGAAGCGCGAGAAACCCTCCCGGTCGCCCATCGACTGGCGCAGCACCTCGGGGAGCGCGGCCGCCAGGAAGACGCCCACGAGCGCGAACCCCTCGCGCCAGGCCGTGACGCGCGTGCGCTCCGACACGTCGTCGGAGATCTCCGCGCCGTGCGCCTGGTAGCTCACGGTCACGAGGCTGAACGCCGTGTAGACGAGCACGAGGTTGGCGACGAGCCACCACTCGAGCCCGCCGGACCCGGCGGCCGGCGGGTGGAAAAGGCCCGCCATGCCGAGCGCGAGGAGCGGCGCTCCGGCGCCCACGAACACCCACCGGCTGGCACCCCGGGCGCGCGTGCGGTCGCTCCACCAGCCGAAGAACGGGTCCTGGACGGCGTCGACGATGCGCGCCGCGAGCAGGATCGCGCCCACGCCGGCGAGCGACAGGCCCAGCGTGTCCGCGTAGAACTTGGGCACGTGCACGTAGATGGGCAGCGCCGCCATGGCGAGCGGCAGCCCGAGGGCGCCGTAGGCCGCGAGCTGCAGGCCCGTGGGTCGCGAGGCCACGCAGGCCGCCCTACTCGGGAAGCCCGAGCATGCGCTGCCGCAGCCCCGGCTCGCTCGTCTTCTCGTCGAGCCAGATGGCGAAGAACGCGCGGGCGAACTCCGGGTCGGGCACGGTGCCCAGCAGGCGGTCCTGGCTGTAGAAGCGCGCCTCCCGGCCGGGGATGCTCACGCCCACCAGCCGGTCGCCGGCACGGATGTCCGGGAAGACGCGGTCCATCGCCTCCTCCCAGCGCCGCAGCTTCGCCGGGTCGGAGAACCCGAGCCTGCGCATCTCCTCGAGGCTGCGCTTCGTGAGGTCGCGGCCGCGGATGGCCATCGCGTAGCGGATGTCCAGGGCGAAGACCCGGTCGAACGACCACGCGTCGCCGGGGACCCACAGGGAGGAGTCGTAGACGTGCAGGCCGAACCAGCGCAGCCGCCCCTCGCCCAGGGGCTTCAGCATGGGCAGCTCGGAGGCGAGCGCGACCGGCAGCGGCGGCGAGGCCTGGGCGAGCGCGGCGGCGAAGGCGGCCGCCGCGAGGAGCGCGCGCATCATGCCGGCTTCTCGAACTCGAGGTGCACGACGTCGATGCGCTTCGCGTCGAAGCCCACCTCGCAGTAGTGCAGGTAGAAGCGCCAGATCGAGAGGAAGCGGTCGTCGAAGCCCAGCGCCTTGATCGCGCGCTCCTTGGCGTCCACCGCCTCGCGCCAGCGGCGCAGCGTCTCCGCGTAGTGCAGCCCGAAGCGGAACGGCTCGCGGACGAGGAGCCCCGCCGAGCGCCCCAGCCGCGCCAGGACCTCCACCGGCGCAAGCATGCCGCCCGGGAAGATGTACTCGCGGATGAAGTCGCTCGTGCGCCGGTACTTCGCGAAGGCCGCCTCGTCGATCGTGATCGCCTGGATCGAGGCCATCCCGCCGGGCGCCAGGCAGTCGCGCAGCTTCCCGAAGTAGGCGGGCCACCAGCGCTCTCCCACCGCCTCGATCATCTCCACGGAGACGATGCGGTCGAACTGCCCCTCGAGGTCGCGGTAGTCCTGGAAGCGCAGCTCGACGCGGTCCTCGAGCCCCGCCTTGCGGATGCGGCTGCGGGCGAACTCGAGCTGCGCCTTCGAGATGGTGATGCCCGTCCAGCGGCAGCCCCGCGTGCGCACGGCGTACTCCGCGAAGCCGCCCCAGCCGCAGCCGATCTCGAGCACGTGGTGCGCCCCGGTCACGCCGATCGCCTCGAGCATGCGCTCGTACTTGGCCTCCTGCGCGCGCTCCAGCGAGCCGTCGAGCCCCTGCGCGAAGAGGGCCGAGGAGTAGGTCATCGTCCGGTCGAGCCAGAGCGCGTAGAAGTCGTTGCCGAGGTCGTAGTGGGCGTGGATGTTGCGCCGCGAGCCGGCCCTGGTGTTCGGGCGCAGCCAGTGCGCGATGCGATAGAGGAAGGACACGACGGGGTTGCCGTACCACACCGACTCGAACGCGGCCTGGTTCGCCTCGCACAGCCGCAGGAGGGCCGACATGTCGCCCGTGGCGATGAGCCCGTCGCGCCAGCACTCCGCCACGCCGATCTCCGCCGCGCGGACCATGCGGCCCACGGCCTTCCAGTCGCGGATCTCCAGGTCCGCCGAGGGGCCGGGCTCGCCCCCCACGAAGACGCGCCGCGTGCCCTCGGGCGTGGTGACGGCGAGCCTGCCGGCTTGCAGCCGGGAAAGCACGCCGAAGAGGATTCGGGCGGAATAGGTGGGCGCGGGAAGCTGCGCGACGTGTTCGGGGGAATTCACCGGGTCGTCTCCTGGAGCGGCGGCTCGGGCTTGGAAAAGAACGGCACGCGCTTCACCCAGAGCTTCAGCGCCTGCCAGTGGATTCGGGCGACCACGCCCAGGGTCATGAGGGGGTAGCCGAGGAAAGCCCTTGCGAGGGAGCCCGCCGCGATCGGCTTGGCGCGGCCGTCGATGCAGGTGACCAGGAGCTTGCCCTCGCGGTCGTGGTAGTCGATGTGCGCGAGCTGCCCGCGCTCGTCGCCCGCGAAGCGGAACCGGTAATGGCCCTCGACCTCGCAGAAGGGCGAGACGTGGAAGACCTTGCCGGCGGTAAGCCGGTCGCGCGCCTCGATGGGCCGGCCGTCGGGGTGCGCGAGGACGTAGTTGTGGCGCTCGCCGAAGGTGTTGGCGACCTCGCAAAGCACCGCCCTGAGCCGCCCCGCCCGGTCGTTGCAGTAGAAGATCGAGATCGGGTTGAAGACGAAGCCCAGCACGCGCGGGAAGGCCTGCAGCAGGATCTCGCCGTCGGCGCCTTCCAGCCCCGCCTGCGCGAGCTGCGCGCGCACCCACGGCTCGAGGGGCGAGCCGTCGCGCGGCCCGTGGTCGCGACTGCAAAGCGACAGGAGGTTCCAGCGGTCCACCGAGAAGATGCCCCGCCCGGCGCGCGCCATCGATGAGAGCGGCACGCGCAGGAAGAACACCGGGTAGGCGAACGCGTGCCGTACCGGCCGCAGGCGGCAGTGGAACACCCGCCCGAAAAGGATCCGCGCTTCCACTACACGGTCCAGGGAATCGGGACGCCCATCTGCCTCGCCACGCGGATGGCGGAAAGGAGCCCGTCCTCGTGGAAGCCGTAGCGGGTCCAGGCGCCGCAGAACCACGTCCGGGCGCGCCCCTGGAGCGAGGCGACGCGGTGCTTGGCCTCGTCGGAGCCCTCGAGGAAGGCGGGATGGTGATAGTCGAAGCTCGCCAGCACGCGGTCCTCCCGCGGTGCCTCGACCGGGTTCATGCTCACCATCACGGGCGAGGCGAAGGGCAGCGGCTGCAGGCGGTTGATGAGGTAGGTGAGCGAGACCGGCTCGTCGGAGAGCTCGGGGGTGGGCGCGTGGAAGTTCCAGCTCGCCCACGCACGGCGCCGGCGCGGCAGCAGGCGCTCGTCGGTGTGCAGCACGGCGCGGTTTGCCTGGTAGGGAATGGCCCTGAGCACCGCCCGCTCCTCGACCGAAGGCTGCTCCAGGATCGCGAGCGACTGGTCGGTGTGGGTGGCGAGGACGACCTGGTCGAAGCGCTCCGTCCCGCGGTCGGTGGCCACCTCGACGCGGTCGGCGAAGCGCCGCACCTGGTGGACGGGCGTGGAGAGGCGCACGTCCGGGAGTTCCGCGACGATCTTCCGCACGTACTCGCGCGACCCGCCCTTGACCGTGCGCCACTGCGGACGGTTCGCCACCGCGAGGAGGCCGTGGTTGGCGCAGAAGTGCAGGAAGGTCTGCATCGGGAAGCGGTTGATCTGCGTGGCCGGCGTCGACCAGATGCACGCCGCCATGGGGATGAGGTAGAGCTCGCGCACCTCGCGCCCGTAGCCGCGCGCGTCCAGGAACTCGCCCAGCGTGCCGGTGACGGTCGCGCCGGTCTCGGCGAGCCGCGAGGCCTCGCGGTTGAAGCGCATCAGGTCCGAGAGCATGCGCAGGAAGCGCGGCCGCACGAGGTTCGCCGGCTGCGCGAAGACCGTGGCGAGGTTGCTCCCCGACCACTCCAGGTCGCCGTCGCCGATGCGCACCGAGAAGGACATGTCCGAATCGGCGCACTCCACCCCGAGCGCCGCGAAGAGCTTCACGAGGTTGGGGTAGGTGCGGTCGTTGAAGACCAGGAAGCCGGTATCGACAGGATGGGTGATCCCGTCCACGGTGGCGTCCACCGTATTCGAGTGCCCGCCGGGGTAGGCATTGGCCTCGAACAGGACGACGTCGTGCCGCCGGGCGAGCAGCCATGCGCAGGCGAGGCCCGCGATTCCCGCACCGACGATGGCGATCTTGGACATAACCTACCAGTTTGGGGCAGAAAGCCCGCGTCTCCCATCGGACCAAGGACCCACGACCGGGGAAGAGCCGGCGCCAGCCGCCCGCCTCATTCGCACCGCATCCGGCCCGGTACGATGCCGGCGTCCGCCCGGAGTTCCGGCGGCACGAGAAAAAGGGGTCAGAGTCATTTCGGGGGGAAAAGGGGTCAGATCCCATTTATTGGGACGGTTCTACAGAACCGGTCTATTCCGTGGTCGTCGAGGTCCGTGCACCAGATCCTGAATAGACCGGTTCTGTAGAACCGTCCCAATAAATGGGATCTGACCCCTTTTCCCCCCGAAATGACTCTGACCCCTTTTTCTCTACAATGCCGGGATGGCTGAGCCCGCATTCGAATCGAAGATCTGCGACCCGCGCGACTTCGCGGCCCGCGCGGCCGCGCTGGCGCGGCCCCTCGTGTTCACCAACGGCGTCTTCGACATCCTGCACCGCGGCCACGTGACCTACCTCGCCGAGGCGCGGGCGCTGGGCGCCGCGATGGCGATCGCGCTCA
>JAMPXV010000151.1 GCA_023700985.1 Lysobacter sp.
GAGCGCCCGGGCGATGCCCGCGACGCCGGCCACCGCCACGCAGCTGCCGATGGCGGTGCGCGCCCCCAGGCGTCGGGCGATCTCGGGTGCGGGCAGCGCGAACAGCCCGAAGCACGCCACGGGGATCGTCGCGAGCAGCCCCGCCAGCGAGTGGGAGATCCCGAGGTCGGCCCGGATCAGCGGGATGAGCGGCCCGACGGCCGCGTGCTGGGGACGGAGCGCGAAGCCGGCGAGGATGAGCGCCGCCGCGGCGGCGATCGTCACGCCCGGTGCGTTCGATGTGGTTCTACAGAACCGGTCTATTCCGATCAATTCGCAAATCGCGCGTCAGGACTTGAATAGACCGGTTCTGTAGAACCGTCCCACTTTCATTCCGTAGAACCGTCCCACTTAGATCGCCTTCACCACGTCGACCAGGCTGGGGTCGTCCTCCACGGCGAAGGCCTCGAAGCCGAGCCGGTCCATCAGCTCGAGCATCGAGTCGTTCGAGGCGAGCACCAGGCCGCGCAGGCGCTCGATGCCGGCGAAGCGCGCGTGGGTCATGAGGCGCCCCATGAGCTTGGAGGCGAGCCCCTTCCTCTGCGCGCGGTCCGCGATGACGATGGCGAACTCCGCGCTGGCCGGGTTGGGGTCGCGCACGTAGCGCGCGACGCCGATGATCGATTCCCTGTCGTCCTCGCGCCGCGTGGCGATGAGCGCCATCTCGCGGTCGTAGTCGATCTGCGTGAAGCGCGCGATCATCTCCGGCGTCACGTGGCGCACGATCGACAGGAAGCGCAGGTAGCGCGACTCGTCCGAGAGCTCCGTGATGAACTCCGTCTCCATCTCCGCGTCCTCGGGGCGGATCGGCCGGATCGTCACCTCGGAGCCGTCGCGCAGGCGCTCGACCACCTCCAGCGCTTCCGGGTAGGGGTGGATCGCGAGGTGCGAGTAGCGGCTGTCCAGGTGGCGGCGCGTGGGGTCGATGACGACCCGGGCGTCCAGCGCCACCGCGCCCGACGGGTCGAGAAGCAGCGGGTTGATGTCCATCTCGGCCACCCACGGCAGCGCGCACACGAGGTCCGACACGCGCAGCAGCACGTCGATCAGGGCATCGCGGTTGGCGGCCGGCACGTTGCGGTAGGCCCCCAGGAGGCGAGCGGCGCGCGTGCGGTCGATGAGGTCGCCGGCCAGCCGGACGTTCAGCGGCGGCAGGCCCACCGCGTTGTCGCGCAGCAGCTCCACCGCCACGCCGCCCGAACCGAAGCTGATGGCCGGCCCGAACGCCGGGTCGGTCACCACGCCGATCATGAGCTCGCGCCCGTCGCGGCGCGCGACCATCGACTGCACGAGGACGCCCGAGACCTTCGCCTCGGGCCGCATGCGGTGGACGGTCGCGATGATGTCGTCGAACTGGTACCCGACTTCCCTCGCGTCGCGGATGTCGAGGCGCACGCCGTTCACGTCCGACTTGTGGGTGATGTCCGGCGACAGGATCTTCATCACCACGGGGTAGCCGATGCTCTCCGCGGCCCGGACGGCCTCCTCGTGCGTCGCGGCGACGACGAAGGGCGGCACCGGCACGCCGAAGGCGGCCAGCAGGCCCTTCGCCTCCACCTCGTTCAGGAGCGTGCGCCCCTGGTCGACGGCCGCCTGGAAGATCTCCTCGGCCCGCACGATGTCGTGCTCGACCATGGTGGACCGCGGCGACGGCGACTCGAGGAGCAGCTTCTGGTTCTTCACGTGCGTGGCGAGCGCCGCGAAGGCCTGCACGGCGACCTCCCCGGAGCGGTACGCGGGAATCCCCGCCTCCTCCACGCGGTGGCGCGTGTCGACGACGCTCAATTCGCCGAGCCACGCCGTGAGGAACGGCTTGGAGCTTTCCTTGGCCACCGGCAGGATCCCGTCCGCCACGCTTTCGGCGCTGGCGATGCCCGTCGGGCAGAACGCCGTGAGCACCGCGTCCACGTTCGGGTCGGCCGCCACGATCTTGGCTGCGGCGCCGAAGCGCGCGCCGTCGGCATCCCCGATCACGTCGACGGGGTTGGCGTGCGACCAGTGCTTCGGCAGTATCGCGTCGAGCTTCTCGATCGTCGCGGGTGAAAGCTTCGCGAGCTGCACGTTCTCGGAACTGCACGCGTCGGCCGCCAGCACGCCCGGGCCGCCGCCGTTGGTGACGATGGCGAGCCGGTCGCCGTGCGGCTTGCGGCGCGACGACAGCGCGCGCGCCGCGGCGAAGAGGTCCTGCGCGCTGTGCACGCGCACCACGCCGCAACGGGCGAGGACGGCGTCGAACACGGCGTCGTTGCCCACCAGCGCGCCGGTGTGCGAGCGCGCCGCCTGCGAGCCCGAGGCGTAGCGCCCGACCTTCAGGACGATCACGGGCTTCGCCCGCGCGATGGCGCGCAGGCTGCTGATGAAGGTCCGGCCGTCGTGGATGCCCTCCACGTAGAGCAGCACGCTCTCGGTCTTGGGGTCGAAGAGCAGGTAGTCCAGCACGTCGCCGAAGTCGACGTCGGCCGCGCCGCCCAGCGAGACGACGCTCGAGAGCCCCACCTTGGTGCTGGCCGCCCAGTCGACCAGCGCCGTGCAGATCGCGCCCGACTGCGACACGAGGGCGATGCTTCCCGGCGCGCAGGCAGTCCGGCAGAAGGAGGCGTTGAGGCCCACGGACGGCCGCAGGATGCCGATGCAGTTGGGCCCGAGGATGCGCACGTCGGCCTCGCGCGCGGCCCGGACCACTTCCGCCTCCAGCGCCTTGCCCGCGTCGCCCGTCTCGCTGAATCCGGCGGACAGCACGATGGCCGCCGGCACGCCGGCGCGACCGGCCTGCGCGATGATGCGGGCGACCGCGGGGGCGGGGGCCGCCACGACCGCGAGGTCCACCGGCGCCGGCAGGTCCTCCAGCGACCGGTAGCAGGGCTCTCCGGCGAGCTTGTCGTAGCGCGGGTTGACGAGGTGGATCGGCCCGCGAAAGCCGCCCGAGCGCAGGTTGGCGAGCACCACCTGCCCCAGCGAGCCGGGACGCTCGCTCGCGCCCACCAGCGCCACGGAGGCGGGCGAGAGCAGCGGGTGCAGGGGGTGGATCAGCTTCGAGATCCCCGGGGAGGCCGGCACGCCTGCCGCGTCCGGAATCCGGAAGCGGCGCGCCGCGAGGCGGTTCCTCAGCTTGATGCTCATCGAAGTCCCTCAGCCGGCAAAGTGCGAGGGCCCGCCGCGTTTCTCTTCACTTTCCTGGCATCGCACGCAGCGCGAGGCCGCGGGATACGCTTCCAGGCGCGCGAAACCGATCGGCTCGCCGCAGTCCTCGCACAGGCCGTACTGGCCGCCGGCAAGGCGGCGCTCCGCGGCCACGATGGCGATCAGCGCGGCGCGCACCTTCGCGGCACCCGCCACGTCCCGCTCGAACTCGGCTTCCGCCAGCCCGCCGTCGCCGCTGAGGCCGAGGTCGCGGAAGAGCTCCGCGTCCTCGACGCTCATCTCGCCCGCGGAACGCCGGACGCCCGCGAGGGCCTCCTGCTTGAGGCGCTCGAGCTCTCCGGAGAGGTGCCCGACCTGCCGCGCGTCCAGGCCGTTCATCGCGGGGCTCGTGCCCATCAGCGCACCACGAGGACGGGCACCGCCGTGCGCGCGAGGACCTTCTGCGTCTCGCTGCCCAGCAGGAGCGCCTCGAAGCCCTTGCGGCCGTGGGAAGCCATGACGATCAGGTCGGCCTTGCCCTTCTTCGCCGCGGCGAGGATCTCGTCGGCCGGCGAGTCGCCGAACAGGTGCAGCAGCTCGGCCTCGGCGCCTTCCTTGCGCGCCGTCGCGAGGTCCTTGGCGAACACCTTGTCGGCCGCCGCCTTGCAGTCGCGCTTGTAGTCCTTCTCGGAGGGCCAGTCGATCATCACGCCGTCCGGGTAGTAGGGCGTGCGGTAGTCCGGCGTCACGTGGACGAGGGTGAGGAGCGCGCCCGAGCCGTGCGCGAGTGCGGCGGCTGTCCTGACTGCGGGTGTGGAGCGCTTCGATCCGTCGGTGGCGCAGAGGATGCGTTTGAACATGGCGTTCTCCTCTGGTGGGTGGGAAAGGGAAGGTTTCTTCCCTGAACCCATGCTACGCCCGCACCCCCCGACCCGCTTGACCGGGATCAAGCGGCCGGCGGCGCCTCCCGCCCCCTCAGGGAGCGCTCTGCGCCTGCGCCATCACGCGCTTGAGGCCGCCTATGTCGAGGATGCGCACGTGCTTCTGGTGCACCTCGATCAGCCCGTCCTCCTGGAAGCGCGAGAAGAGGCGGCTCACCGTCTCGAGCTTCATCCCGAGGTAGCTGCCGATCTCGTCGCGCGTCATGCGCAGCACGAACTCGGAAGCCGAGAAGCCGCGCGCCGTGAGCCGCTGCGAGAGGTTCACGAGGAAGGCCGCCAGCCTCTCCTCGGCGCGCATGGAGCCCAGCAGCATCATGACGCCCTGGTCGCGCACGATCTCGCGCGACAGCACCTTGTGGAAGTGGCGCTGCAGCGGCTCGAAGTTGCGCGACAGGTCCTCGACGCGGGCGAAGGGCATGACGCACACCTCGCTGTCCTCGAGCGCGGTGAGGGTGCAGGTGTGCCGGTCGCCGCCGATGCCGTCCATCCCCAGGAGCTCCCCGGCCATGTAGAAGCCGGTCACCTGCTCGCGCCCGTCGCCGCTGGTGAGCGTGCTCTTGAAGAAGCCGTAGCGCACCGCGTAGAGGGCGGAGAAGGGCTCGCCGCCGTAGAAGAGGCTGTCGCCGCGCCGCACCTTGCGGCGGGTCGAGACGAGGTTGTCGAGCGTCTGCAGCTCGTCGGCGGAAAGACCGACCGGCAGGCAGAGTTCCCGCAGGTTGCACTGCGAGCACGCGGTGCGCAGGCGCGTTAGCGTGGCGAGGGCCGGCTCGGTCATAATGGCGCATTGTAGTCGCCACCAAAGCGCCCGGCGAGCCTTGATCCTCGTCAATCCCCGTGCGCACCATTGACGGATGATGCGATCCATGCTTTCAGTCGCGACCCCGCACGCCTCCACGCCCGCCCCCCGGCCCGAATCGCTTCCGGCGCAGATCGACCTCGATCTCGTGCAGCGCTTCGACAAGCTGGGGCCGCGCTACACCAGCTACCCGACGGCCGACCGCTTCGTCGAGGCCTACGACGAGCAGTCGTACCGGCAGGCGATGCGCACGCGGCTCATCGGCGCCGTGCGCCAGCCGCTGTCGCTCTACGTCCACCTGCCGTTCTGCAACACGATCTGCTTCTACTGCGGCTGCAACAAGGTCGTCACGCGGGACAAGTCGCGCGCGGCTCGCTACATCCACTACCTCGGCAAGGAAGTGGAGATGCAGGCCGCACTCGCCGGCGACGACCGCCGCGTGCGCCAGATGCACTGGGGCGGCGGCACGCCCACCTTCCTTTCCGACCACGAGATGCGCGTGGTGTGGGAGCTGCTGCGCTCGAACTTCGAGTTCACCCCCGAGGGCGAGTACGCGATCGAGATCGATCCGCGCTCCTGCCCGCCCGAGACGATCCGGCTGCTCGCGGAGCTGGGCTTCAACCGCGCGAGCTTCGGCGTCCAGGACTTCGACCCGGCCGTGCAGCGCGCGGTCAACCGCATCCAGCCCTACGAGATGACGCGCGACGTGATCGCCGCCTCGCGCGCGAACGGCTTCAAGTCGCTCAACGTGGACCTCATCTACGGGCTGCCCAAGCAGAGCGTGTCGAGCTTCACCGACACCGTGGAGCGGGTGCTGGAGCTGCGCCCCGACCGCATCGCCCTCTACTCCTACGCCCACCTGCCGCAGCGCTTCAAGCCGCAGCGCCGCATCCTCGACGTGGACCTCCCGAGCGCCGCGGAGAAGCTGGGCATCATGGCGCGCGCGATCGACCTCTTCAACCGCGCCGGCTACATCTACATCGGCATGGACCACTTCGCGCTGCCGGACGACGAGCTCGCCCGCGCCCAGCGCTCCGGCACCCTCACGCGCAACTTCCAGGGCTACACCGTCGGCCCCGACGGCGACATGCTCTCCTTCGGCGTGTCGGCCATCGCGAAGGTGGGGCCCACCTACAGCCAGAACGCGCGCGAGCTGCCGGCGTACTACGACTCGCTCGAGCAGGGGCGCCTGCCCATCATCCGCGGCCTGGAGCTCACGGCGGACGACCTGCTGCGCCGCGCGATCATCGTGGCGCTCATGTGCCAGTTCTGCGTTTCCATCGAGTCCGTCGAGGCGGCGCACCTGGTGGATTTCGACGAGTACTTCGCCTACGAGCTCGAGGCCCTCAAGGAGTTCGAGGAGCTCGGCCTCGTCGAGCGCGAGCCGGGCTGGATCGCGGTCACGCCCAAGGGCCGCTTCTTCGTGCGCGCGATCGGCGCCGTCTTCGACAAGTACCTGCGCGCCGACAAGAACCGCGTCGCCTACTCGCGCATCATCTGAAGCGCGCGCCCCGCGCGGGCGCGATCGCCGGGGCGCTCGGCGTCGCGGACACCGCGCCGGGTGCCTTCTGCCTCACGCCGCCCCGAACTAGCCCGACCGGCCTCTCCCGTAGTCGAGGCGCACGGACACGGTCGACGCGACGATGCCGCGCCTGTCGACCATGACGGAATATTCGACGTAGTACCCCCAGGCATCCTGGGTGCGGTAATCCCAGGCGACCTGGCCCAGGTTCGGGAAGTCGGTCCTGCGATACGGCGGCCCGATGAGTCGCATCACCTCGTCGCTCGTGATCCCCGGGGCCACCCGGCGCATGTTGTCCTCGACCAGCGCCTGCTCGAGCCGCACGAGGCGGCCGTCGGACGCCAGGAACGCCATCCAGGTCTGCGTGCCCAGGGGCCCGGTGGGGAAGACGAGCTGGCGACCGCCCTCGCCCGCCGGCAGGGTCATCGCGGGCTCCCCGAGCGCGCGGCGGACGTCGGCTTCCGTCGAGCGGCCAGGCTGCAGGTCGAGGAACCCCGTGGCGGCGCAGCCCGCCGCCAGCAACAACGCGGCCGCCAGGCCGCCGATTCCCGAAAGTCCCATCGCCAATCCTCCATGCGCGGTGCGTAGACCTTTATGATGACCCCATCCGGCGCCGGTTGCGCGCGCCGCCCTTCAGTGAACCTCGAGAACCCCACCCCAGAGATCCCCATGAGCGACGCCCTCAACTACCTCGTCAAGGCACGTCCAGAAGCGATCGGCCCCTACCTCGCCTTCCTGAAGGAGGCCGGGCGGCACCTGGACCCCAAGACGCGCAACCTCATCTCCGTCATCACCAAGGTCCACTCGCAGACGCGCAACGGCTTCAGGCAGTACCTGGGCCGCGCGCTGCGCGAGGGCGCCACGCCCGACGAGGTCCTGGACGCCCTCCTCATGGCCTTCCCCGCCCTGGGGCTCGCGAAGATCATCTGGGCCGTCGACATCATCCTCGAGATGAACATCCCGGGCTTCGATCCCGCGCGGCTGGGGGGGAAGGCGACGCCGGAGTGGCATGACGTCGCGGCGCTGGCCGACCTGCCGGCCGACGGCGTGAAGCGCCTGGAGGCCGGCGAGCGCGGCCTCTTCGTCCTGCGCACGCCCGACGGGATCCGCGTCTACGACAGCCGTTGCCCGCACCAGGTGACCAACATCCCCGAGCTCGCGATCAACGGGCGCACGCTCACCTGCCCGAAGCACGAGTGGGCGTTCGACCTCGCGAGCGGGGACTGCATCGCCAAGGGCAACAGCCCGCTCAATCGCCTCGAGCACCGGGTGACCGGCGACCGTCTCGAAGTCCTCTGGTAGCCGAGGCGACACGCAAGGAACCGCCGATGAAGATCTGCATCGTCTCCGACAGCCACGACCGCGCCGACCCGCTGGCCCGCGCGGTGCACGCGGCGAAGGCGCTGGGCGCCGGCGCCGTCATCCACTGCGGCGACCTCATCGGTGCCCAGACCGTGAAGCCCGCGCTGGCGGCCGGCCTGCCGGTGCATGCCATCCACGGCAACAACCTGGGCGACGCGCAGGCGATGCACTTCCAGTCGCGCCAAAGCGGCGGCCTGCTCCAGTACCACGGTGCGGAGGCCCGCCTCGAGCTCGCCGGCCGGCGCATCATCGTGACCCACTACGACCACCTCGGCTACGCGCTCGCCTGCACCGGCGAGTGGGACCTGGTCTGCTGCGGCCATTCGCACCACGCGGAGGCACGGCAAGTGGCCGACGTGAAGGGCGACTCCACGTGGCTCGTCAACCCCGGCACGGTGGCGGGCCTCTCCGGCCCGGCCACCTGGGTCCTGGCCGACCTCGCGGAAATGCGATTCGAGGTCCATACGATCCTTTTATAGCCGCATTACTTGAATC
>JAMPXV010000152.1 GCA_023700985.1 Lysobacter sp.
CGGGCCCTCCATCACCAGCTTGAAGTGGTTGATGAGCGACTCGATCTCGCCGTAGACGAGGGGCTTCTCGGGGAAGGTGCAGCGGCGGTCGTCGACGTTGATCGGCCCGTCCTCCAGCATGTCGACGCACTGGCGGATCATGTGCACCGACTCGTCCATCTCGCGCATGCGCACGTAGTAGCGGTCGTAGTTGTCGCCCTTGATGCCGACGGGAACCTCGAAGTCGAGCTCGGGGTAGGCGAGGTAGGGCGTGTCCTTGCGCACGTCGATCGCCAGGCCCGTGGAGCGCAGCATCGGCCCCGTGTAGCCGTAGGAGAGCGCGTCGGCCTGGGAGAGCACTCCCACGTCGCGCATGCGGTCGATGAAGATGCGGTTCCTGTCCACCAGCCCGTGCACGCGCCCCACGAACTCGTCGCTCTGCACCAGGATCTCCTCCAGGCGCGCGAGCCAGCCCGGCGGCAGGTCGTGCGCCAGGCCCCCGATGCGCCCGTACGAGTGCGTCACGCGCGCGCCGGTGAGGGCCGCGATGTGCTCGTACATGTAGTCGCGGATCATCACCATGTAGAGGAAGGCGGTCATCGCCCCCAGCTCCATGAGGCTCGCCGCGATGCAGGTGATGTGGTCGCACAGGCGCGAGTACTCCGACAGGAGTGTGCGCAGCACCACCGCCCGGCGCGTGATCTCGATGCCCATCAGCCGCTCGACGGCGTCGCAGTACGCGAAGTCGTTGATGAGCGGCGAGCAGTAGTTCAGCCGGTCCATGTACGGGATGCAGTTGTGCCAGGTGTGCGACTCGCACTCCTTCTCGAAGCCGCGGTGCAGGTAGCCGCAGTGCACGTCGGCGCGCAGGATCCGCTCGCCGTCCATCTCGGCGAAGATCTGGATCGTGCCGTGCGTGGCCGGGTGCGACGGGCCGATCGAGACGACGACCGTGTCGTCGCGCTCGCCGGGCGCGAACGCGGAGCGGACGGGGTTGGCGATGCGGGGGTTCGAGGCCATCGTCAGCCGCGCTCCTCGAAGCCTTCGCGGTAGGGCACGAGCGGCTGCTCGCGCTCCTTCGGGTAGTCCTTGCGCAGCGGGTGCCCCACGAAGCCCTCGTAGAGGAGGATCGGGCGCAGGTCCGCGTTGCCCTCGAAGACGATCCCGTACATGTCGTGGCACTCGCGCTCCATGAACGCGGCGGAGCCGTAGAGGGGCGTGAGGGAGGGGGCCGCCGGGCTCGCCTCGGCCACGCGCGCCTTCAGGCGCACGCGGACCTTGTGGGCCGTCGAGTAGAAGTGCCAGACCACCTCGAAGCGCGGTTCCCGCCCCGGCCAGTCGACGGCGGTCACGTCGAGGAAGACGTCGAAGCCGAACTCCTCCTTGAGCACGCGCGCCGCACCCGCCACCGCGCCGGGCGCGAGGTCCAGGACCAGGATGCCGTGGGAAACCCCGGCGGGGGCGCGAGCCTGCCCCGGCGGGGATTGCCCCTCCTCCTCCCCTTTCGCAAGGCGGGACTGGATCCGGTCGAAAACCTCGGCGCCCATTTGTCTAGAAGTCCTTGGTGAGGATGGGATGCTTCTCGCGGGCGATCTTTTCCTGCAGCTTCATGATGCCGTCGATCACCGTCTCGGGACGCGGCGGGCAGCCGGGAATGTAGATGTCCACCGGGACGATGCGGTCGATGCCCGGGACGGCCGCGTAGTTCTGGTAGAAGCCGCCGCTCGTGGCGCACACGCCGAAGGCCATCACCCACTTCGGCTCGCACATCTGCTCGTACACCTTGAGGAGGATCGGCGCCTGCTTGTGCGTGACCGTGCCCACGACCATCAGGAGGTCCGACTGGCGCGGGGAGAAGCGCGGCAGCGCGGCCCCGAAGCGGTCCGTGTCGTAGGGGGTGGAACTCACCGCCATGAACTCCATGGCGCAGCAGGCGGTGACGAAGGGATAGGGGAAGATCGAGAACTTGCGCGCCCAGCCGACGAGCTCGTCCTTGCGCGTCGAGATGTACTCGAAGGCCGCCGACTTGGCCGTCGCGCCCGCCGGCTCGATGGGAATGACGCGCTTGTCCATGGTCACTCGCGCACCGCCTCGAGCAGCCGCGCCTTGTAGACGTAGAGGAGGATGAGCACCAGCAGGAAGACGAAGATCCCGAGCGTGAAGAGCATGAACCCGGTGAGCGGCTGGGCGCCCAGCGCCCAGATGAAGAGGAAGACCGTCTCGAGGTCGAACAGGATGAAGATGATCGCCACCGCGTAGTACTTGATGGGCACCGCCTTCACGTTGTGCATGTCGACGGGCGTGGCCCCGCACTCGAAGGGCTCCAGCTTCGTCTCGGTGTCCACCGGCTTCGGGCCGAGCACCTTGTTGAGCAGAAGCATCAAGGCCACGACGCCGAGGATCGCGGCCATGTACAGGAGGAAGACTACGTAGGGGTTCATCGTCGGGTGGGGCGGCGAAAGGTGCGGCCGCGTTCCTGCACCGGCAGATTAGCCTTTCGTCCCATGGGGCGTTTGATGCACGTCAATCCGCCACCATGGTGTCGAAAAGCGCCGTTTCCGCGCAACGGGCAAAATGCGGGCCATGAACGGGAGACGATTCGCCGCCGTCGCCGGGGCGCTGGCGGTGTGCGTCGCGGGCGGCGCGCTGTGCGCCTGGCTGAAGACGCCGCTGCCGTGGATGATCGGCCCGCTCGCGGGGATGGCACTCTTCCAGTTCGGCGGCGCGAGCCTGGAGGCGCCGCGCTTCGGGCGGGAGGCCGGCCAGCTCGCCATCGGCATCGCGCTGGGGCTCTACTTCACGCCCACGGTCGCGCGCGAGGTCGTCTCCCACGGCCCGGCGCTCGTGGCGGCCGCCGCGGGCGTCTTCCTCATCGGCGTGGCCGCCGCGTGGTTCCTGGAGCGCGCCGCGCGCGCCGACCACGCCACGGCGTTCTTCTCGAGCGCCATCGGCGGCGCGGCGGAGATGGCGAACCTCGCGCAGCGCCACGGCGCCATGGTCGACCGCGTCGCCGTGGCGCACTCGCTGCGCCTCCTCGTGGTCGTGACCTCGGTGCCGGTCGCCATGACGCTCCTGGGCCAGACGGGCACCGACGACTACCAGCCGGTCGCCGTGCCCTTCGACGCCGCAAGGCTCGCGGCGCTCACGGCCGTCGCCCTGGCCGTCGCCTTCCTGTGGAAGCGCACGCGGCTGCCCAACCCCTTCATGATGGGCCCGCTCCTCGTCACCATCGCCCTCACGGCGGGCGGCGTCGTGTTCTCCT
Organism: Lysobacter sp.; assembly: GCA_023700985.1. Classification (GTDB taxonomy): domain Bacteria; phylum Pseudomonadota; class Gammaproteobacteria; order Burkholderiales; family Usitatibacteraceae; genus FEB-7. The sequence continues at coordinate 3,242 of JAMPXV010000152.1, forward strand.
CCATCCCCTCGTGGATCACCAACGCGGCGCAGCTCCTCCTCGCCTGCAGCCTCGGCGCGCACCTCCAGCAGAGCTTCCTGCGCGAGGCGCCGCGCTTCGTGGCGGCCGTGCTCGCCTCCGTGACGCTGATGCTGCTGCTTGCCGTCCTCCTGGCGCTGGGGCTGGCGTGGATGGCGGGGCTCCTGCCGGCCACCCTCCTCCTCGCCTGCGCGCCCGGCGGCATCGCGGAGATGTCGATCACCGCCAAGGTGCTGCGCGTGGGCGTGGCCTTCGTCACCGCCGCCCACGTCATCCGCTTCGTCTTCGTCGTCCTTTTCACCGAGCCCGCCTTCCGCTACCTCGCGCGCCGCCGTCTCGCGCTATGATCGCAACGCTGGAGACAATTCCGTGACCACCCGCCGCAAGACCCCCGAGGAGCTGCGCAGCCACCGCTGGTACGGGGTGGACGACATGCGCTCGTTCGGCCACCGCTCGCGCACCGCGCAGATGGGCTTCCACCGCAGCGACTACGCGGGCAAGCCCGTCATCGCCATCGTCAACACCTGGAGCGACATCAACCCGTGCCACACGCACTTCCGCCAGCGCGCGGAAGAGGTGAAGCGCGGCGTCTGGCAGGCCGGCGGGTTCCCCGTCGAGATGCCGGCGATGAGCCTGTCGGAGCCGTTCCAGAAGCCCACCACGATGCTCTACCGCAACCTCCTCGCCATGGAGACGGAGGAGCTGCTGCGCTCCTACCCGGTGGACGGCTGCGTGCTCATGGGCGGCTGCGACAAGACCACGCCCGCGCTGGTGATGGGTGCCCTCTCCATGAACCTGCCCGCCATCTTCATGCCCGCCGGGCCGATGCTGCGCGGGGACTTCCGCGGCCAGTACCTCGGCAGCGGCAGCGACACCTGGAAGTACTGGGCGGAGCTGCGCGCCGGCAACATCACGCAGGAGGACTGGCGCGGCGTCGAGGAGGGCATCGCGCGCGCGCCCGGCCACTGCATGACCATGGGCACCGCCTCCACGATGACGAGCGCGGCCGAGGCCATGGGCCTCACGCTGCCCGGCGCCGCGTCGATCCCGGCGGCCGACTCGCGCCACGCGCAGATGGCCACCCTCACCGGCAAGCGCATCGTGGACATGGTCTGGGAGGACCTCAAGGTGCGCGACATCGTGGACGCGCGGGCCGTGGACAACGCCGTGACCGCGGTGCTGGCCCTGGGCGGCTCGACCAACGCCATCGTCCACCTCATCGCGCTCGCCCGCCGTGCCGCGGTGCCCCTCGACCTCGCGCGCTTCGATGCCCTCGCGCGCCGCACGCCGGTGCTCGCCAACATCCGGCCCTCGGGCAAGTTCCTGATGGAGGACTTCTTCTACGCCGGCGGCCTGCGCGGCCTCCTCGCGCGGCTGCCCGACCTGCTCGACGCCTCCGCCGCGACCGTGAACGGGCGGACGCTGGGCGAGAACCTCGCCGGCGCCGCGGTGTGGAACGACGAGGTGATCCGCCCGCGCGACAACCCCGTGGTCGCCGCCGACGGGCTGGCCGTGCTCACCGGCAACCTCGCGCCGCGTGGCGCCGTCATCAAGCCGCCGGCGATGGAGGCGCGGCTGCAGAGGCACACCGGGCCGGCGGTCGTCTTCGCGAGCTACGACGACATGGCCGCGCGCATCGACGACCCGGACCTGCCGGTGACCGCGGACTCCGTCATCGTGCTGCAGGGCGCCGGGCCGCAGGGCGCGCCCGGGATGCCCGAGTGGGGGCAGCTGCCGATCCCGAAGAAGCTCCTGAAGGAGGGCGTGCGCGACATGGTGCGCATCTCGGATGCGCGCATGAGCGGCACGAGCTACGGGGCCTGCGTGCTGCACGTGGCGCCCGAGTCCCACGTCGGCGGCCCGCTGGCGCTCGTGCGCGACGGCGACCTCATCTCGCTCGACGTGCCCGCGCGGCGCCTGGAGCTCAACGTGGACGCCGCCGAGCTCGAGCGCCGCCGCGCGGCGTGGAAGCCCCCCGCGCCGCGCTTCGAGCGCGGCTTCGGCGCGCTGTACCTCACGCACGTCACGCAGGCCGACCAGGGCTGCGACTTCGACTTCCTCGAGGACGGCGCGCCGACGCCGGACCCCGAGATCCACTAGCGCCCTTCCCGAAAGCCGACCGATGTCCACGAAGCCGACCGTCATGCAACTGGGCCCGCTGCTCCCGCTCGTGGAGCAGGGCCTCGTCGCGAACTACACGCACCTGCACCTCGGGAAGGCGCCCGACGCCGCGGCCTTCCTCGCCGCCCACGCCGCCTCGGTCGACGCCGTCGTCTCGTCGGGGAAGAACGGCGTGACGGCCTCGCTGCTCGATGCCCTGCCCAACGTGAAGCTCGTCGCGCACTTCGGCGTGGGCTACGACAACGTGGACGCCGAGCATGCGCGCAAGCGTGGCGTGGTGGTCACCAACACGCCCGACGTCCTCACCGACTGCGTGGCCGACCTCGCCATGGCCCTCCTGGTCGACGTGGCGCGCGGGATCTCGGCGGGCGACCGCTACGTGCGCGCCGGCCGCTGGCTGGCGGGGCCCATGCCGCTCGCGACGAAGGTGAGCGGCAAGCGCCTCGGGATCCTGGGGCTGGGCCGCATCGGCCGCGCCATCGCCGCGCGCGCCGAGGGCTTCGACATGGACATCCGCTACCACAACCGCCGCCAGGTCCCCGATTCCCCGTACGGCTACGAGCGTTCCCTCGCCGACCTGGCGAGCTGGTGCGACTTCCTCGTGCTCGCGACCTCGGGCGGCGAGGCCACGCGAGGCATCGTCTCCGGGGCCGTGATCGAGGCGCTGGGCCCGAAGGGCTTCCTCGTCAACATCGCGCGCGGCTCCGTCGTGGACCAGCCGGCGCTCGTGGCGGCGCTGCGCGAGCGCCGCATCGCGGGCGCGGCCCTCGACGTCTTCGCCGACGAGCCCCGCGTGCCCGGGGAGCTCTTCGCGCTCGACAACGTCGTCCTCACGCCGCACATCGCCAGCGCCACGACGGACACCCGGGCGGCCATGGGGCAGCTCGTGCTCGACAACCTGGCCAGCTTCTTCGAAACGGGGCGCCCCCTGACCCCGGTCTGACCCGCAGCATCGCGCTTCACCCCGCAGCACCCACAACCACAATCCCAAAGAGGAACCCCTCCATGCGACTCATCCACAGACTGGCCGCCCTGGCCGGTGCAGCCGCCATCGCCTTCGCCGGCGCCGTCTCCGCGCAGTCCTGGCCCACCAAGACCATCCGGATCATCGTGCCCTACCCGCCCGGCGGCACCTCGGACATCCTGGCGCGCTCGCTGGGCCCGAAGATGACCGAGGCCCTGGGCCAGACCGTGATCGTCGAGAACAAGCCGGGCGCCACGGGCAACATCGGCGCGGACTACGTGGCCAAGTCCCCGGCCGACGGCTACACGCTGCTGCTGGGCGACATCGGCTCGCTCGCCATCGCGCCGAGCGTCTTTCCCACCCTGCCCTTCGACCCGGTCAAGGACTTCGCGCCGGTCATCATGGTGGCGTACTCCCCGCACATCCTCGCCGCGCACCCGTCCGTGCCCGCGAAGGACGCGAAGGAGCTGATCGCGCTCGCCAAGGCGAAGCCCAATTCCCTCAACTTCGCCATCTCCGGCATCGGCGGCGCCAACCACCTGGCCGGCATCGAGTTCGCGATGCGCGCCGGCATCCAGTGGACCTACATTCCCTACAAGGGCGGCTCGCAGGCCATCGCCGACGTGATGGGCGGCCAGGCCCAGGTGCTCTTCAACGGCATGCTCGCGACTTACCCGGCGGTGAAGGACGGCAAGCTCAAGGCGCTCGCGATCTCCAGCGCGAAGCGCTTCTCGGCCGCGCCGGACATCCCGACGGTCGCCGAGTCCGCCGGGCTTCCCGGCTTCGAGACGGGCTCCTTCCAGGGCATCGTCGCCGCGGCCGGCACGCCGCCGGACGTCGTCGCGAAGCTGCACGGCACCATCACGAAGATCCTCGCCACGCCCGAGATGAAGGATCGCCTCGACAAGGCAGGCGCCGAAGTGCGCCCCGGCTCGCCGGCGGACTTCGGGAAGTTCATCGCCGCCGAGAAGGCCCGCTGGGCCAAGGTGGTCAAGGATTCCGGCGCCAAGTTCGACTAGGAGACCAGGCCATGACGACCCCGTACCGATCGCCACCCAACGCGTTCCGCGCGAACCTCCTCGCGGGCAAGCCGCTCATCGGCTGCTGGATGTCGCTCGCCAACCCGATGACCGCCGAAGTCGTCGGGCTGGCGGGGTTCGACTGGCTGCTCCTCGACGGCGAGCACGCGCCCAACGACGTGTCGACGCTCGTGCCGCAGCTCATGGCGCTCAAGGACAGCGTGTCCGCGCCCGTCGTGCGCCCGCCGTGGAACGAGCCCGTCATCATCAAGCGGCTGCTGGACGCCGGCTTCCACAACTTCCTCATGCCGTTCGTCGAGTCGGCGGAGCAGGCGCGCGCCGCGGTGGCGGCCACGCGCTACCCGCCGCGCGGCATCCGGGGCGTGTCGGTCATGCAGCGCAACAACCGCTTCGGGACGGTTCCCGACTACTTCAAGCTCGTCGACGACAACATCGCGGTGCTGGTGCAGATCGAGAGCCGCGCGGGGCTGGAGGCCATCGACGCGATCACCGCGGTCGACGGCGTCGACGGCATCTTCGTGGGGCCGCAGGACCTCGCCGCGGCGATGGGGCACCTGGCCAACCCCGCGCACCCGGAGGTGCAGGCGGCGATGAAGCACATCATCGAGCGCGCCCGCGCGGGCGGGAAGCCTGCCGGCACGCTCGCGCCCGTCGAGGCCGACGCCCGCCGCTTCATGGAATGGGGCGCCACCTTCGTCGCCGTGGGCAGCGACCTCGGGCTCTTCCGCGGCGCCACGCAGGCGCTGCGCGACAAGTTCTCCTGAAAGAAAACGGGACGGTTCTGTGGGACGGTTCTGTAGAACCGGTCTATTC
>JAMPXV010000153.1 GCA_023700985.1 Lysobacter sp.
CGTCAGCCGAACTTGGCCAGCAGCTCCGCGGCGTGCTCGAGGCGCTTGTCGACGACGGCCTTGCCGGTCGTGCCCGCGGGAACGTCGCCGCCCGACTGGATGGCGCAGGAAAGCACGTGGTAGAAGGCCTTGTCGAGGGCGCGGCGGCTGGCGGAGAGCTGCTGCGTGATCGCCTCGCAGTCCGAGCCCTTCTCGATCATGGCCTGGATGCCGCGCAACTGTCCCTCGACGCGGCGCAGGCGGTGGATGAGTTCCTTCTTGTGCGTTTCGTCCCGGATGGTGGGCATTTGCTTCTCCTGTCGACGCCCCTTTATACACCACCGGGTATGCCCCCGCAAGCCTCCCGGAGGGGGTATCGCCGTTGACATGCTATACTCCCCACGGTATATTGCCGTCTGGCCAACCCATCCGGAGAACCCCCATGACCACCGAAAGAATCGTCCGCATCGTCGCCGGCACCTTCGTGCTCCTTTCCCTCGGGCTCGGCGTGCCCGGCAGCCCCGTCTTCGTGAACCAGAACTTCCTGTGGTTCACGGCCTTCGTCGGCGCGAACCTGCTGCAGAGCGGCTTCAGCTGCTTCTGCCCGCTCGAGCTGATCCTGAAGAAGATGGGCGTGAAGAGCGCCGCGCAGGGCGCGTAGGAGGAGGCCATGGCCGCCGCCACCGCCGGCTTCGTCCACGTCGCCTGCCCGAAGTGCCTGTCGCAGAACCGCGTCGACGCCTCCCGCGTCCTGGAGGCGCCGAAGTGCGGCAAGTGCAGCACGCCGCTCCTCGACGACGCCGTCGTGGAGCTCGACGACGCCTCTTTCGACGCGTTCGCGGCGCGCACCAGCGTGCCGGTGCTCGTGGACTTCTGGGCGCCGTGGTGCGGCCCCTGCCGCCAGATGGCGCCCGAGTTCGCGCAGGCCGCCCGGCGCCTGGCCGGACGGGCGCGCCTCGTGAAGGTAAATACTGACCTCTCGCAAGCCCTGGCCGGGCGTTTCGGCATACGCTCGATCCCTACGCTGGTCCTGCTGAAGGACGGGCAGGAAGCCGCGCGCACGACCGGCGCCCGCCTCGCGTCCGAGCTCGAACGCTGGGTCGCCACCGCCTGACCCCGGAGAAACGATGAAACCTGCCTCCCTCGCCCTCCTCGCCGCCGCGGGGATGCTCGCCGCCGCCTGCGGCTCCGCCGAGCCGCCGGCAGCCCCGAAGGCCGCCGCCGTCCCGCTCGCCACCGCCGCCGCGGAGCTGCGCGAAGTGGACCTGGCCACCTCCGCCGAGGCCGTGGTCGAGGCCGTGCGCCAGTCGACGGTCTCGGCCCAGGTGTCCGGGCGCATCGTCGACATCCGCTTCGACGTGGGCGACCGCGTCGAGAAGGGCTCGGTGATCCTGCGCATCGACGAGCGCGCGGCGAACCTCGCCGTCGCCGCGAGCGAGGCGCAGATGCGGGAGGCGGAGGCGGGGCTCGTGAACGCGCGCGCCAACTACGAGCGCACGAAGCAGCTGTTCGCCCAGAAGTTCGTGAGCCAGGCCGCCGTCGACAAGGCCGAGGCCGACTACAAGGCCGCCGAGTCGCGCATGCGCGCCACGCTCGCGGGCGCCGGCTCGGCGATCACCGAGAAGAGCTTCACGACGATCGTCGCGCCCTACAGCGGCGTCGTGTCGGCGCGCCACGTGCAGCTGGGCGAGATGGCCTCGCCCGGGAAGCCCCTCCTCACCGGCTTCGATCCCTCGTCGCTTCGCGTGGTGGCCACCGTGCCCTCCGCGCAGGTGCCCGCCATCCAGGCCGGCGCCAAGGTGCGCATCGAGGTGCCGTCGCTCTCCCGCTGGGTGGACGTGACGGGCGTCACCGTCGTCCCCTCCGCCGACCCGCGCACGCACACCACGCAGGTGCGCCTGGACCTGCCCGTCGACGCCAAGGGACTGCTCCCGGGGGTATTCGCGCGCGCCTACTTCGTCACCGGCCGGGCGCCGCGGCTCATGGTGCCCCGCGAGGCGGTGATCCACCGGAGCGAAGTGACCGCCGTCTACGTGGTCGAGGGCCAGGGCGCGCCGCGCCTGCGCCAGGTGCGCCTGGGCACGGCGGCCGACGACCGCGGCATCGAGGTGCTCGCGGGACTCAAGCCCGGCGAGAAGGTGGCGCTCGAACCGGTCAAGGCCGGCATGTCCGCCGCCCCGGCGAACTGAGGCGCCCATGGACGGCATGGGCATCTCCGGGCGCGTCGCGCGCTACTTCCAGGATTCGCAGCTCACGCCGCTGGTCGCGCTGGTCGCGTTCCTGCTGGGCCTCTTCGCCGTGGCGGTCACCCCGCGCGAGGAGGAGCCGCAGATCAACGTGACCATGGCGAACGTGTTCATCCCGTTCCCGGGCGCCTCGGTGCGCGACGTCGAGTCCCTCGTGTCCATCCCCGCCGAGCAGGTGCTCGCGCAGATGGAGGGCATCGAGCACGTCTACTCCGTCTCGCGCCCCGGGATGTCGGTCCTCACCGTGCAGTTCAAGGTGGGCGTGCCGCGCATCGACGCGATCGTGCGCCTGCGCGACACGATGAGCGCCAACCGCGACTGGGCGCCGCCCGAGCTGGGCATCCTCGAGCCCGTCATCAAGCCCCGCGGCATCGACGACGTGCCGGTCGTCTCGCTCGCCCTGTGGAGCGACCTGGAGACCAAGGGCGCCTACGAACTGGAGCGCGTGGCGCACGCCATGGAGGCGGAGTTGAAGCGCGTGCCCGGCACGCGCGAGGTGCAGACCCTGGGCGGGCCGGGAAGGGTCGTGCGCGTGATCCTCGACGCCGACCGTCTCGCCTCGCACGGCGTCACGGCGCTCGACGTGAGGAACGCGCTGCAGCTTTCGAACGTGACGGCCCCCACCGGCAAGCTCGTGCGCGACAACCGCGAGATCGCCGTGGAGACCGGCAACTACCTCGAGTCGGCGGCCGACGTGCGCTCGCTGGTGGTCGGCGTCCAGCAACGCAGCCCCGTGTACCTCGCCGACGTGGCCGAGGTGGTGGACGGCCCGGACCAGCCCTCGCGCTACGTGTGGACCGGCGCGGGCCCGGCATCGTCCGAGAAGGGCATCCGCTCCCCCGGGGAGCATCCCGCCGTGACGCTGCAGGTCACGAAGAAGCCCGGCGAGAACGCCGTCGACGTGGCCGCGCGAGTCATGGAGCGCGTCGAGGAGCTCAAGGGCACCGTCATTCCCGCCGACGTGCACGCCACGGTCACCCGCAACTACGGCGCCACCGCCGACGACAAGGCGAAGAGCCTCATCAAGAAGCTCATCTTCGCGACACTTTCCGTGGTCGTGCTGGTCTTCGCCACCCTCGGGCGGCGCGAAGCGGCCATCGTCGGCATCGCGGTCGTGCTGACGCTGGCGAGCACCCTCTTCGCCTCCTGGGCGTGGGGGTTCACGCTCAACCGCGTCTCCCTCTTCGCCCTCATCTTCTCCATCGGCATCCTCGTGGACGACGCGATCGTCGTCGTCGAGAACATCCACCGCCACCGCGGCCTGCACGGCGGGCCGCTGGCCGGCCTCATCCCGGCGGCCGTGGACGAGGTGGGCGGCCCCACGATCCTGGCCACCTTCACGGTCATCGCGGCGCTGCTGCCCATGGCCTTCGTGAGCGGCCTCATGGGGCCGTACATGAGCCCCATCCCCATCAACGCGAGCATGGGGATGCTTCTGTCGCTCGCCATCGCCTTCACGGTCACGCCCTGGCTCGCGCTGAAGCTCCTCTCCTCCCAGGGGCACGAGGAGGCCTCCACCCTCGACGTGAAGCTCGAGCGTTTCTTCGGCTCGCTCCTCGGGCGCTTCATCACCGCCCCCGACGCCGCGGCCAACCGCCGCCGGCTGGGGATCGGCATCGCCGTGGCCATCGTGCTCTCCGCGGGACTGGCCGGCGTGAAGCTGGTGATCCTGAAGATGCTGCCCTTCGACAACAAGAGCGAGTTCCAGGTGGTCGTGGACATGCCGGCGGGCACGCCCGTGGAGGTGACGGCCGCCGCCCTTCGCGACCTGGGCGCCCACGTGGCCGGCATTCCCGAGGTGACCGACTACCAGGCCTACGCGGGGCTCGCCTCGCCGATCAACTTCAACGGGCTGGTGCGCCAGTACTACCTGCGCAGCCTCTCCGAGCAGGGCGACCTGCAGGTGAACCTCGTGGACAAGGACAAGCGCGACCGCAAGAGCCACGAGATCGCGTCGGCGGCGCGCCCGGCTCTCGAGGAGATCGGGCTCCGCTGGGGCGCCAAGGTGAAGGTGATCGAGGTGCCGCCGGGGCCGCCGGTGCTCTCGCCCATCGTGGCCGAGGTCTACGGCCCCGACGAGGCGGGGCGCATCCGCGTGGCCAAGAGGATCCGCGAGGCCCTCGCCGCCACCCCGGACATCGTGGGCATCGACGACACCGTCGACGACCCCGCGCCGCGGCTCGTCCTCAAGGTCGACCAGGGGCGCGCCGCGCTCGCGGGCGTGTCGCGCCGCGACGTCGTGGAGACGATGCGCGCGGGCCTTTCCGGCATGGACGCGACTCCGCTGCACGACGGCCACTCGAAGTACGAGGTGCCGGTGCGCCTCACGCTGCCGGCGGAGCGGCAGGGCGAGCTGGCCGAGTTCCTCAAGCTCACGCTGCGCGCGGCCGACGGCTCGCTCGTGCCGATGTCGGAACTGGTGCGCGTGGTGCGCAACGACCGCGAGCGGCCCGTCTACCGCAAGGACCTGCTGCCCGTGGTCTACGTCGTGGCCGACCAGGCCGGCCGCACCGACAGCCCGCTCTACGGCATGTTCGCCGCGCGCGGCAAGGTGGCCGGCCAGGCGCTCGACGACGGCGGCACGCTGGGCGAGTACTTCATCCGCCAGCCCTCCGACCCGTACCGCCAGTACGCGGTGAAGTGGGACGGGGAGTGGCAGGTGACCTACGAGACCTTCCGCGACATGGGCCTTGCCTACGCCGTGGGGCTGGTGCTCATCTACCTGCTCGTGGTGGCGCAGTTCCGCTCCTACCTCGTCCCCCTCGTGATCATGGCGCCCATCCCGCTCACGGTGATCGGCGTGATGCCGGGGCACGCGCTCTTCGGGGCCAACTTCACCGCCACCTCCATGATCGGGATGATCGCGCTGGCGGGCATCATCGTCAGGAACTCGATCCTGCTCGTGGACTTCGTGAACCTGAAGGTGGCCGAGGGCGCGGCGTTCCAGGACGCGGTCATGCAGTCGGCGTCCGCGCGCGCCAAGCCCATCGCCCTCACGGCGCTGGCCGCGATGCTGGGCGCCGGGTTCATCCTCGACGATCCGATCTTCAACGGCCTGGCGATCTCGCTCATCTTCGGGATCCTGGTCTCGACCGCCCTCACGCTCGTCGTGATCCCGGTCCTCTACTACGCCACTTTCCGCAAGCGATTCGAATAGGGACGGTTCCTGGGGACGGTTCCTGGGAACCGTCCCCAGGAACCGGTGTTACGCGCGGCGTTACAATGAGGCTTCGAGCCTTGCCGGAGCCGCCCCATGGATGATCCGCTGCTGCTCGCCCGCGCGCAGTTCGGGCTGAACATCGCGTTCCACATCCTGTTCCCGTCGCTCACCATCGCGCTCGCGTGGATCCTGCTGGGGTTCCGCGTCGCCTACCACCGCACGGGCGAGGCGGGCTGGCTCAAGACCTACAAGCTCTGGACGAAGATCTTCGCCCTCACTTTCGCCATGGGCGTGGTGACCGGCATCGTGATGTCGTTCCAGTTCGGCACGAACTGGCCGGGCTTCATGAACCGCGTGGGCGCCATCGCCGGGCCGCTCCTGGGCTACGAGGTGCTGACCGCCTTCTTCCTCGAGGCGACGTTCCTCGGCGTGATGCTCTTCGGGATGAACCGCGTGCCCCCGTGGGCGCACATCGGCGCCACGGCGCTGGTGGCGGCCGGCACCTCGCTCTCGGCGTTCTGGATCCTCGCGCTCAACTCGTGGATGCAGACGCCCGCCGGGCACGTGCTCGACGCCGGCCAGTGGATCGCGGGCGACTGGATCGCGGTGATCTTCAACCCCTCGTTCCCGTACCGGTTCACCCACATGATGATCGCCTCCGGGCTCACGGCGTCGTTCGTGGTGGCGGGTCTGTCGGCCTGGCGGCTGCTGAAGGCGCCGGCGGACGCGATGGCGCGGCGCACGCTGCGCGTCGGCGTCCTGGTGGCGGCCGTGCTCGCGCCCGTCCAGGCCGTCGTGGGCGACTTCCACGGGCTCAATACCCTCGAGCACCAGCCGGCCAAGATCGCGGCGATGGAGGCGATCTGGCACACCGAGAAGGGCGTGCCGCTGGTGCTCTTCGCGGTGCCCAACGCGAAGACGCGCACCAACGACTACGCCATCGAGATCCCCTACGGCGCGAGCCTGATCCTCAAGCACGACGCGAACGCCGAGCTCCAGGGCCTGGACGCCTTCGGCGCCGACCACCCGCCGGTCGCGCCCGTCTTCTTCGCCTTCCGCATCATGGTGGGCATCGGCGTGCTGATGATCGCCGTCTCCTGGTTCACCGCCTGGGTCACGCGGCGCGACGCGCAGGCGCCCCGGTGGCTGCTGTGGACGCTCGCGGGCTTCACCTTCTCCGGCTGGGTGGCCACGGTCTCCGGCTGGATCGTCACCGAGATCGGGCGCCAGCCCTGGCTCGTGCACGGGCTGCTGCGCACGAGCGAGGCGGTGGGCGACATCTCGGGGGCCGAGCTCGGCGTGAGCCTCACCGGCTACGCGCTCACCTACGCGGCTCTCTTCGCCGCCTACATGGTCGTGCTCACCCACATGGCGGGCGAGGGCGCGGAGGCCGCGGCGGCGAAGGCGCTGCCGGGCGCCTCTCCCGCCGGCGCGGCCGCGGACTGAGGAGGACGCGATGGACCTTCCGCTGATCTTCATGATGCTGATGGGCGTGTCGGTGCTCGCCTACGTGGTCCTCGACGGCTACGACCTCGGCGTGGGCATGCTGATGCCCGCGGCGAGCGCGGCCGAGCAGTCGGTGATGGTGTCTTCCATCGGGCCGTTCTGGGACGCGAACGAGACCTGGCTCGTGCTGGGCGTGGGCATCCTGCTGGTCGCCTTCCCGCTGGCCCACGGCGTGGTGCTGGGCGCGCTGTACCTGCCGGTGGTGGCGATGCTGGTGGGCCTGATGTTCCGCGGCGTGGCCTTCGAGCTGCGCATGAAGGCGCTGGGCTGGCACCGGGAGCTGTGGAACTGGCTCTTCTGGGCCGGGTCCTTCCTGGCCTCCTTCGCCCAGGGATTCATGCTGGGCCGCTACATCACCGGCTTCGAGCGCGGCTTCGGCTTCCTCCTCTTCTCGGCGATCGTCGGCGCGAGCGTTTGCGGCGGCTACGTGCTGCTGGGCGCGACGTGGCTGGTGGTGAAGACCGAGGGCGAGTTGCAGAGGAAGGCGCTCGGGTGGTCGCGCTGGGGGCTCCTGTGGGTGGCCCTCGGCGTGGGGCTGGTGAGCCTCGCCACGCCGATGGTGAGCGAGACCGTGCGCGCGAAGTGGTTCGACTTCCCGCGGACGCTGGCCCTGATGGTGCTGCCGGCTGCGTGCCTGTGGGCGGGGTTCATCGTCTGGCGTTCCACCGGGCGGATCGCCCGCCACCAGGGGTCGCCCGACTGGCAGCCCTTCGCGGCGGCCGTGGCGATCTTCGCCATCAGCTTCCTGGGACTGGCCTACAGCCTGTATCCCTACGTGGTGATCGACAGGCTGACCATCTGGGAGGCGGCGGCGCACCCGTCGTCGCTCAAGGTGGTGCTTGTCGGTGCGGCCATCGTCCTGCCCTTCATCGTCGCCTACACCGCGATCTCGTACCGCGTCTTCCGCGGCAAGGCGAAGGGCGGGCTCTACGACTGACCGGCCAGGAAAAAGGGGTCAGATCCCTTTATTGGGACGGTTCTACAGAGCCTTTTTGGGACGGTTCTACAGAACCGGTCTATTCAGCAATTGTTGCACTGACCTCGCCGAACACGGAATAGACCGGTTCTGTAGAACCGTCCCAAAAAGGCTCTGTAGAACCGTCCCAATAAAGGGATCTGACCCCTTTTTCCGGGCCGGTCAGTCGTAGAGCCCGCCCTTCGCCTTGCCGCGGAACACCCGGTACGAGATCGCGGTGTAGGCGACGATGAAGGGCAGGACGATGGCCGCACCGACAAGCACCACCTTGAGCGACGACGGGTGCGCCGCCGCCTCCCAGATGGTCAGCCTGTCGATCACC
>JAMPXV010000154.1 GCA_023700985.1 Lysobacter sp.
CCGTGAACGACTTCATGCAGTCGCTCTCCCATCCCGAGGTCTTCGGCGCGGGCGACTGCGCGACGAACCTCGCGAACCCCCGGCCGAAGGCGGGAGTCTTCGCGGTGCGCGCCGGGCCGGCCCTGGCGGCCAACCTCGTCGCCGCGATGAAGGGCGGCCCTCTCGAGAGGTTCGTTCCGTCGCCGCGCTACCTCGCGCTCATCTCCTGCGGGGGGCGCTCTGCGGTCGGCCTGTACGGCGGGCTCTCCTTCGAGGGCCGCTGGGTGTGGCGCTGGAAGGACCGGATCGACCGGGGGTTCGTGGCGCGGTACTCGGCGAAGGCGCTCGCCGCTTCCCGCTAGCCGCGGCTCAGTCGGCGCGGGCCCCGGCGTCCGCGGTCTTGCGCTCGCTGATCCGCACCACCTTCACCATGCGGTTCTGCACCTGCAGGATCTCGACCGGGTGCCCGGCGACCAGGAGCGAGGTGCCCGGCTCGGGGATGTCCTCGAGGGCCTCGAGCACCAGGCCGTTGATCGTCTTGGGCCCATCGAGGGGGAAGTGGAAGCCGGCCTTGCGGTTCAGGACGCGAAGCGGGCAGGTGCCCTCGGCGATGACGGTGCCGTCGGCTTCCTTGCGCACGAGGTTCCCGGACATCGGCTTCTGGCTGGTGAACTCCCCCACGATCTCCTCGAGGATGTCCTGCAGCGTGACCAGGCCCAGGATCTCGCCGTACTCGTCGACCACCAGGCCCACGTGGCGCATCTGCTCCTGGAAGTTGGTGAGCTGCTGCAGGAGCGGCGTGCCCTCGGGCAGGTAGTAGGGGTCGCGCAGGATCGCGCGGATGCCGTCCTTGTCCAGCGGCTCCCGGCGCGAGGCGTTCAGAAACTTGCGCACGTGCAGGATGCCGACGACCTTGTCGAGGCCGCCCTCGTAGACCACGAGGCGCGTGTGGTGCGCGGTGGAAATCGCCGTGTGGATGTCGTCCAGGTCGTCCTCGAGGTCGATGCCCTCGATCTGGCCGCGCGGCGTCATCGTGTCGTCGACCGTCATGTCCTCGAGCTCGAAGAGGTTGAGGAAGATCGACTGGTGCTTCTTGGGGATGTACTTCCCGCCCTCGAGCACGAGCGTGCGCAGCTCCTCCATCGAGAGGTTCTCGCCGCTGTCCTCGCGCGGCTTGATGAAGAGCAGGCGCAGGAGCCCCTGCACGAACAGGTTCACGAACCACACCACCGGGTAGGCCACGCGCAGCAGCGGGGAGAGGATGTACGCGGAGGGCAGGGCGATGGCTTCCGGGTAGGTCGCGCCGATCACCTTGGGCGTGATCTCGCTGAACACGAGGATGAAGAAGGTCACCGTGGCGGTGGCGATCATCAGCGTGTACTCGCCCTCGCCGAAGAGGCGGATGGACATCTCCGCCACCAGCACCGCCGAGGCGGCGTTCACCAGGTTGTTGCCGAGCAGGATCACGCCGAGGAGCCGGTCCGTCTTCTCGAGCAGCTCCTGGGTGAGGCGCGCCGAGCGCCGGCCCTCGCGCACGAGGTGCTTCAGCCGGTTGCGGTTGAGCGCCATCATGCTCGTCTCGGCGATCGAGAAGAACCCGGCGATGAGGAGCATCACGGCAAGGGCCGTGAAGAGCCAGGCGAGCGGTATGTGGTCGGACACCGGGGCCGGCCCTCAGCCCCGCTGGAGGATGATCTCGAGTACGAACTTGCTGCCGAGGTACGCGAGCAGCAGGGCCATGAACCCGCCCAGCGTCCAGTACACCGCGCGCTTGCCCCGCCAGCCGTAGCGGTAGCGCCCGACGAGGAGCCAGCCGAAGATCACCCAGGAGAGGATCCCGAAGACGGTCTTGTGCGTGACCTGCAGCGGGCGGCCGAAGAGCTGCTCCGAGAAGAAGAGCCCGGAGACCACCGTGAGCGTGAGCAGCACGAACGCCGCGAAGAGGATGCGGAAGAGGAGCGCCTCCATCTCCAGCAGCGGCGGCAGGCTCCTCAGGAAGGGCGGCATCACGCCGCGGTGCAGCCACTTCTGCTCGGCGAGCATCACCACCGCGTGCATGGTCGCCACGATGAACAGGCTGTAGGCGAGCATCGCGATGACGAAGTGCAGCGTGAAGAGGGGGTCGCCGCCGTGCCGCACGATGTAGTGCGAGGGCAGGAAGGCCTGCAGCAGCACCGCGGCCAGCGCGATCGGCGCCCACAGCCCCTGGATGCTCGCGAGCCCCGGCACCGCGAGGCTCGCGAGCCAGTAGATGGCGACGGTGAGCCAGACGATGAGGGAGATGGAGTTCGACACGCCGAGGTTCATGCCCGCCTCGGTGACGACCCCGTTGTAGACGGCCATGCCGTGCAGCACCAGCGCCACCGGCAGCAGCACGCCCTCGAGCCGGAAAGCCCCGCCGGGTGCGGCGCCGGCCGCGGCTGCGGCGCCACGGGCTGCGTGCCAGGCCAGCGCCGCGAGGGCGAGCCAGCAGGCGGCAGTGCTAAAATGGAGAATCGAATCGCTCATTTTCGGGGCGGTTCAGTCTACACCAATTCCCTTTCGGCCCTCCCCATGCTGGACTCACTGACGCAGCGACTTTCCTCCGTCATCAAGACGATGCGCGGCCACGCGCGCCTCACGGAGGACAACGTCGCCGAGGCCCTTCGCGAGGTGCGCATGGCGCTCCTCGAGGCCGACGTGGGCCTGCCCGTGGTGAAGGACTTCATCGCGCGCGTGAGGGAGAAGGCGCTCGGCCAGGACGTGGTCGCGAGCCTCACGCCCGGCCAGGCGCTCGTGGGGGTCGTGCACGACGAGCTGGTCGCCCTCATGGGCGGCACCAACGCGCAGCTGAACCTCGCCACCCAGCCTCCCGCGGTGATCCTGCTCGCGGGCCTGCAGGGCGCGGGCAAGACCACCAGCGCGGGCAAGCTCGCGCGGCTGCTCAAGGGCGCGAAGAAGAAGGTGCTGCTGGTATCGGCCGACGTCTACCGCCCCGCGGCCATCGAGCAGCTGAAGTCGCTGGCCGCGCAGCTCGCCATCGACCTCTTCCCGTCGGACGCCTCGCAGAAGCCGGTCGACATCGCCGCCAACGCCCTCGACTGGGCGCGCAGGCACTACCACGACGTGCTCATCGTCGACACCGCCGGGCGACTGGCGATCGACGAGGCGATGATGGCCGAGGTGAAGGCGGTGCACGCGGCCGTGAACCCGGTCGAGACGCTCTTCGTGGTCGACTCCATGCAGGGCCAGGACGCGGTCAACGTCGCGAAGGCCTTCGGCGAGGCCCTGCCGCTCACCGGCGTCATCCTCACCAAGCTCGACGGCGACGCGAGAGGCGGCGCGGCGCTGTCCGTGCGGGCGATCACCGGGGCGCCCATCAAGTATGCCGGCGTGTCGGAGAAGATGGACGGCCTCGAGCCCTTCCACCCGGAGCGCATGGCCTCGCGCATCCTCGGCATGGGCGACATCGTCTCGCTCGTCGAGGAGGCGAGGAAATCGGTCGACGAGGGCGAGGCGAGGAAGCTCGCCGACAAGTTCAAGAAGGGCAAGGACTTCGACCTCGACGACTTCAAGTCGCAGATCCAGCAGATGAAGAAGATGGGGGGGGTGTCCGCCCTCATGGACAAGCTGCCCTCCCAGCTCACGCAGGCCGCCAGCCAGTCGCCGGACCTGCAGGAGAAGTCGATGCGCCGCACGGAGGGCATCATCAACGCGATGACGCCGCTGGAGCGGCGCAAGCCCGAGCTCCTCAAGGCCTCGCGCAAGCGCCGCATCGCCGCGGGCGCGGGCGTGCAGGTCCAGGAGGTCAACCGCCTGCTGAACCAGTTCGAGCAGATGCAGAAGATGATGAAGATGATGCGCTCGGGCGGGCTCGCCAAGATGATGCGCAACATGAAGGGCATGCTGCCCGGCATGCGCTGACCCTCACCCCGGCCCTCTCCCGAGGGAGAGGGGTCGGGGGCGAGGGTAGCCCCGCGGTTGCACGGAGCCGCCCAACCCCTTATAATGCAAGGCTTTTCAGCTTCCGGGTCGCTTGAGGCCGCGGGAGATCCTTCAGCAACTGTTACCCGTTTTCAACGGGATCGGAGCCATCATGGTCGTCATCAGATTGGCGCGCGGCGGCGCGAAGAACCGCCCCTACTACACCGTCGTCGTCGCCGATTCGCGCATGCCGCGCGACGGGCGCTTCATCGAGCGCATCGGCTTCTACAACCCCAAGGCCGCCGAGAACGAGCCCGGATTCCGGATCTCGCTCGACCGCGTCGCGCACTGGGTTTCCAAGGGCGCGCAGCCTTCGGACGCGGTGAAGAAGCTGGTCAAGCGTGGCAAGGCACAGCTCGCGGCCAAGCCCGAAGCCCCGGCCCAGTAATCCCGCCGGTTCCCCGTACGCGGGGGACGAGTCGCGGCTGGTGGTGATGGGGCGCATCCACGGCCCCTTCGGCATCCAGGGCTGGGTCAAGCTGAGGACCTTCACCGAAACCCCCGACGGGCTCGCGGACCATCCCTCGTGGTGGCTGCGGACGAAGTCGGGGTGGCGCTCGGCGGTGCTCGAGGACTTCAAGGTCCGCCCCGCCGCGGTGAGCGCCAAGCTGGAGGGCGTCGACGACCGCGACGCCGCCGAGCTCCTCCGGGGGTTCGACGTCGCGGTCACCCGGGAGGAACTCGGGGAAACGGAATCGGGCGAGTTCTACTGGGTGGACCTGGTGGGGCTCGCGGTGGTGAACCTGCAGGACGAGGCGCTCGGGCAGGTGGAGGAATTGCTGAGGACCGGCGGTTCCGACGTGCTGGTCGTGCGCGGCGAGCGGGAGCGTCTCATTCCCTTCGTCGCGGATTACGTGAAGTCGGTCGACCGGAAGGCGGGGCGGATCACGGTCGACTGGGAAGCGGGGTACGACGTCTGATGATGCGCTTCGACGTGGTCACGATCTTCCCGGAGATGTTCGAGGCGGTGACCCGCCACGGCATCACGCGGCGCGCGCTGGAGGAAGGCGGCTTCGACTTCCGCGCGTGGAACCCGCGCGATTTCGTGGGCGACCCGCACCGCACGGTCGACGACAGGCCGTACGGCGGCGGGCCCGGCATGGTGATGCTGCCGGGGCCGCTCGAGGATTGCATCGACGCCGCGGTGGCCAGGCAGAAGGCCGCCGGGGTGGAAAGGCCGCAGGTCGTGCTGCTCTCGCCGCAGGGCGAGCGCTTCACGGACGCGGTGGCGAGGGAGCTCGCGAAGTCGCCGGGCCTGGTGCTCGTCGCCGGGCGCTACGAAGGGGTGGACGAACGCCTCATCGCGCGCCGGGTGGACCGGGAGGTCTCGATCGGCGACTACGTGACTTCGGGCGGGGAGCTTCCCGCGATGGTGATGATCGACGCCATCGTGAGGCTCCTGCCGGGGAGCCTGAACGACGCGGCGAGCGCGGCGCAGGACTCCTTCTCGGAGGGGCTGCTCGACTGGCCGCACTACACGCGGCCGGAGGAATGGCAGGGCGCGCGGGTGCCGGAGGTTCTCCTCTCGGGCAACCACGCGGCGATCGCGAGGTGGCGGCGCAAGCTTTCCCTCGCGCGGACGCTGGCGAGGCGGCCGGACCTCCTGGAGGGCCGGGCTCTCTCGAAGGAAGACGCGAAGCTCCTCGAGGAGGCGCGTCGCGAGCAGCAGATGCAGGAGCAGCAGTAGGGCAAGAAAAACCGCCGCGCACCAGCCCACCGGGCTGCTCTGCCGGAAATGGCCGAAAAGGCCGGACATCGAAAGGACCGAAACATGAATCTGATCCAGAAACTCGAGCAGGAAGAAATCGCGCGCCTCGGGCGCAAGATCCCCGACTTCTCCCCCGGCGACACGGTGATCGTGAAGGTGCAGGTGGTCGAAGGCGACAAGAAGCGCGAGCAGGCCTACGAAGGCGTGGTGATCGCCAAGCGCAACAAGGGGCTGAACTCCTCCTTCATCGTGCGCAAGATCTCCAGCGGCGAGGGCGTGGAGCGCACGTTCCAGACCTACTCGCCGTCCGTGGCCTCCATCGAGGTCAAGCGTCGCGGCCAGGTGCGCCGCGCGAAGCTCTACTACCTGCGCGACCGCTCGGGCAAGAGCGCGCGCATCCGCGAGAAGCTCACCAGCGTGGCGGCCCGCGAGGTCCTGCCGCCGGTGGAAGAGGCTCCGAAGGAGTAATCCTCCTCGCAGCCGCAGGGAAGAACGGGCCGCCTCGCGCGGCCCTTTCCTTTTGGTGGCGCAGGACGGAGGACGGGCGTCGTCAGCGCGTCGTCGCGTAGACGCGCATGTTCCGCCGCGTTCCGTCCGGGTCGCAGCGCTCGCTCGTGAGCGTGCCCTCGTGCCCGAAGCCGAGCCTCTCGGCCACGCGCCAGCTTCTTTCGTTTGCCTCGTCCGCGCCGCACCAGACGCGCCGCGCGCCCAGATGCGCGAATGCGAACCCGGTGAGGGCTGCCGCGGCTTCGGTGGCGAGCCCCTGCCCCTGGAAGGACTTGCGGCACCACCACCCGATCTCGAACACGCGGGTCTCCCAGTTGAACCGGTGCAGGCCGCAGTTGCCCGCGTGCTCGCCGGTGCCCCGGCGAAACAGCAGCATGGGGAAGTCGGCCCTGAGGATCCAGTTCGCGGCCCCCCGGCGGCAGAATTCCTCCGTCTTCCGCACCGACGGCTCCTCCATCGCCCAGGGCATCGAGGCGGGGAAGCGGCGCAGGTCTTCAAGCGTCTCGATCACCGAGGCGTACAGGGTCGCGCCGTCGCCCGGACGGGGGGCGCGAAGTTGCAGCCTCTCCGTTTCGAGGTGATCGGGAATGTCCAGGAGGACGGGGTTGAAGGCCGGTTCGGTCGTCATCCGGGATTGCCGCCAGGCGGAGCCCCGAGTTTCCCGCAAAACGCCCGTGTTCGCCAAGTTGCCCGCCCGGGCGCGCATCCGGCTGCTTCCCGCCTCAGGTGACCGCGGCCACCCACAGCGGGATCGTCGCCATCGACACGAGCGTCCCGACGGTGATCTGCGTGGCCACCGACGGGCCGTCCCCGCCCATGCGCACGGCAAGTATGTAGGCGCTGGACGCCGTGGGCAGCGCCGCCCAGAGCACCAGCACGCCGGCTTCCACGCCCGGGATCTCCAGGAGCCGCACGCAGCCCCAGGCCGCGACGGGCAGCACAGCGAGCTTCACGCCCAGCCACCACGCATGCGCTGCCGTGCTCGCCCGGCCATGCTCGATGCGCAGCGCGGCACCCACCGCGAGAAGTCCCGCGGGCAGCGCCGACGAGCCCAGCAGGTGCAGCGTCTGGTCGAGGAAGCCCGGCAGGCCGAGCCCGGCGAGGTTCCAGGCGAACCCCGCGAGCGTGGAAGCCACCAGCGGGTTCTTCGCGAGCTCGAGCCAGAAGTTCGTGCGGGAGTGCGCGGCGAGCATCCCGACCGCCCCGAGGTTCGCGAGCGGGATGAGCGCCCCGAAGAGCAGTGCGGCCACCGCCACGCCGGGCGAGCCGAACACGCTGCCGGCCACCGCGAGGCCGATGTAGGTGTTGAACCGGAACGCGCACTGGAAGCAGGAGGCGGCCACGCGCGGCTCCACCCGGAAGAGGGGGCGCGCGAGCCAGCCCAGCGCCATGCCCAGCAGCATGACGGCGGCACCGCTCGCGACCACCTTGCCGACGCTGCCGAGGTCGAGGGTGGACACGGCGAGCGAGCGGAAGAGGAGCGCCGGGAAGAGGACGAAGTAGACGAGCTTCTCGAGCCCTTCCCAGAAACCGCGCCCGTAGTCGAAGCCTCGCGCGAGCGCGAGGCCCACGAGGATCAGCACGAAGTTGGGCAGGATGAGGAGCGCGGTCTGCACGGCCCTAGAGCCCCTCGCCCTTGCCGAAGGTGTTGTGATAGACGTGCGAGGCCGTGTTGACGAGCGAGACGCGAAGCTCCACGGGGCGGTCGCGGAAGGTGAGCGCCACCCGGCGCATCTCGAGGAGCGGGCTTCCCGACGCCACCCCGAGGAGGCCGGCCGCGGCGCCGCCTGCGAGCACGGCCCGAAGCCGCTCGTCGGTGCGCAGCACGTTGATGCCGAAGCGGCTCTGGAAGAGGTGGTAGATGGTGTTGTCCCGGGAGGCGAAGATGCGCTCCGTGAGCCCGGGAAAGAG
>JAMPXV010000155.1 GCA_023700985.1 Lysobacter sp.
GACGAAGGCGCGCGCGAGCCAGCCCGAGAGCTCCGTCGTGTCGTATTTCCGCATGCCGCCTCAGCTCCCCTGGCGGTCGTGGACCTCGGGGAAGAACACGTCCTTCCAGCTCGCCGGCCGCTGCTTGAGGGAGCCGATGCGCGACATGAAGTCCGCGTACTTCATCAGGTTCTGCGGGGCGGTCGTGAAGTGGTTCTCGGGGTTGGCGATCATCTCCTGGACGAAGGCGAGGTCGAGCTTCGACTTCTGGTTCTTGATGAAGGCCTCGGCGGCGCCGCGCGGGTTCTCCTTGATGTACTTGTTCGCCTCCTCCAGCGCGTTCAGCACGGCCTGGTGGTGCTTCGGGTTCGCGTCGTGGAACTTCTGCGTGGTCCACATGAGGATGAAGGTCGTCGGCCCTTCCATCACCGAGTAGGAGCTCAGGACCGTGCGGGCGTGGTTGTTCTGCAGTTGCAGGTACATGAACGGCGGGCTGGTGAAGTTCGCGTTGATCTCGGTGCCCTTGCTCATCATCGCGTTGTGGCCGTCGGGCGGCGCCATGGAGACGGTGAGCCTGTCCAGGACGTCGTGCTTGCCGCGGCCGAACTCCTTCTCCGCCGCGATCTGCAGCGTGACCGCCTGCGTCGAGATCTTCACGCTCGGCACGGCGATGCGATCGGCATCCGAGAAGTCGCGGATGGTCTTCACCTTGGGATTGATGGTGTTGAGATAGATGGGGATCGAGCTGATCGCCGCGATCCCGCGCACGTTCAGGCTGGTGCGGGTCTTGTCCCAGACGGTCAGGAGGGGGCCCGGGCCGCCGGTGGCGTACTCGAGGTTGCCGGAGATGAGGGCGTCGGTCATCGCCGCGCCGCTCGCGAGCTGGATGAACCTCGCCTTGGCCTCCGGGAGCCCGAGAAGCTTCGTGTGCTTCTCGACCAGCCCCTGCTCCTCGAGGATGATCACCGGGAGGTAGGGGATTCCGAATCCCTTGGCGAAACGGATCTCGCTCACCTGGGCCCCGGCCGGCATTCCGGCCAGGCCCGCGGCAAGGACGAGCAGGGAGACACCGAGCCTTGCAAACGTACGTCGCTTCGTTCCGTTGCTGGTATTCACGTTCGTCCTCCTGTCGGTTAGGCGCTGCGGTAAAGCTTGGTCATGGCGAACTCGCGGTGGCGCAGGGTTTCCGCGGTGGTGAGGCGGCCGTTGCTGATGCGCACCGACATGTCGATCAGCGCGTCCCCGGCCTCGCCGATCGTCATCTTCCGCTTGAGGACGTCGGAGACGTCCAGGTCGATGTGCTCCTTCATGACGCGCGCGGTCCTGGGGTTCGCGGTGAGCTTGAGGGTCGGCATGATGGGATTGCCCACGACGTTGCCCTGGCCGGTCGGGAAGAGGTGCAGCACGAATCCCGCCGCCGCCTGCAGCGGCAGGCACTCGGCCGCCGCGCTCGAGGTGTCCATGAAGTAGAGCCCGGGTCCCTTCGTGGGGGCCTGCGCCGGGGCGAGCACGTCGATGTACATGGCCTTCTCGCCGATCTTCTGCAGGTTGCCGAAGGCCTTCTCCTCGATGGTGCTCAAGCCGCCGGCCTTGTTGCCCTTGCTCGGCTGGCTGTCGGAGAGGTCGTCCACCTTGAAGCGCATGACCTCGTCCTGGTAGGCCTGGAAGACCTTCATGAACTTCGCGGCCGCCTCCGGGTTCGCCGCGCGCGAGGCGCAGAGCTTCTCCCCGCCGGTGATCTCCGTCGTCTCGCCGAAGCAGCTGGTGATGCCGCGCGCGTCGAGCTTGTCGATGAGGTTGCCGACCGCCGGGCACGAGGCGATGCCGGAGGTGGTGTCGGACTCGCCGCACTTGGTGGCGACCCAAAGCTCCTCGATGCCGATCCTCTCGCGCTGCAGCTCGGTCGCGTACTGGACGAACTCCTGCGCCACCCGGCAGCCCTCGGCGATGGTCGCGAGCTCGCCCTTGCCCTCGATGTGCAGCCCCTGCACGGGCTTGCCCGTGGCGGCGATGCCGTCGACCACGCGCTGCGTCCAGCCGGGCTCGATGCCGATCACCAGCACCGCCGCGACGTTCGGGTTCGCGCCGCAGCCGATGATGGTGCGGAAGTGCAGGTCGAGGTCCTCCCCGTACTGCAGCCGGCCGTAGGAGTGCGGCAGCGCCATGGTGCCGAAGACGTTGTTCGCGACGCCCTCGCAGGCGGCGTTGGAAATGTCGTCCACCGGCAGGATGAGGACGTAGTTGCGGATGCCGGCGCGGCCATTGGCGCGCCGGTAGCCGAAGAAATGATCGTGCGTCATCTCACCACCTCTTGCTCTTGATGTTGTGGAAGTGGACGTAGCCGCCCACGCCGATGTCCTCGACCGCGCGCCCGACGTCGTTGCCGTACTTGAGGACGGTGTCGCCCTTCTTCAGCGCCGACAGGGCGACCTTGTGGCCCAGCGGGATGTCGGAGGCCGCCGTGAGCTCGATCGTCTCGTTCGTGTCCATGATCCAGCCTTTCAGCTTCTGGCCCGCCTTGACGTCTTCCACGACCACCACGCCCAGGCTGTCGCCCTTGTGGTGAACTATGAAGCCCGGCTCTTCCATGTCATCGCCTCCTCGGTTGTTGGCACCGGCCAGCCTGCCGGCGGACTCGGCGCACGGCCCCGCTCGAACGCGGCCGCGCTGCCTGCTTCAGTGCTGCATGCCCCACTTCCTGACCGTGCGGATCTCGATGTTGCGGAAGATCACGCTCTCGACCAGCAGGCCGATGATGATGACCGCGGTCAGCCCCGCGAACACGTAGGCGGTCTCGAGCTGGTTGCGGTTCTCGAAGATGAACCAGCCCAGGCCGCCGGAGCGCGAGGAAACACCGAACACCAGCTCGGCCGCGATGAGCGTGCGCCAGGCGAATGCCCAGCCGATCTTGAGGCCCGCGAGGATCGCGGGAAACGCGGCCGGCATCAGCACGTGCACGACGAAGCGCACCCCGCGAAGCCCGTAGTTCTGGCCGGCCATGCGCATCGTCTCCGACACGGACAGGAATCCGGAGTGCGTGTTCAGCGCGACTGCCCAGAGCACCGAGTGGATGATCACGAAGACCAGGCTGGGAACGCCCAGGCCGAACCACAGGAGCGCCAGCGGCAGGAGCGCGATGGCGGGCAGCGGGTTGAACATCGCGGTAAGCGTGGACAGCAGGTCGGTGCCGATGCGCGTGGAGACCGCCAGCGCGGTGAAAACCGCCGCCAGCCCCACGCCGCAGGCATAGCCGATGAGCAGCACCCGGATCGAGGTGTAGATGCGATCGAGCAGGGGTCCGTGCACCGTCGCGTCCCACAGCGCGGTGACCATGTTCGAGAACGTGGGCACCATGAGCGGGTTCTGGAGGTAGCGGCCGTAGATCTCCCAGGCGAGCGCAAGGACCACGAGGATCGCGACTCGGCGCACCCAGTCGAGGTTGACCATGCGCTCCCACGCGGACAGGGGGCGCTGCACCTCGCCGATCTGGCCGGACTCGAGCGACGTGTTCTCGACCTCGGGCCGCAGCGGCGGCAGCAGCTTCGAGCGGGCCTCAGGCATGGTCGGACTCCCTTTGCAGCGCCTCGGCCTCGATGCGCTCGGCGAAAAGCATGTTGTGGATGCGCCGGTTCAGCGCCATGAACTCGGCGCTGCCCTGTTCGGTGTGCGTGAACTGGTGGGCGTTGAGCTCGGCCTTCACCCGGCCCGGATGCGGCGAGAGCACGAGGATGCGCGAGCCGACGATGATCGCCTCCTCGATGGAGTGCGTGACGAAGAGGACCGCGAAGCGGGTGTCTTCCCAGAGCTGCAGCAGCTCCTCCTGCATCTGCCGCCGCGTGAGGGCGTCGAGCGCCGCGTAGGGCTCGTCCATCAGGAGGATGTCGGGCTCCATCGCCATGGCACGCGCGATCGCCACGCGCTGCTTCATGCCGCCGGAGAGCATGTGCGGGTGGATGTCGCGGAACTTCGTGAGGCCCACCTTCTCGATCGCCGCCATCGCGCGGTCGCGGATCTCGTTGCGCGGGAAGGCGTGGCTCACGCGCATCGGGAACATCACGTTCGCGAGCACCGTCTTCCACGGCATCAGCTGGTCGAACTCCTGGAACACCATCATCCGGTCCGGCCCGGGGCCTTCGATCACCCGCCCCTTCAGCCTCATCGTGCCCTCGACGGGCTTCATGAACCCGCCCACGCCCTTGAGCAGCGTCGACTTTCCGCAGCCCGAGGGACCGAGCAGCACGAAGCGGTCCGCCGGGAAGACGTCGAAGCTGACCCGGTACGTCGCGGTCACCAGGTGCTCGCGCGTCTTGTACTGCAGCGTCACGCCGTCCACCGCCAGAAGCGGCGTCGGCCCGGCGACGGCCGGGTTCCCACTGTCGAGCCCTGTCGCGTTCATTTCAGCTCCCCCTCGTTCCTGTTCTTGTGCCGTCGCGGAAGGATGCGGCAGCGGGCCATCGGGACGGCGGCGCTTCCCGCCGTCAGCGTACGATCTCCAGGTTCTGCGCGAACGGCCCGGCGCACACGCGCTGGTAGTAGAGCGGCCTGTCCCGCAGCGTGTAGCCGCGCATCTCCATGACGAACCCGAGCTGGTCCTTGCCCAGCCCGAGCATGCGCGCGACGGCCTGCGGCGGGCGCTCGAAGCGGATCCACTGGTCGACGCGCAGCGTCGGCAGCGAAAGCTTCTGGCCGAGCAGCACGCGCAGGTTCTTCTCCAGCGCGCCGCGGTCCTTGCCGTTCAGGCGCGCGAATTCCGCCTCGCGCAGCCAGAACGCGCTGTGCAGGTCCATCTTGCCGCCGACGCTGATCCGGCGCTCGATGCGCACGTAGGCGGGCTCGTCGCCGAGGAAGTCGGACCACGGGCCGCGGCTCTTGAGCCGCTTCACCGAGCGCAGGTGGATGAAGTTCGGCAGCTCCTGCCCGGCGGCGTCGCGGAAGCGAAGGTAGCTCACGTCCGAGGTGCGCACCCGCGACCCGGTGACGAAGGTGCCGCGGCCGTGCTCGCGCGTGACGAGGCCGGAGTTGGCCAGCCGCGCGAGCGCCTTCTGCACGGTCCCCACGCTCACCCGGTGCTGCACCGCGAGCTGCTCCTCGGAGGGCAGGCGGTCGCCCTCGCGAAGCGCGCCCGACTCGATCCGCCGGGTGATGGATTCGCTCACGCGCTCGAGCTTGGTCACGGGCCGGGGACCTCAAATCGTCGGGGCGAAGCGGCTGATGGCCGTCTCGCGGATGTCGAGGAGCTCGCTGGTGGTCCGCGTGCCGGAGGCCACCTCGACGGCGAAGTCGTAGAGGCGATCGCCGACCGCGCCGACCTTCGCGCTCTTCTCGAGGATCTCGGAGGCGTCGAAGTCGATGTTGTCGGCCATCGTGAGCAGCGTGTTCACGTTGCCGCACACCTTCACCGTGGGCGCGACCATGTTGCCGATCGGGTTGCCCACGCCGGTGCCGAAGAAGATGAGCTGGCAGCCGGCCGCGGCCATGGCCGTGAGGTTCTCCACCGCCGGCGCCGGCGCGTCCATGAAGTGCAGCCCCTTCCCGGCGGGGGCCTCGCCGTAGGCGAGCACGCCCCTCAGCGGCGAGGTGCCGGCCTTCGCCATCGCGCCCAGCGCCTTCTCCTCGATGGTCGTGAGGCCGCCGCGGATGTTGTCCTGCGTGGGATTGGTGCCGCGTATGTCCATGCCGCGGCTCACCGCCTCGCGCTCCAGGCGCACCACCGCCTCGACGAACGCCTTGCCGACGGCCTCGTCCTTCGCGCGCGCCGCGAACAGGTGCTCCGCGCCGAGGAATTCCGAGGTCTCCGAGATGATCACGGAGCCGCCGTCCTCGACCAGCCGGTCCGCCATGGCCCCGATCGTCGGGTTGCAGGTGAGGCCGGAGGTCGTGTCCGAGCCGCCGCACTCCACGCCCACCAGGAGGGAGGACACCGGGCAGGGCTCGCGCCGGGCGCGGGAGGCGCCGAGGGCGAGCTTGAGGGCGCGCCGCGTGCCTTCCGCGACGGCGTTGATGGTGCCGTGCGGCTGCAGGTTGATGGCCTCCACGGGCTTGCCGGCCGGGCGGATGCGGCGGGCCACTTCCTCCGTCGTCTGCTCCTCCAGGCCCACCAGCAGGACCGCGGCGATGTTCGGGTTGCGTCCCATGCCCGCGAGCGTGTTGAACGCCACCTCGAGGTCGTGGCCGTACTGGCCGCGCACGAAGAGCGTGGTCACCGGCAGCGTCATGTCGACCGCCTGGCAGATCGCGCGCGTGACCGGGTTGCAGTTGTCCATCACCGAGATCACCGCGACGTGGTTGCGCACGCCGACGGTGCCGTTGGAACGGGGGTAGCCGAGGAACGTACGCTTCATGGTTTCAGCCCTCCGCCTTGTCGCCGCGGCCGCGGGCCGACTCGACGTTGTGGATGTGCGCGTGCTCGCCGACGGCAAGCGGCTTCGCGGCCTTGCCGATGACCTGGCCGTACTTGAGGATGTCGCCCCCGGCCGCGGTCGCGCGGACGCAGACCTTGTGGCCGAAGGGCACGGCCTGCAGCAGCACGACCTCGCCGCTCGCCTCGCCCTGGAGGGTGCAGGCCTGCCCGGGTTGCCCGCTGTCGATGAGGGTGGCGACGTTGTCGCGGCGGTCGAGGACGATGGCGCGGGGCATGCTAACTCCTATATAGAACCTGCCGCACCATAAGCCCGCCCCGACGCGGGTGTCAACGCTGCAATGCACAAAAGTCCACTAGAGGACATTGGCGGGGGGGATGGCGGCTTGCGGGGCGCGCGGGTAAGCTCACGGCTCCCTCACGAGACCCTCCAGCCCATGGAACCGGACATCCCCCGGGCGGCCGACTCCCCCGATACAGACGCCGTCGAGACCGGCGAGTGGATCGACGCGCTCGACGCGATCATCGCCTCCGAGGGCCGCGGCCGCGCCACGTTCCTCCTGCGCCGGCTGCTGCAGCACGCCCGCGTGCGCCGCGTGCCGCTGCCGCAGGTGCTCGCCACGCCCTACGTGAACACCATCGGCCTCGACGAGCAGCCCCCGTACCAGGGCAACCTCGAGATCGAGTCGCGGCTCTCGGCGCTGGTGCGCTGGAACGCGCTCGCGATGGTGGTGCGCGCCAACCGCGTTTCCGGCGAGCTGGGCGGGCACATCGCGAGCTACGCCTCGGCGGCCGACCTCTTCGAGGTGGGCTTCAACCACTTCTTCCGCGCGGGGCAGTCGGGAGACGTCGTCTACTTCCAGCCGCACTCGGCGCCCGGCGTCTATGCGCGCGCCTTTCTCGAGGGGCGGCTCACGGAGGAGCAGCTCGACAACTACCGGCGCGAGACCGGGGGCAAGGGGCTCTCGTCCTACCCGCACCCGTGGCTCATGCCCGCCTTCTGGCAGTTCCCCACCGGCTCCATGGGCCTGGGCCCGCTCTTCGCCATCTACCAGGCGCGCTTCATGCGCTACCTCGAGCACCGCGGCCACGCGCAGACCGCCGGGCGCAAGGTGTGGGCCTTCGTGGGCGACGGCGAGATGGACGAGCCGGAATCGCTCGCCGGGCTGTCGGTGGCCGCGCGCGAGCGCCTGGACAACCTCGTGCTCGTGGTGAACTGCAACCTGCAGCGCCTCGACGGCCCGGTGCGCGGCAACGGCTCCATCGTGCAGGAACTGGAGGGCCTGTTCGCCGGCGCGGGATGGAACGTGATCAAGGTGCTGTGGGGCGGCGACTGGGACCCGCTCTTCGCGCGCGACGCGGGCCAGCTCCTCGAGAAGCGCTTCGCGGAGACGGTGGACGGCGAGTTCCAGACCTATGCCGCCACCGACGGGCGCTTCAACCGCGAGCACTTCTTCAACCGCTACCCGGAGCTGCAGAGCCTCGCCGCGCACCTCTC